>CAZUZK010000042.1:0-12545 GCA_964624745.1 uncultured Bacteroides sp. | reverse complement strand
TTATCATTATCAATATATATTATTTTGTTGCTCTTGTCAAGAAATCTCAAAAAAAAATTCTCTAGCGTCGTAAAAAATAAAACGCCGTACGTGCGTATGACGTTTTATTGCTCGTCGCTCTATCGCGATTTTATTTTACAGCCGCGCAATTAAAAAATCAGTTGTATTTAGCGTCGCGTATTTTGCTCATCGCTTTTGTGCGGCACTATTTTATATCCGATTTTTTGAACAAAAGAATCCCTATCGACTCCAGCATTGCAATAACCAAAACGGAAGATAAAAACACTATCCAAATATTCGTTGTCGCAAAGGTTTCGACAAAGGTTAATTGACTTATGGGCAGTGCCTTAAGACAAGTCACCAAAATTGAAAGCGTCGGCTCTTTGATTACACCCAACGTAGCAAGCGGCGACGTCATTATCATTGCAAATATACTCAACAGTATCGGAAGCAAAATACAAACGATAATCCCGTGCGCATTCTTTGTTTGAAACGATACAAACACATACACACAGCACGCACTCCATACCGATAAAAGTCCGGATAGCAATCCCAACACAACGCCAAGCGCGCTAAAACTAATACCCAAGATTGCCATCAAAACAAGATTCGGCACGATGTATGCAAGCCACATTATGCTTCCGCATATACAAGCCGATATGGAATCCGCAATATAAATCGCGCTATGAGAATTGCCCATAATCAGCTGGTCTCGCACCATTCCGTCCTTAAATTCGGTTGTGAAGAACAGCGAAACGATTATTCCAATAAAAACGACCGAAACCTCCATCGGCATTATCGTGGAAATGCCGGACATAATTGCGCTCATAAATGTCAACGCACCCATTCCCAGTCCAAGTATAATGCTCAACGCCAAAAACACATACGCCACCTTTAGCCTTGACAATCTATATAAATTGTATCTCAAAACGTTTAACATTTTCATCCTCCTACCAAATCGATAAAATATTGCTCCAAATCCTCCGGTAATTCGTCGGCGGATATTTCCTGCAATAGCGTACCTTTGCTTATAAATCCATAACAAGTCGCAACCTTTGCAAGCTCACCCAAAATATGGCTGGATATGATTATTGTGACGCCAAAATCCTTGTTGAGCCTAAGCAATATGTTTCTGATTTCCACAATACCCATAGGATCCAAGCCGTTCATGGGTTCATCGAGCAATAATATATCCGGCTGATTTAGCATAGTTTTGGCAAGCGCCAATCTTTGTCGCATACCAAGCGAAAGGTCCTTCGCCTTTTTATACTTAGCCTGCGACAATCCCACCGCGTTCAATATTTCGTCAACGGACGCATCGATTTGATATCCGCACAATATATTTTGCGCGACGATATTATCCTCCACTGTCAACGACATATTCAAAGATGCGGTTTCTATTATTCCGTTGATTTGCGCAGGCTTATCGTTCTCGACGAGAGCGATTGAAACACTGCCTGTAGTTGCGCGTTGCACCCCGGATATAACCCTTAACAACGTCGTTTTTCCTGCGCCGTTCTGTCCGACAAGCCCGTAGATTGCTCCTCTCGGAACGTGAATCGAAACGTCGTTGAGGGCATTAAAATTCTTATACTTTTTACTAAGCTGTTTCGTTTCTAAAATATACTCCATGTTGACCTCCTATATTTTATGGAGCAATTCTAACGCCGATATGTTTCAAAATCTGTTCAAAAATGTTTCAAAATTATTAAAAAATCCTCCAAATCGGAGGATTTGTCGATTTTTAGGTTTAAGGTTATTTTTTAATACGCACAGAAACAGTCGTTCCGTTATCGGGTTCGCTTATAATTGCAACCTCGCTCCCCAGCAAAAATGTAATTTTTTTCACCAACGAAAGCCCCAGTCCGTTACCTGCCGTAATCCGAGATTTGTCCGCCTGATAAAATTTATCAAAAGCGTGTTCGACGGTTTGCGCGTCCATTCCTATTCCGTTATCGATGATTTCAACGCGCACTTCCAATTCGTCGTCATAAATGTTTACGCATATTTTCCCGTTATCGTTTGAAAATTTTATCGCGTTAGATATTATATTTATCCACACAATATGCCACAATTCTTTATCCGAGCGTATTGTTATTTCTTTTTCAAAATTGGTTTCAAGCTCCAATTTCTTCTCGTCCATTTCCGACTCAAAAGCTATCAAGCACGCTTCGAGCTGCTCGCACAATCCAAACTCATCAGAAGCGACGGCGATATTATTATGCTCGACGCGATTCAACTTCAACATATTGCCAACCATAGAATTTAGCTTTTTAGTTGCGCTCTCAATGGTTGTCACATACTGTAATTGTTCATCGCTTAAATTCTCTTTTTTAAGCAAAGCAACAGAATAATCTATTGATGAAATCGGTGTTTTGAACTCGTGCGAAACATCTGAAAAAAAATCTATTTTCATCAACTCCGCAGAGCGAAGCTCCGCGGTCATTTTATTGAAATTCTCATACGTCAACACGATATTCTCATCGTGTTCCTTTTCACCATCGCAGTCGATTTCCACCGAGAAGTTCCCTTTTGAAACCTCTTTCAATCCATCACAAAGCTTTCCGAAAGGTTTAATAATATTCTTTTCGTAATAGCGTGTTATAAAGAATGAGGCGACAGCCGCAATAACCATAAACAAAAGCTCTATGAGCATATATATTTTACCCGTCTGTTCAACGTTCATATATGCCAAAACCACTGTTATTGCAATGCCTATGAGAAATGCAAGCAGAAGCGATATCCAAAGCACCTTCATACGTTTATTTTTCATAACAGCACCACCTTATACCCAACGCCTCTCACCGTAACGATTTTGAATCCGTTGCATTCGGAAAGCTTTTCTCTCAATCTGGTAATATAAACGTCAACGGCGCGCAAAGAGCTGTCCGAATCGTCGCTCCAAAAATCATCGAGCAATTTACTCCGCGAAAATGTTTGTTGCGGATACAACAATAACAAACTCAAAATCTTAAATTCTCTATTCGTAAGCGCAATTTCCTTTCCGTTTATTGTGGCAATCATTTCTCGCGAGTCCAATTCAAAATTGCCGACCGTAAGCTTTTGATTATTCTTAATCCCGATTCTTCTGTATATGGCTTTCAGCTTCATTTTTAGCTCGTTCAAATCAACGGGCTTCACGATATAATCGTCTATTTCAAGAGAATACCCCATTTGCTTTGACATAATATCGTCTTTTGCAGACAAGAATATAATCGGAATATTTTTATCGACGCTCCGTATTTTTTCCGTCAATGAATAGCCGCTAACCGTCGGCATCATAATATCGGTGACAACTATGTCAAAGCGAGTTTCACTCAAACGCGTGAGCGCGTCTTGCGCATTTGTTACGCCGACAGCGTTTATTTCGTTATCATTCAAATACTTTATCACAAGAAAAAGCAACTCTTTGTCGTCATCGACAAACAAAACATTTATCATATCGCACCTCACGAACGTTTAGATTATTATATAATGCGCAATATTATAAGTCAATTATAAACAAATGCCGCAAAATACGAGCCTATCGGCAGATATACTCCCTGTTTTTGCGATGAAAAAGCCGTATCACATTGATACGACCTTTTGCGTGTAAATAGCGGTTCCGGCAAAAATTTGAGCCGTTGATTTTATATAACAACTACAAATAGAGCCGAGGACGGCTGTTCAAAAATATGCACTGCGACTATATTTTTGAGCGCAAGCCGCGTGCGATTGCGCAACCGTTCTATCAAATCTTATAAATATAGTTATCTTTTCTCGGCTTTGAAATCGGCTCCATATCCGCATATCCTATAATGCAGTTTGCAATTCCCTCATAATTGCCTTCTATTCCCAAATCCTTCAATATCTGTTTGCCCTCTTCGGTTTCAAACGTTTCCTTTGCCCTGTGTATCCAGCTGCTTCCGAGTCCGAGCGAATGCGCCGCCAGCATCATATTTTCCATCACCAAGCTTCCGTCGTAAATATACGTCAGCACGTCCTTGTCCGCCAATACGACCAACACGACGGGAGCGTTGTAAAACGGATCGAAATTTTCGGGCATTCCTGCAACCTGCGCGTTTATTTTGGACAATTTATCCCTCGTGCTTTTATCCGTAACCTCCAAAATAATTGCAGATTGCTTGTTCATTCCGGACGGAGCATATGTACCGGCCTGCGCAATCATATCGACCAATTCTTGCGGTACGGGATCGCTTTTATACTTTTTTACGCTTCTTCTTGTTTTTATATTATCAATAATTTCATTCATACAAGCTTCCTCTTCTTGTTTTGATAGATTGTCTTTGTAATTCGCATTGTTCTTGTGCAATGCGATAGAGTGTTTGCTCTTTATTTTGTTTCCATATATTCTACGCGTTTGTTCGTTTTTAGAGCATATTCGATTTCGGATTTTGTGCTACTGCCTATATATCCGTTTTTGTTGATAACAAAAATCTCGTCGGCCATATCGATTTTTCTTTTGTGCATATCGTCAAGCATCTCTTTTGTCTTTTCACTCAAAGCCTCGTCATCTCCGCTATGTCCGAAAAGCCCGACGGAAATAACGATATTTCCCTCAAGAGACAACCTCTTTTGTTCTCTTAAAAAATCGTCCTTAAATCTTGTGCTTCCGCAAAGCGTTATAACCTTATATTTTCCAACCATCTTCATATCCTCATATTTTGCTAAAAACATTATATCACAAAGGGCTTACGATGTAAATATTGCGATAAATATATCAAAAAATTCGCGCCTATGCTTGCAAGCTTTTATCGTTAAACTGTCAAGATCCACCGTTTATATAAAGCAAATCGCCACTTAAAGAGGCGATTTGGTTAAATATTCGGCCGATATGCCTACACTATTTAGCAATCACGTTGATAGTGCTTGTGCCTGTATAGAAATAAATCGTGTAGCTCCCCTTCTTGAGCTTGAGGTTTTTGTTGTCGCTTTCGCTTTCATATTCAACCCGACAATCCTTATCAACAAATTCTGCTCCGTACCATTCGTCGGTGCCGTTCACGTAAAGCTTCAACGTCATATCCGTGTCCCCCGATAATTCAAAAGAATACACGCCCTCCTCAACTCTCGTCATAAGATAATTTGCCTCAATAGCCCAGTTGTTGAAATCTCCCCTAACATACACAATATGGCTATCCACAACACTTCCGTCATTCGCCACGTATAGTGAGAGCGTTGCAAGCTTTGCCGTGATATAGTCTATAAAAGACATATTTCGGCTTTCCGACGGCTCGCAGGTTTCGAGAATGCTGAAATAAAAGCTGCTCCTCGATGCGTTGCCATAATCCTTGGACGGTTCAACCTCACCGCTATAATTGTTTGCCGCAACGTCGTATGCCGCCTTAAAATTTTGCGGACTTAACATTGCGCTGCTCCTTATACGGTTGAGCTCATTTGCAAATTCCGCCTTTAAGAAACCGTCGTTTAATATTGTTTTTGTAAATAGCGGATTTTTTTGTTCACCGCAAACGTTGTCGGTTTGGAACGGGCTGTCGCTTACGTTACCGTTGCCGTACGGATTCCAGGTGTTCACGCCAAAGACGCGATCGAGATCGTACGGAATCACAAGCATTTTGTCGTTGTCTTTTCTGAAATAAACGTAAGTGTTGTTATAATTGTTTCGCAAATCATCTGGATTGCCGACAATATACGATGCGGCGGCATACGTGACAAAGCTCTTTGTATCGACAACCGAGTCAAATTCCGCCTTCGTTAAATTGGGCGAATTGAGTATTTCAATCAAACTTTTGAGGCTTGAATGATTGCTCTTTTTCTTGTTTGTTTTAAGGTCATAAACAAAAAATTGCCCCTCGTCCTCGTTCTCAACGCCATAAGCCGTAAAAGCCGTGAACGTTGCGCCGTCGCTTGTCCAGCCCAACTTATACAAATCACCGCCGAGAGCCTCTTCGGGAAGATTTTTTTCAAGGAAAACATCGTCAATCGGCTCGTATATCGACCACACGCCCGCGTGGTCGTCGTTGATATCGACGCTTGCAAGATTTGTATGAGGAACGATTATGCCCGACTCACGGTAAAAATCATAAGCATAACCCTCTTTGATATATGTCGTATCAAAATTGCGATTCCATTTCAAATCGAGTTTTTCAAGAGTTGCAAAGGTTCTATTCTTGCGTTCCTTGCGAATTTCTTTGCTATCCCACACAACAACGTCATCGCCATAATACTTTTCGTCATCGAAGGTTTCGCCAAAGTCCAGCTTGAAATGCACGAGATTGTACATTCCCTCATCTTCGCTGTAAAAATCGTTTCTAGACGTGTTGCCCTTCATTCTTATGCCGACCTGCTCAACGATATACTCTCTTGTATTTCCGTCAATATCGGTTATGGCGACATACAACTCAGCCATTCTGTAAATCGGCGACTTGGAACCCCATGCCGAATAGGACTCATAATCCTTTTGGAGCTTGAGCATCTCGGCGTCATCTATGTCAAGACGTATAGAAATGTGATTATTCTTGTTGAATAAAGCCTCGAATATCGCCTCTTCATCCCCCAAATCGGAATCTTGTATAGGCAATTCTCCGTCCGATGTTCCGTCGGAACACGCAACAAAGGAAAATACGAGCAAAACACATAATGTAATCAACAATAACTTCTTCATCTTATACCCGTTATCGCGCGATGCTTAACACAATAATTTTGCACTTCATCTCGCATTTGTAAACGTCGGTTCCTCGCCGCATACTTAAAATCGCCGCTGCCGACGTCCCACAATATTTTACAATATGTCTATTGTCGCTGTCAATTCCGATTTTGAACTTATAGCGTCAACAAAAATCCCCGATTTTGCACTATAGTATATTGCAAGAATATGCCGCCTACAACGACTGATATAAAACCTTGACGATGATATGCACGCTGAAACATAACGATATGCCCCTAATAAAATTAAAAACAGGGCAACGCTGTCCAAATTTAGAAAAAAACCATTAGGCAAAAATACAAGTTGAATTAAGCAAACATTGATAATTTGCACAACCTTTTGCACATCCATGTAAAATAAAAACCTAAAACTTATTCTCAAAAGGAATTCGTTTTAGGTTTCGTGTGGTGGAGATAAGGGGATTCGGTCTAGGCAATGACAAAGCAAAAGTAAGTTTTTTAAGTGTGTGCTTTGTCGTTGCCGTCGGTCAGCCGCTAAAAAACGTCCACTGGACGTTTTTCTTTACGCTCTCGTTCGAATCCCCTTTTATAGTCATAAAAATACAAAAGTCATCGGATAAACCGATGACTTTTGATTTGGTGGAGATAAGGGGATTCGAACCCCTGACCTTCGCATTGCGAACGCGACGCTCTACCAACTGAGCCATATCCCCACGAGATTTGCTTTATTATGCGCCGCCTTTGCTCGTTGCTTGATTATTATATCACATTATCCGATTTTGGCAATAATTTTTACCCTATTTCTCACCTATTTTTTTATAAATTTCATTATTTGCATATTTATATTTATTTTTCTTATTTGTTATAGTATTATATATATAACACAATACTTGTTGCGAGGTTTTCGATATGAGCAAATACGCAATAACCAATGTCAATATTATCACGGGCAATCTCGAAGACGACGTGTTGACAAACAAAACTATTATCGTGGACAACGGCAAAATCGTCGATATAATCGATTCGGCGCAAGGCATTGCCAACGTCAAAGCCATAGACTATTCAGGCAAATACGTTATGCCGGGGCTTATAAACCTACACGTACATCTTCCCGGCTCGGGTATGCCCAACGACACAAAAAAGCAGAATCCGAAAACGGTGCGTTTTCTCATGCGCCACGCTCTTACGAAATATATCGTTTACAAGCTTTGCTCGGCATATGCAAAGGTTGATTTGCTCTCGGGCGTAACCACTATACGAACGGTGGGCGGCTTGGACGACATCGACTCTCGTATACGCGACAAGGTGCAAAAGGGCAAACAGCTTGCTCCTCGCGTTCTGGCGTCGAATATGGCTGTATCCGTCAAGGACGGACATATGGCAGGTATGCTGGCATACGAGGCAAAGGACGCCGACGACGGCAGACGTCTTGTCAGAGAAATTGCCAAAACAAATCCGAATCTCATCAAATTGATGATTACGGGCGGCGTTCTTGACGCAAAGAAAGAAGGCGAGCCGGGGGTTTTGCGTATGCAGCCCGAAATCGTAAACGCCTGCTGTGACGAAGCGCATAAGCTCGGCTACAAGGTTGCCGCGCACGTAGAAAGTCCGCTCGGTCTTACCGTGGCACTCGAAGGCGGCGTCGATACAATCGAACACGGCGCAAGCATCGGCGAACACGAAATCGAGCTTTTCAAAAAGAACGGTTCGGCTCACGTGCTTACAATCTCCCCCACCATTCCCCTTTGCATGTTCGATTTAACCACCTCGGGCGGAACTCCGCTTCATAAGGTTAACGGCACAATCGTGTTTGAAGGTATGCTCGATTGCGCAAAGAAATGTCTTGCAAACGGTATTCCGGTAGGTCTCGGCACGGACACCGCCTGCCCGTTCGTAACCCACTACGATATGTGGCGCGAGCTTGTGTATTTCTGCAAATATCTGGGAGTTGACAACGCTTTTGCGATACACACCGCAACCAAGGTTAACGCGCAAATAGCGCAAATAAGCGACATAACAGGCACCGTCGAATGCGGAAAGAGCGCGGATTTAATCGTGCTTGACTCCAACCCTCTCGACAATCTGTCCGCCCTGCGCACTCCGCGCGCGGTTGTCCTGCAAGGACGAATGGTAAAGAACCCCAAGGTCAAGAAATACAAATACGTCGAAGACGAACTTGACAAATACCTTTAATACAAAGCTATATCCTTAACGCAAAAAACAACGAAAAACAAGCCAATACGAAGCTTACAATATCGCCTGATACCTTTTGCGATATTGTGTTACGGCACCGTATCGAAACATCGTAAAAAGCTCGCCGTTAAATCACATCGCATTAACCATACAATAGCAAAAAACATCGGTTCACCCGATGTTTTTTCTATACATTTTTCTTGATTTTATAGATTTGCGCAACTTGCAGCTTTGCGTAACCTGTAGTTTTGCGTAACCTGTAGTTTTGCGTAACCTGTAGTTTTGCACTGTTTATAGCTTTTGCGTAGCTTATGATTTTACATTTTTATAGTTGTGCGAATTTTATAGGTTTGCGCGTTTATAATTTTGCATTTTATAATTTTTCGCAGCTATAGTAAAACGCCCTGCGAATATGTTTCGCAGGGCGTTTAGCAATTACAAATTGTTTTTAGGCGTCCAAATCCTTCCAAAGTTGTTTGATTACGTCATTGAAATACTCGATGCTGTCTTCATTGTTTGCGGACATCTCGTTGACGTCATGCTTATACAAATCGGACTTCTTTGCCTCGAGCAGGCTATCGTAGATATTGTCGTGAATGGTCTTCACGTCGTCGACGTCCTTGCCGACCGCCACAACGTAGTCCGTCGGGATAATGCCGTCTTTCGGAAGCTCCTTGCCGTAGCCGTATGCGCTTGCGTCCCAAACCGTGTTGGAGTTGAGAAGCACGAATACGCCTGCGTACGCATTGGAGGTGCTACCGCTTTCGATAAAGCTGTCTGCCACGACGAATGCCTTTTGGTTTCCGACAAAATCCGTCGCGTTGTCCTGCAAGCCCTTGAACATAGCGTCGTCCACGTTTCCGTCGCTAAAGGAGCCTGTACCGTTGGCGATAAGCTTGCGAGCATATGTTGTGAAGTCTGCAAGATAAGAGCTGTCCTTACCCTCCGGCGTTACGAGATAACCGAGGCCGTTATTGTTGGAGTCGGAAGAAACCGCACCGCTGTCATCGCCTACGAGATACGCCCACGTCGTAGCCACCTCGCGGAGCCAGTAAACGCCCTGTTCCTTCGTCAAGTCGCCTGCGGCAACCGCGGCTTTAACCTGATTAAGGCTGTTGTGGATTTGGTGGATAAGACCTACCGTGCCGTCGTTTTGGTCGAATACGGGGACCTTTTCGAGCAAGTACGCCATTGCCGGATGCTCGGTTGCCTTAAACACGATTTCGTATTTTCCGTCCGCGTTCTTTTCAAACGAAAGGATTTGAGAATAATCGTTTGCATACACGTTTTCGGACACCTTGTATTGATATTCGTGATTATATTCGGTCTTGCCGACGTTGTTGTACGGATTGTTCGCGTCGGTCATAGCGTCGCGAAGCTCGATTTGTTTGCCGTTTTCGTCCTCGACGATTGCGGTCGAGCTGTATTTCGGATTCGATACGCTTGCAGTCATTTCGGAAAGAAGACGATTGCGTACAAGCGTAACAGCCTCTGCGTTGTCGGGGTTTGCGCTCATCATATCGGTGAGAACCTTGAGGTTTTCGTCATCGAGCTTGAAGAGAATATTGATAACAAAGCCGTAGCCTTGTTCCGCAACGGGGTGATAGTACGTTGTGGAAAGAGAGCTTGTAAGAGCGGATTGATAGTTCGCACTGCTACCTGCAAACGTTTCCTTGTTCTTTGCGAGCGCGGCGTTAAATTCCGCTTCAACCTCTGCCTCGCTGACGCTTGCCTCTTCGCCTATCATGCGTTGAAGTCTGGTGATAAGAAGAGATTGCATTTGGCTGTTGAGATAGTACTCGTAGCACTCCTCAACGGTGTCCTTATAAAGTCCGTCGATAAGCTCTTTTTCAAACTCTGCAAGGCCTTCTGCGATATACTCCTTCAGCGTAGCGACCAAGGTGCTGTTTTCTTCGACGATTATGTTTTCGACGAAATCGGCTTCGAGGAAGCTCTTGTTGAATATGCTTTCCTCGTCGGACTCGTCATACAAGTCTGCTTTATACTCTTCGCTGAAGAATTTTGCAGAAATCGTAACGGTGTCGTCATCGGGATCGTAATCGTCCTCTTCGGCAGCTTCCGGAAGCTCCGTACGCGGCGCGAGATATTTTTCCCACTTCGCATAAAGCACTGTGGACGCATTCAGTTGAGTGTCGAAATCAAATTCTTCACCGCTGAAATCCGCCGTCTCATACCAACCGTAGAAGGTATAGCCGTCTTTTGTGGGAGCGGTCGGCTCCTTTGCCGTTGTGCCCTTTTGGATTTTTTGTTTGTCGATAGCCGTTGCGCCGTTAGTCTCGAATCTTACAGTGATAGGCTCGGTGACCTCAACGTCGTCGGAGTTGTCCTTCTTTGTGGACGTAGATACGTTTGCGTTATCCTCCGTGATAAGGCTTTCGACAATGGAAACCAAGGAGGAAAGCAAGCTCTCGTTGGAGTTTTCGATAGCTCTGTTGTATTCGCTCGCGGAAAGCAGCTCTTTGATTTCCGGGATAGATGTTTTGCCTTCGAGCTGTGCGACCTTATCCTTTGCGTAAAGCACGAGCAATCTCTGTTGTGCAAGGGATTGCGCAAGATAAGTTGCGGTTTGCTCGTAAGACATACCGTAGTAGTTTACGTAATAGTACGCATAGCTGTTGAAGCTCGATGCAAGCTCGAACTTATAAATGCTATCGGACAAACTGCCGAGCTTTCCGTCGTAATTGACGGTAGCGACGATCTGCAAAGCGTCGCGCTTGTCGTTCTTCTTGAAAATTTCGTCACAGCCCGCGAACATTGTCATGCTTAAAGCAAGCAATAATACGATGGCTGTTGTGACAATCAATTTCTTTTTCATGTTTAACTCCATAAAATGGGTATTATAGCAATAGTAAAGATATTATACACGCCCGAGCGAATGCGCGCAAGCGTTTTTTCATTCCATACACAAATAATTAAAAAATATTTACCATATTTGTCCCGTTGCACGCCGATACGACGCGTTTATATTGCAAAAAAACGCAAAAATATTTACTTTCCGCAGCTTGCGCCATATAATTTACTTGCAAAAAAACACAACGATTGGAGAAACTGCTATATGCTGTTTTGCGAGAAATGCCATCTTCCCACCGACGAGAAGAAATGCCCGAGCTGCAACAATAAAAAATTGAGAGAAATCGACGACAACGATTTCTGTTTTTTCGTCAACATGTCCGCTCCTTATTTTGAAATGCTCGCCGAGGCGTTAAAAAACAACGGAATAGAGGCTGTCGGTATCCCCTATTATCCGCAAAACGCCGTTATGTTTTCAAATGCAGGACGCGCAGAAGGCAGAAGGGTTTATATAAAATATAAAGACGTCGATTCCGCACGCGAAATATATTCCGAGCTTTTCGATTTGAACGAATAAAGCCTTGCGAGCAAATTGGTTAAAATTTATTTCGTCAATCGCTTGACAATTCTTTTTATTTATCATATCATAAGCAAGCATTGAATATCGCGGGGTAGAGCAGCTGGTAGCTCGTCGGGCTCATAACCCGGAGGTCGTTGGTTCAAATCCTTCCCCCGCAACCATATGCGAGATCGAATTGGCGAAATCGGCGCTACGACATCGGTTTCAAGGTCTGTTCGGACTTGCAATCACACTGTTGAGGGGTGCTACAAGCACTCCCAACAGCAAAACTCAAACTATTATGGCGGCGTAGCTTAGTTGGTTATAGCGGCCGGTTCATACCCGGCAGGTCATT
>CAZUZK010000041.1:0-12675 GCA_964624745.1 uncultured Bacteroides sp. | reverse complement strand
CCTATTATATAGCAAATCAAAACAAAAAGTCAATCCAAACGCGGTAGATACCGCAATCGTCGGTTGGCGCAAGCCCTACCGATGGACGCTTTTAGATTAACAAACGCACAAAGGGGAGATTATGAAAAAGGGAAATAGCAGTATATTTGGATTGACAAATAAGTATACGCCTGATAAAATATTTGTAATTATGCGCCTACGCACATCGCGTGCGTGCGTTATAAAGGAGTACGGAGCTTGGATTTTTTATCCTTTCTCACACTGGTTATAGAATACATCGTCGGCATCGCTAAAATAGTTGCCGTGCTTGCGGTGTTTATTTGTACGTTTATGTCGTTGAAATGCTTGCCCGAACGTATGCGTCGTGTTATTGCGTCGTTTGCGCAGGTTGTTTTATTTGTGGCGATTTTCAGAGCCGCAGTGCAACAAATATCGCTTTTTGCGGTAAGGTCTTACATTTTGATTTACGCGATAGCGAATATAGCTATTTTCACTCTTATGCTATGCAATTTCATTGCGACGTATTTTGATAATATGCTTTCTCGAGAAACGAACGGTTCGAGCCGATTGCTTTGTTTTTGTTATGCTAGAGACGGAAGGCGTTTTGACGTTTGCGGAGAATTTATAGCATCCGATTCGTTTTTGCAAATCTCACCGATAAGTTTGCAATGATAGCTTTTTTCCGCCCGTTTTACGGGCAATAATACACGTGCGCGCGTAAGGCGCAAAAAAAATACAGACTACAGGAGAAAATATATGTTAAAAGTCGAAAATCTCAAAAAGATATATCCAAAGAGCGACAGAGTTGCCGTCGATAATATTTCATTCGAGCTTAAGCCGGGCGAAATCTTCGGATTCCTCGGACAAAACGGCGCAGGTAAATCAACGACGATAAAATGCCTTACCGGTATTTTGCCGTTTGACGAAGGCGAGATAAGCATTTGCGGATACGACATCGTAAAAGAGCCTATCAAGGCAAAATCTCAAATGGGTTACGTGCCGGATAACCATTCCGTGTACGAGAGACTGACGGGAAGAGAGTACGTCAATTACGTTGCGGACCTTTACAAGGTTCCTCAGCTTGTGAGAGCGGAAAGAATAGATCGCTTTTCAAAACTTTTCAAACTCGAAGCGGCGATTGACAGACAAATCAAATCCTATTCTCACGGCATGAAGCAAAAGATTTGCATTATCGCAGCCCTTATTCACGACCCGAAGCTCTGGGTGCTTGACGAGCCGATGATGGGACTCGATCCGCAATCCACGGCGGAAATCATTTCATACATGAGAGAGCATTGCGCAAAGGGAAACACCGTGTTTTTCTCGAGTCACAACCTCGATCTCGTGAAAAAATTGTGTCACAGAGTTGCCATAGTCAACGAAGGACACCTTATCGATATAATCGATCTTGCCGGTAACGACGCGAATAAAGCTAATCTCGAAGAGACGTTCTTCCGCGTGACAAACACCTTCAATCAAAAGCTGTTTGAGGATTATATCGCGCAAGAAAGTGCGGATATGCGTCCGCAGTTGCATCAAGAGGGCGACGAGGTTGTCGTTGAGGAGGAGAACAAATGACGAAAAGCGACTTTTCCATGCAGAGCGTGAGAGTGCTGTTTCGTCTAGATTTGAAATCCAGATACGGCATAACGCAAAACGAGGCTCCGCGTAAGGGTTTGGGGCGTGTGGCTTCATATCTCTTCCTCGTACTCGTTTATGCGGTTCTTGCGGTCGGCATATACTATTTGACGAGCGTTTTCGTAGGGCGTTCGGGCTTGAGAATGGAATATCTCGTGATTATCGCAACCGTGACGATTTTGTTTGCGACAATCATTTCGACGGGCGTTGTAATAAAAAATCTTTATCAAAACGGCGATAATGAAATGCTGTTGCGTTTCCCTGTGAGCGGAAAAGAGATTTTGGTTGCAAAATCCGTTTATTGCTTCTTGCACAATCTTGTTGTGTGTTTGCTTACGATGCTTCCGTTTTACATCTCCTTCGGAATAGTTACGGGCGCGCCTGTCGGCGATTATTTCGCATATATGGGCATAGTTCTTTTCTCGACGCTTATGCCGTTTTTCATTGCGAATATAATTGCGGTACCCGTAATGAAGGTTATAAATGCCGTCAAAAATCAGTTCCTGCTCGTGTTGGTATTGACGATTTTGGCGATTTGCGCGGTGTTCAGCATATATCTCGTGTCTTTGGGCAACGTGCTTTCCTATTTGAGAGATCAACAACAAAATATTTTCTCGGAGGACATGATCGGGTATTATCGCGCGTTTGCGAATGCGGCGTATCCCTTTAAGTGGTATGCGGAAATCGTCAACGGAATGAAATTCGGCGGCTTATCTTTAGGGAAATACATGTTGAGATATTTGTACGTTTTGCTTGTCAACGCCGTGTTGGGCGTGGGCGCGTACTTTGTAACTACGAAAGAATACTACAAGACCATTCTTTACGGTATCGAAACGCAAAAGGCATCTTTCGTAAAGAAGATGAAGGATAAGCAGCATTCGGTCACGTATGCGCTGTTCAGACGCGAGTTTTATCTCATATTGAGAAGCTTCAACTACTCCTTCCAGTATTTCGCCATGGCGTGTGCGGCTCCCGTAATGGTGTTTTTCTGCAACCGTCTTGCGGCAACTATGGGAACGGAGAGCATAGGCGCAGGCATCATGCCCGGACTTACGCTTATGGTTATCGTCATATTTATCACGATAATCGTTTCGTTTGCGTCGACCTGCATTTCGAGAGAGGGCGCGTGCTTCTATCACACCAAGGTTATTCCCGTAAGCTATACGCATCAGATTCTCGTTAAGTTTTTGCTGTATTCGTTGACGGGAACGATTTCGGTTGCGTTGTGTTGCGCCGTGTCGGGCGGATATTATTCAAGTGCCGCAGGTGGCAAAATGCTGACGGCTTTAGACGCGTTTGCGATATTCGGTATTGCGGAAATGCTCGTGCTTAGCCTTACGTGCCTTAGCATGATTTCGGATATTAAGTCGCCTACGTTTAACGTGTCCGGCGACGGTGAATTGGTTGCGGCAAACAAGAACGTCGCTCTCGCGATGGTCGTGGGTATAGCGGTGTCGGTGGTTTACGGCTTGTTTACTATGCTGTTTAGTTTCTTGCCGTTGAGAATAGGCAACTGGCTTGTGATAGCACAGGGCGATATGAGCGCGATTTATGCGGTATTGAGCGTCGTGTCTCTCTTGCTCTTGGCAGGCTCGCTTGCGGGATTGTTTGCAAATCTCAACAAGCGTTATCAACGGATTATTCCGTAATCGGGAGGCGAGCTATGAAAAAATTGATGATAGGCATATTGATTCTAATTCCGATTATCATTTTGTTGATTGTCGCGATGGTATCCAGCATAATTTCAATCAACGCATGGGTATCCGTCGAGGATATTACTTTGAATTATAAGGGACAGGATTCTGTCGCTCACGACCTGTCGTTTTCCCTTGAAAACGTGTCGGGAAAGGTGTTGAATCTTTACGATTACATCGATGTGAAGGTTATGCCGGAAAAGGCAAACAATTATACCGTCGAATGGCAAATCGTCGGCGACGTCACGTATACGGACGAGGATTATCAAAACAGATACGAGGCGTATGCGGAAAAATATAAGGCGTTGTCAAAAGAGCTTGAAGGCGATTTGGCAAACAACGGCTTTAGCGGACATAAAAAAGAACTGTATAATACGGCAAAGGCACTATATGGCAACGATTCGGTTAAAATCGTCGATTATATGGCGGTAAGCCTTTTGGGCGGCAGAGTTTATCCGGCGGTGTCCTTTGTCGATTTCGAACAAAACGACGTTTCGTCCAACAATACCGGCGAATTGGTTATAGCGTCGTATTGTAATTTTACGATTAAGGTTTCTGCCGAAAACGTGCACAAAACTCTTCTTGTTTCTGTTGTCGGCGACACGGTGGAAAAGGTAAGCATCGGTATCTTGGCGGGAGATAGCAACGTTTTGAACGTGGGCGAATCCAAGCGTATTGTCGCAAATTATACGCCTATCGACAGTATTGTCGAACACACGATTTGGCAAAGCGATAACGAAAGCGTTGTGGTCGTTGACCAAAACGGCGTAATTACTGCAGTCGGCAAGGGCGTTGCAAACATAACGGTTAAGGCAAGCAAGCATTCGAGCGAAAATGAATACGTCGAAAGCGAACCCTATAAAATAGTTGTCAACGCAAATGCGGCAAGCTCCGTTTACGGCGCAAAAATAACGACGTCGGCTTCTAGTCTGACTTTGACAGAACTGGGGCTTCCGTCCGATTCGATTGCGACGGAGGGTTGCACTATAGACGCAAACGGAAACATATCTATCACCGCAAACAGAGCTGTTATCACGACAAGCAAGGGCGCGTTTGAGATAATCCGTTGCGAAGAGGGCTCGATAGAAATTGAAAATAAAGAGTTCTATAGACATGACGGCAACGACAGCGATTTCGTGCTGGGCGTCGGCGAGCAAGGACTTAAGCTGAAAGCGGTATTTGCCGACGCGTTGGCAAACGGTACGCCGCAAGGTGTGAGCTGGCAATCCTCCGACAGGCGTATTGCGGTTGTGAACGAGAACGGAGAGGTATCGGGTGTCGCAAGCGGTATAGTGACTATTACCGCAAGCCTTGCAAACGGACAGAGCGCGACTATCGAGTTGAACGTCAGAAGCAAGCTTACTTCCGTAAGATTGCGCACGTCGGATTCTTCGCTCGCCGTCGGACTTGCAAGAGAAACGGTGTTTGCAAGCTATAAATACGTTGACGCAAACGTCGCAGACGCGCTTGTAGCGAATTCCGTTGATATTATTATTCACGGCGAACCCGACAATGAAGACGAACTCGAAACATTCTACGGTGCATATAAATTTGAAATAGTACAAGGAAGCGAATACGCCTCGTTCGACAACAAAGTCGCAAACAGACTCGTGTTCGATTCCGATAAGCTTGAGGGCAATGGCAAGCAACAAATAGTCGTAAGAGTAAGCGCAAAGTATCCGAAGTACGAATCCTTGTCGAAATTTACGACGGAGGACGTGACGATAAACGCTATTTACGGTATCGCGGTTTCGGATATGACTGAGCTTGAAAGAGCAACGGAATATCAAAAAGAATATGCGTACAGAAAGGATAACAACCTCGGAAGTGAAATTTCTTATGACATGACGGCTCCCGGCGGAAGATTTGTCGTGCATACGCTTAAAGGCTCGAAGGCGACCTCGGCAATCTGTTTTGAAGACAATATCGCTTATAGAGTGGACGAAAACGGCGATCCAATCGTTGTCGGCTATTGGGAAAACGTAGAGTTTTACGGTGACGTTTACGGCAACAATAAGATGCTTTCCGCGCTTCAAGGACAAATCGAATATCATATGGCGCGCTTTGCATGGAGCAATATTACGGTGAGCAATATCATATTGCGCGCAAACAACATCGGAGATAACGCAGAGATAACGGACGCGGAAGACACCGCAAGCTTCACAGGCGAAACCGCGCTTGTCGAGGCGGACGATTGCAAAACCTATCATCTTGAGAACGTGCGTTTTGAATATACTATATTTGAAAACGGCACGAAAGCGTTTACCAACTTTAATGCGGAAACGACCATCGACGGTTGTATTATGCGCAACTTTGTCGGCTGCGGAATGTACGTGCCTCATCGTATGTATTGGAAGGAAGCGGAAAAGACGTATGTCATGCTGTATTCGCATATCGACTTCAACAACTTTACCGCGTCGAATTTGCTCGGCTCGCTCATGTCAATCGTTTATGAGCGTTATACGGTGACCGAGGCTCGCGACGACGGAAAGGGCGGCACGCAGGTTTACGGAAGATTTGTCCCCGACGATTTGGAGGCAAACGAGCAATTCTTCCTCGATACGTTGTATGCTGACGGCATCAACCTTGAAATCAGACAAACGGGCTTCTTCAATCTTTACAACTGGCAAGACGCCGCAAACGCCAACATCATCGACGTCGGCGACGACAGCTTGAACGATATGATCGGCACGATGAGCGGTTCGTTGTTGACGCAGAATTCGGCGTTTAAGGATTTCCTTTATAAAGAAAAATCCGAAGAGGACGACACCGAAACGGATTGGTTCCACCTTGCGTTTATATGCACGGGTATCTCGACGTCGCTGTATATCAACAACTCAAGCGAGATGGTGTTCGACGAGCCGACGTATCTTAAGCTTATGATGGACGTTGACGACATCGGTGTGATTGACAGCAAGGATTTGGAGCCTGAGGGTAACGCCGTGGCGAAAACCGCCGCAAGCTTCCTTAAGACCTGCTCATTACAGCTTTACGGATACAAAAATACAAATGTGATTAAGCCGCACGATTCGTATCAGATTACGCCGGCTTTCATCGATAAACTGCACAAATAAGGCGAACAAAGGAAGAGTATGGGAGAAAAACTCGGTTTAGTGCTTGAGGGCGGCGGAGTTAAAGGCGCGTATCAGGCAGGTGTTCTTAAAGCGATAAGCGAGATAGGCGTGCAATTCGACGGTGTTGTCGGCACGTCTATCGGCGCGATTAACGGTGCGCTTTATACCGAGGGCGGCTTCGATATGATTTTCAAGGTCTGGGAAGAAATCAAAACCAATACGGTCTATGATTTAACCGACGAGGAAATCGAAAGCCTTAAGGATAGGGACGTAATGCCCGCTATCGTAAAAATTATCGCAGAAAAACGGTTGAAAACGTTTAAGATGCTCGAAACGTCTTATCTCAAATCGCAAGAGTTTTTCAAGAATATAGTTAAGGAAGAGAATTTGCGTAAAAGCGGAAAGGATTTCGGCTTGGTTGCCTATAATATAAGCGATATGCAACCGTTTGAGAAAATGATGTGCGATATAGAAGAGGGAAAGCTTGCCGATTTTATAATAGCTTCGGCGACGTTCCCGATTTTCCCTGCGAAAATTATAGACGGCAAGAAATACATAGACGGCGGAGTGTACGACAATCTTCCTATCAATCTGCTTGCAAGAAGCGGATATGAAAAAATGCTCGTAATTCGCACCAACGTCGAATCGAAACAGCCTCGCAGAAGGCTTGAAAACGACAATCTGAAGCTCTTTTACGTCGTGCCGAAAATCGATTTGGGACCTGCAATGGCGTTTTCGTCAAGGCGCGCTCATTTGTATATGGAAATGGGCTACAACGACGCTCGCTCGCTAATGGACGTCGGTCTTAAAGATTTTCTTGCCGACAATCAATAATCGCCAGGAGGAATTATGTCCGACAAAATACTTTTGCTCGATTCAAACAGCCTTATGCACCGCGCATATCACGCCTTGCCGAATCTAAAATCAAGCAAGGGACTTTATACGGGCGCGATTTACGGTTTTTTGAGCATTCTTTTGAGACTTATCAAGGAACAGAAGCCTACGCATATCGCCGCGGCATTCGACCTTCACGGACCGACTTTCCGCCATGAAATGTACGACAAGTATAAGGCCACGAGAAAGCCGATGGACGAGGAACTTCGTCAACAGGTTGAACCGCTTAAGGAATTGATTTCGCTTATGGGAATCAAAATCGTCAGCAAGCAAGGATATGAGGGCGACGATATTTTAGGCACGCTTTCAAAAAGATTTGACGACGAATGTATTATCGTTACGGGAGATAGAGACAGTTTTCAGCTTGTAAGTCCCACCACAAAGGTGTTTTGGACAAAAAAAGGCGTGAGCGACATAGAGGTTTATGACGAACAAAGATTGCTTGAAGACGGTTTTACGGTGGCGCAGTTTATAGACTATAAAGCGTTGAGGGGAGATATGTCGGACAACGTTCCCGGTATCCCCGGCGTAGGAGAAAAAACCGCAAAGCAGCTTCTTGAACAATACGGCTCGCTTGATGCGATTTTGCAAAATGCGGAGCAAATCCCGGGGAAGCTCGGGCAAAATATCGCTTCAAACAGAGAAATCGCTTTGCTTAGCAAACAGCTTGTTACGATAAATTGCGACGCGCCCGTTGATTGCTTGAAAGCCGATTTGAGCTTTTCTCCTATTTATTCGGCAGAGGTTAAGTCGAAGCTTGCCGAATTGGAAATCACGTCGCTCGCAAACAGAATGAGCTTTGAGGAAGCCGAAGAGAAGCGCGTTGTGGATTTTGCAAAGAACGTTGTAAGACTTTCAAAAAAAGAAGAAATAGAAAAGGCGATAAGCACGGATAAAATCGCGCTTCTTATCGGGAGCGAAATTTCGTTTTCCGCGGACGGAAAGACGGAGTTTGTCATAGATTGCGCACAAGATTTGTTTAGCGACGGAATAGATTTTGACGAAGCGATTGCCGTTGTTAAAGAGTGCGCGCGCGATAAAGAGCTTGTATGTTTTGACTTTAAGAAATTGTCTAAAGCTTACGGTTTTGAAAACGAGAGATTTTTTGACGTTATGATTGCGGCGCACCTGACAAGAGGAAGCGCAAGCATAAAGAATATCGAACAAGTGCTGGGAGCAGACGGCTTTGAAACGGGTGCTGCGGAATTGTTTGTCGAAAGTGAAAAGTTGCGCGCTCAATTAACCGAATCGGCACTTGATAAGTTGTTTTTTGAGGTTGAACAACCGCTTTGCGTTGTTTTGCGCAATATGGAAAGCCGAGGCGTTTGTGTTTCAGTCGATGTTTTGAAGGAGCTTGAAAACAAGTACGGACAAATTCTTGCAAAGCTTACGGAAGATATTTACGAGCTTGCCGGAGAGCGTTTTAATATCGCTTCCACAAAACAGCTCGGAGAAATTCTTTTTGAGAAGTTGGGCTTATCGCACGGCAAAAAAACGAAAACCGGATATTCGGTTAGCGAGGACGTTTTGAGCAATCTCGCATATGCACACCCGATTGTCGAAAAGATCCTCGAATACAGACATTACGCAAAGCTTCAGTCTACGTACGTCACCGGTTTGCAACCGTTGGTGACGAGAGGTCGTATTCATACCGAGTTTAATCAATGTATAACCACAACGGGTAGATTGTCGTCCACAAATCCCAATCTCCAAAATTTGCCGACGAGAAGCGAAGAGGCAAAGGATATTAAGCGTGCGTTTATTCCGAGTGAGGGAAACGTGCTGGTGTCGGCGGACTATTCGCAAATCGAATTGCGATTGCTTGCGCATATGAGCGGAGACGAACAGCTTATAGAAGCGTTTAAGAACAACGACGACATTCACGCAATCACAGCGGCGCAAATTTTGGGCATTCCTTTAAGCGAGGTTACTTCGGCTCAACGTCGCGACGCAAAGGCGGTCAATTTCGGCATTATATACGGAATAAGCGGTTTCGGGCTTGCGGAAAACTTGTCGATACCTCAATATAAAGCAAAAGAGTTTATCAACAGCTACTTTGTGACGCATCCCAAAGTGCGCGCGTTTATGGACGAGTGCGTGAGCAAGGCTAGAGAAAGAGGCTATTCGCTCACAATGCTCGGCAGACGCAGAAACTTGAGCGATTTGAATGCGTCCAATTATATGGTACGTTCCTCCGCAGAGCGTATGGCAATGAATACTCCGCTTCAAGGCTCTGCCGCAGACATCATTAAGCTTGCGATGCTCGGCGTTGAAAAGAGACTTGTCGGCATGAAATCCAAAATGATTTTGCAAATTCACGACGAGTTGATAATCGACGCGGCAAAGGACGAGTCGGAAGAGGTTGAGCGCATACTTTCTGAAGAAATGGAAAACGCCGTAAAATTGTCCGTTCCTCTCGTTGCCGAGGCTAAAAGCGCGCTAAACTGGGGTGAGTTGAAATGAGAATCGCGATAATCGGGGGAATAGGCTCGGGTAAAAGCGAGGTGTTGAAGGTCGCGCGCGATATGGGCTTTTATTGCTTGAGCGCGGACAAAATCAACGCAGAGCTTCTCGAGGATAGCGAATATATTTCTATGCTCGCAAAAGAATTTCCCGAATGCGTTGCAAATGAGAAGGTTGATAAAAAAGCGTTGGCGCAAGTTGTTTTCAACGATAGAAACAAGCTCGACAAATTGAATGCGATAGCGCACCCTCTAATTTTAAGTCATATCGACTCTTGCGATAAATCTCCGCTTGCCGTTGAACTTCCGGTTATTCCCGAGGGCGCATTGGACGGCTACGATGAGATATTGCTTGTTAAGACTCCGATTCTTACAAGATTGAAGCGGTTGAAGGGCAGAGGTCTTTCTATACGGAACGCGCGTGCGCGCATAAAGGCACAGCCTAAAGAAAAGTCGCTTCGCAGACGCGCCACCGTTGTTATAAAAAATTCGGGAACAAGGGAAGAACTGCGTTTTCGCGTAGCAGAAGCTCTTAACGCCATTCTTGCAAAAAACGGAATAAGAAAAAATATCTTGTAAATGCGCGGTACGCGTGATAAAATCAAAAATAGCAAATAAGTTTAATCCGCAAAGGATAAAAGGAGAAAATTATGATAAACGGCAAAAAAATTGTTCTTACCGGTGCAAACAGCGGTATCGGTCTTGAAACGTTGAAATTGCTCGTCAAGGGCGACAACAAGATTCTTGCAGTAGACCTTCGCACAGACAGAATAGAAGCTCTTGCAAGCGATAAGGTTATCCCTATGGTGTGCGACGTCTCAACCAAGGAAAACGTTGATTCTATCTTTGACAAAGCAACCGAAACGCTCGGCGGAATTGACATTTTCTACGCAAACGCAGGTTTCCCCTATTATGAAACTATGAATTACGTTGATTGGGAGCGCGTTGAAAACATATTCAAGGTCAACGTTTATTCGCCGATTTATACATATCAAAAATACGTCGAGTATTTGAACGGAAAGCCCGGCCATATGGCAATCACGGTATCCGCTATCGGCAAGCTCGCAATGCCGGGATACACTCTTTACAGCGCGAGTAAATTCGCAATGCAGGGCTTCCAGCAAGGTCTTCGTTACGAGCTTCCCAAGAACATCAAGCTGACCTGTCTTTATCCTATCGCAACAGACACCGGCTTCTTCAAAAAAGCCGTCGAGGGACAAGAGGGTAAGGTTATTAGAGAACGTCCGTTCCCCGTTCAAAAGCCGGCTCACGTTGCAAAATGTATGGTTAAGGGACTTGAACGTAACCGCAAATTTGTCAATCCCTCCAAGCTTTTCAGCTTTGCACAGCTTCTTTTTGCAATTTGCCCGCCCATTAAGAGCATTTATTTGAAGCTCGAGAAGAACAAGCTCGACCGCTTTGAAGCGCAAAAAGCCAACAAATAACGATTAACTTCTTTAGAGATATATTGTATTACTAAGAAATCTGTATAAAAATAATAAAAAGCATCGGTTTTCCGATGCTTTTTTATGAAAATACGTCATTTTCAATATCATTACCTAATAAATAATCAGTGGAGACACGCAATGTTTGAGCAATAGCAACTATGTCGTCGATGGACGGTTCACTTCGACCGTTTTCCCAGTCGTGTATGCAGTCGTCGGTTCTTCCTATAGCATTTGCGAGTGCCTTTTGCGTGATGCCTTCACTTTTTCGAGTTTCTTTTAGACGAATTTTGAATTTATTCATAAATTTATTATGCCGTATAAAATACGGAAATATCTTGACAACCGTAAAAAACACGGGTAAAATTGATATAATCCGTAAATATTACGGGTTGAGCGGTGGGATTATGTCTAATGGAACTTTACACGTGGCAAAAAAAGCGAAAGCCGATGAATTTTATACGCAGCTTTTTGATATTGAGAAAGAATTAAAGCACTATAAACATCACTTTGAAAACAAGATTGTCTTGTGCAACTGTGACGATCCGTACGAAAGCAATTTTTTTAAGTATTTTGCCTTAAATTTCAATGTATTAAAGTTGAAGAAACTTATTGCTACCTGTTATGATTCTTCCCCTATTGCATATGCGCAACAATCGTTGTTTTCAGAAGTTAAAGAAAAAATCTTTGTTAACACCGATAGGCACTCCTATAAGATTGTTATAAATGCTGTTGATGATTTTAACAGTGATGGTGCCGTTGATTTATTAGACGTAAAGCATTTATTGTTAAACGATAGAAACAGCCTAGAAATGTTGCGAGGCAACGGAGACTTTCGCTCTGAGGAGTGTGTTGAACTGTTGAAAGAAGCAGATATTATATGCACAAATCCGCCTTTTTCATTATTTAGGGAATATGTTGCGTTGTTGATGCAATATCAAAAACATTTTTTGATTATCGGGAATCAAAATGCAATTACATACAAAGAGATTTTCCCGCTTTTGAAAGATAACAAAATATGGCTTGGCATCAATAGCGGTGCGCAACAATTTAGAGTACCGTCATACTTTGAGAAAAACAATACATATGTAGATTCCAACGGAATTAAATACGCCAAGTTTGGAAACATTTGTTGGTTTACAAATCTTGATATTTCAAAGCGACACGAAGAATTGATTTTGTACAAATCATATAATCCGCAAGATTATCCTAAATATGATAATTATGACGCTATAAACGTGGACAGAGTTTCAGATATTCCTTTTGATTATTATCCGACAGATGTGTGTAGCGGAGATATTGGTGTGCCTATAACATTTTTAGATAAGCACAATCCGGAACAGTTTGAGTTGATAAAATTTCGTAAAGGCAATGATGAAAAAGACTTGACATATACAATACATTCTGCTGACGATTTGACAGACAGACAGACAGACAGACAGACAGACAGACAGACAGACAGACAGAC
>CAZUZK010000040.1:8754-13142 GCA_964624745.1 uncultured Bacteroides sp. | reverse complement strand
GCGGAAGATTTGCAACGAGCGACCTCAACGACCTCTATCGTAGAGTTATCAACCGCAACAATCGTCTTAAAAAGCTCAAAGAGCTTGGCGCACCGGATATTATCGTAAGAAACGAAAAGCGTATGCTTCAAGAAGCGGTAGACGCGCTTATCGATAACGGCCGCAGAGGAAAAGCGGTATCCGGTCCCGGCAACAGAGATTTGAAATCGCTCTCAGGTATGCTCCGCGGTAAGCAAGGACGCTTCCGTCAAAACCTGCTCGGTAAGCGTGTCGACTATTCCGGTCGTTCGGTTATCGTCGTAGGTCCCGAGCTTAAGCTTTATCAATGTGGTTTGCCTAAGGAAATGGCTCTTGAGCTTTTCAAGCCGTTCATTATGAACAAGCTTGTAGAGCGCAATCTCTGCCACAACATCAAGAGCGCAAAACGCTTTGTCGATACGGGCAAGAATCAAGTTTGGGATATTCTTGAGGAAATCATCAAGGATCACCCCGTCCTTCTCAACCGTGCTCCGACGCTTCACAGACTCGGTATTCAAGCGTTCGAGCCTGTGCTTGTCGAGGGTAGAGCAATCAAGCTTCACCCGCTCGCCTGCGGCGCGTTCAACGCCGACTTCGACGGCGACCAAATGGCTGTTCACGTACCTCTTTCAATCGAGGCGCAAGCCGAAGCGAGAATTTTGATGCTTTGCACCAACAACATTCTCAAGCTTTCGGACGGCAAGCCTATCGTTTCGCCGACGCAGGATATGGTTATCGGTTCTTACTATCTTACGATTGTAAAACCGGGCGCAAAGGGAGAGGGTAAGTATTTCAGCTCCTTCGACGAAGCAATGATGGCATATCAAGACAAGGATTTGACGCTTCAATCTCTCTGCTACATTCGTACGCAGGTCGAGAACGAGGACGGAACCAAGTCCAACAAGCTCTTGCACACCACAATAGGTCGTTGCATATTCAACGACAATATTCCGCAAGACCTCCACTTTGTTGACAGAAGCCTTGCAGAAAACAACGGACAGCTCGAGGTCGAGGGTATTCTCGGTATCAACGCTTGCGTAGACGAAAATCAATTCCGCGTTCTCGTAGACTTGTTCAGAAACAACGAAATTAACGCAGATACGTACGTGCGCGCGCGTTCAATATTAAAGAGAAACGTCACCGACGCACAAATCGACAATATCGCCGCGGCAATTAAGGACGCAGGCGACCTCGATATCAACAACAATAAAGAGTTCTTGCGTGAAATCACCGCCTTGAGAGAAAGCATTCAAAAGGCTCTCGGCAAGAAAGCAATGGCTATCGGCAAAAAGCAATTAAGTATGATTGTCGACAACTGCTTCAAGTATCACGGCGCAACCGAAACGGCAGAAATGCTGGATAAGATTAAGGCTCTCGGCTACAAATATTCGACTATCGGCGCAATCACGGCATCGGTATTCGATATGCACATTCCGGGAGATAAGAAGCAAATCGTTCAAGACGCAGAGCACGAGGTTGTCAGAATCGAAAAACTCCACGCTCGCGGCGTGCTTTCCGACGAAGGCCGTTACAAGGAAATCATCAAGATCTGGAAGGACGCGGCAGATAAGGTCGAAAACGAACTCAAGAAAGGTCTTGACGACTTCAACCCGATTTGGATGATGGCAAATTCAGGCGCGCGCGGAAGCATGGGACAAATTCGTCAGCTTGCAGGTATGCGTGGCTTGATGGCAGACCCGTCCGGTAGAACAATCGAGTTGCCTGTTCGCTCCTCCTTCCGTGAAGGTTTGTCCGTTTTGGAATACTTCATTTCTTCGCACGGCGGAAGAAAGGGCTTGGCTGATACCGCTCTTAAGACGGCTGACTCCGGTTATCTTACAAGACGTCTTGTCGACGTATCGCACTCTGTTGTCGTTCGCGAGCAGGATTGCGGAGATACAAAGGGTACGTTTATCACGGCTATCAGAGATGAAAAGAGCGTTATCGAAGCGCTTGCAGACCGTATCGCAGGCAGATATACAATCGGCGACGTCGTAAATCCCGAAACGGGCGAAATCATTTGCGAGGGCGATACGCTTATCTCCACCGATAAGGCAAAGGAAATCGACAAGATTCTCACCTCCTATTGGGAGAAGAACGGCTCGGATATGCACCATCAACCCGGCGTGCTTATCCGCTCGATTCTCACCTGTAAGTCTAAAAACGGCGTTTGCGTCAAGTGCTACGGCAAAAACATGGCTTCCGGTAATCCCGTCAAGATTGGCGAAGCGGTCGGTATCATAGCCGCTCAATCAATCGGCGAGCCTGGTACACAGCTCACCATGAGAACCTTCCACTCGGGCGGCGTCGCAACCGACGACGATATTACGCAGGGCTTGCCGCGTGTCGAAGAATTGTTTGAAGCGCGCAATCCTAAAGGTAAAGCGGTTATCACCGAAAACAACGGCTTGGTACACATTTCCGACGACCGTCGCGAAATCACCGTAACCGATCCGGACGGCGAAACAAAGGCATATGCAATCCCGTACAACGCGAACATTCTCGTTCAAGAGGGTGAAACCATCGGCGCAGGCGACGCATTGACAAAGGGCTCAATCAATCCGCAGGATATGCTCCGTGCAAAGGGCGTCAAGGGTGTTCAAGAGTATATTGCAAAGGAAGTTCAATCCGCATATCGTACCGCGGGCGTCGAAATCAACGACAAGCACGTTGAGGTTATCGTAAGACAAATGCTTCGCAAGGTTCGTATCGAGAATCAAGGCGACACGAATATGCTTCCCGGCACGCTCGTTGACTTGCTCTCCTACGAGGAAGAAAACGAAAAGGCTCTTGAAAACGGCGGCGTTCCGGCAACAGCAAAGCGTACGTTGCTCGGCATTACAAAAGCCGCGCTTGCAACCGAATCCTTCTTGTCCGCAGCTTCCTTCCAGGAAACCGCAAAGGTCTTGGCAGAGGCAGCTATCAACAACAGAGTCGATCCGTTGCTCGGCTTGAAAGAAAACGTTATCATCGGCAAGCTGATTCCTGCAGGTACGGGTATGAAGTGCTATAAGAACATTTCGACGGTTACCGCAAATCAAACGCAATCCACCGATGTGATATTGGATCGTCACGTAGATGACGAAATCGAAGGTCTCGAATGAAAAAAAGATTTTTTACATCTGAAAGCGTGACGGAAGGACACCCCGATAAGGTGTGCGACCAAATCGCAGACGCAATTTTGGACGATATTTTCGCAGACGATTCGTCTGCGAGAGTCGCCCTTGAGGTATGCGCGACTACGGGCGTCGTAATGGTGTTCGGAGAGGTTTCCACAAAGCATTATTGCGATATTCCGTCAATCGTACGCGGAGTTATCAGGGACGTCGGCTACAACGACAGCTCTCTCGGCTTCGATTATAAGACGTGCGCGGTGTTAAGCTCCATCGACGAGCAGTCCGCAGATATCGCGCTTGGCGTTGACGACGCTACGGATACGGACGGCGAGGACGAGTTTGACAAAATAGGCGCAGGCGATCAGGGTATGATGTTCGGATACGCTTGCGACGAAACGGAACAGCTTATGCCGTTGCCTATTACGCTTGCACACGCTCTCACGAAGCGTCTTACGGACGTCAGAAAGAGCGGTGAATTGCCTTGGCTCCGTCCCGACGGAAAGGCGCAGGTTACGGTTGAATATATCGATGACGTTCCCGAAAGAGTGGACACGATTGTCGTAAGCTGTCAACACGCCGAATACGTCAATATGGACACTCTCGAAGAAGAGATTATCGACAAGGTTATCAACGTTGCCATTCCGCAAGAATATATCGACGACGACACGAAGATATATATCAACCCGACGGGAAGATTTGTTATCGGCGGTCCTGCAGGCGATAGCGGCGTGACGGGAAGAAAGATAATCGTTGACACCTACGGCGGCTTCTGCCCCCACGGCGGCGGCGCATTCAGCGGTAAGGATCCGACAAAGGTTGACAGAAGCGCGTCTTATATGGCTCGTTATATCTGCAAAAACCTTGTTGCGTCGGGCATCTGCAAGCGTGCAGAGCTTCAGGTTGCGTATGCAATCGGTATGGCGCACCCCGTATCCATTTACGTCAATACGTTCGGCACCGGCGAGATAGACGACGAGTCTTTGGCAAAGGTTGTCAGAGAGGTGTTCGATTTGCGTCCGAAGGCGATAATCAAGAATTTGCAGCTTGACAGACCAATCTATCGTTCCACTTCAAACTACGGTCATTTCGGAAGAGAGGGCTTCAGTTGGGAGAACACCGATAAGGTTGACGAAATCAAGCAAGCGGTAGAAAAATACAAATTTTGAACGTACTAAAGAAAAACGGTAGGATAACCCTACCGTTTTTCATAATATTAGGGGCGTTGCCTTAGACGAAAAAGCGGTATAAAAAACG
>CAZUZK010000040.1:0-8654 GCA_964624745.1 uncultured Bacteroides sp. | reverse complement strand
CAAGGCGAAATAATTACGGTTATATTTGCAAGTCAAGACACCGGATATACCGTCCTCGATATGAGATGTGAGGACAGTGTTTTCACCGTTGTTGGCATTTTTCCACCCGTAAGCGAAGGTCAGAATATAAGAGTCGAGGGTAAATTTCAAGTGCGCACCATGTACGGCAAGCAGTTTTTTGCCGAAAAGGTGTGGGTGTCTCAACCCTCTCGACTTGAAGGAATAAAGAAGTTTTTGGCAAGCGGACTCATTAGCGGATTGGGACCGGTGACGGCGGAAGCCATCGTAAACACGTTCGGAGTGGATTCGCTTGAAAAAATGAAATACCCGATGGAGCTTGCAAAGGTAAGGGGTATTTCGTTGAAGCGTGCTACCGAGTTCGGTATGAATTACGTCAAAATTCAAAAAATGCAAGAATCAATAATGTTTTTGCAAAATCTCGGGATAAGCATAAATATGGCGTTGCGCATATATCGCGTGTACGATATTAAGACGCAGGACAACGTAAGAAAAAATCCGTATATGCTTGTTGACGACGTTGACGGAATAGGCTTTGCGACGGCAGACAGAATCGCAAAGGAGCTTGGAATCGAGCAGGACAGCGATTATAGAATATGCGCGGCGTTGACATATCTTCTCAAGGACGCGGCGTTGAGAGGAGGACACAATTATCTGCCCGAAAACGAGCTTATTGGCAATGCTATCGCTCTTTTGAATATAGATAGCGACAATATCGAAGAAAGAGTAAGGGACAATATGCAGGACATGGTTCTGCTAGGTGATCTTGTAAGATATGATACGGGCGAGCATATCGCCATATTGCTGAAAAAGAATTTCAATACCGAAAAAAGCATAGCGAAAAAACTCCTTCAGCTTCAACAAGAGGCGTCCGATTTTAGAGTAGACGTCGAAACAGAGGTCGCAAGATTTGAAAAGGACGCAGGCTTTAAGCTCCATGAAAATCAAATAGAAGCCGTTAAGGACGCTATAGAAAACGGCGTGCAGATAGTTACCGGCGGTCCCGGCACGGGCAAGACTACCATTGTCAAGTGTATTCTGCAACTGTTTAAGGATTTAGGACAGAAGGTCGCGTTGTGCGCGCCGACGGGTAGAGCCGCAAAGAGATTGTCGCAAGCAACCGGCGAGGACGCAAAGACAATTCACCGTATGCTGGATTTGGACTACAAAAACGGCGAGGGGCATTTCACTTACAACGAAAACACACGTCTTCCGTTTGACGTCGTTATTGTGGACGAAGTGAGTATGGTGGACGAATACGTCTTCAACGCGTTGATAAACGCGCTTGAAAGAGGCGCGCGCCTTGTGCTTGTCGGGGATAAGGACCAGCTTGCCTCGGTGGGAGTAGGCAACGTGCTAAACGATCTTATTAAGTGCGGAAAGTTTAACGTGAGCTATCTCACTCAAATATACCGTCAAAGCGAGCAAAGTAAGATAGTTCCCAACGCGCATAAAATCAACAACGGCGAAATGCCGGATATGGACAATAAGAGCGACGACTTTTTCTTTGAAGAGAAAAATTCGAGCGAGGACATTTGCCAAAGCACGATAGGGCTTGTCACAAGAAGACTTCCTAAATATCTCGGCGTGGAGCCTAGCGAAATCCAGGTGCTTTGTCCTATGAAACGCGGAAGCGCGGGAACGCTCAATCTCAACAGAGAATTGCAGCGAGTTATCAATCCGCCCTCACCGCAAAAGAGAGAGGTCAAGCACGCCGACTGCATATTCCGCGAGGGCGATAAAGTTATGCAACTTCAAAATAACTATCAGCAGGAATGGACTCAAGCGGTTGGCAATCGCATAGACAGAGGCGTAGGAGTGTTTAACGGCGATATAGGCGTGATAGAAAGCATTAACACGCAAATCATGCAGTTTACAGTGCGATTTGACGATGATAAAGTGTCGATTTATGAATATGGCGATATAGATCAGCTTACGTTGGCATATGCCGTAACCATTCACAAATCGCAGGGCTGTGAGTTTGACGCCGTTGTTATCGCGCTTGACGCAAACTATATGCTTCAAACAAGAAATCTTCTATATACCGCCGTTACGAGAGCTAAAAAGCTTGTGGTTATTAGCGGTGCGAAAAAGACGGTTGCAAGAATGATACAAAACAACGAAACGGCAAGACGCTATTCGCTTCTTCTCAATCTTATAGAGCAGGAATATGCAGGCGGCGCGTATGAGTGGTGAGAAAAAGCAGGAAAAGAAAGAGAAGCGCGCCGAAAGGAAAAAGAAGATTTCGGCGGCGTTGTCAAGGCTGTTTCGTCGCTTCGACGACGCGCTGTATCCCCTCGATTGCACCTGCGACGTTTGCGGAGAAGAGCTTGTAGCAAGCACTCGATACAGACTTTGCGCCGACTGTATAGAAAAGCTGCCCTTTGCAAACGGACATATATGTCTGTATTGCGGAATGCCTCTTTCGGACGAATCCGATTATTGTAATAGGTGCCAATACTCGAAGGCTTCGTTTGTGAAAAACAGGTCGCCGCTCGTTTACGACGGAGTGGTTAAGGGGCTTATCTATTCGCTGAAATTCGGCAAAAAGAAGTATATTGCGCAGACTCTCGGCGCACTCATGGCTGACAGGTTTTTGGAGTGCGATATGCGCGCGGATATTATCGTTTTTGTTCCGATGACGGCGAAAGAAGAGAAAAAGAGAGGCTTTAACCAATCCGAGCTTCTTGCCTATGAGGTCGGAAAGCGGTTGAATATTCCCGTCCTGCCTGCGCTGATAAAGATAAAAGATACGTCGGCGCAAAAGGAGCTTCGCGGAAAGGATAGGGCGACCAATCTCGAGGGTGCGTTTGCTTGTGCGTTCGAGCAGGTGAAGAACAGAAGCATTTTGCTTGTCGACGATATTTTTACGACGGGCGCGACTGCCAACGAATGCGCAAATACGCTTTTGAAGGCAAAAGCAAGAGAGGTAAGCGTGTTGACTGCCGCCGTGACAAAGCTGAAAATCCCCGTAGAAAGCAACGACGGCACTACGAGGATATAAAGAGAAAAACAAGCATACTCAACGCCTATACGCAAGGTTTGCGATTTCATAATCGCGGCGGTTGCATATCGGGTTGAAATATGTAAAGATATGGTATATAATATACTTTCAGGCGCGCAATGCGCACGAAAGGAAAATATGAAGGTGAAATATGTCGCTTTTCAATGACAACAAATTTAAGTTGCGCAAATTAAATAAGATTGCGGACAAAATCGAGGAGCTGGCTCCGAAGTATTCCGCAATGAATGACGACGAGCTTGTCGCTCAAACCGCCGCTCTTAAGGATAGGCTGGCAAACGGCGAAACGCTCGACCACATATTGCCAGACGCATACGCATTGGTTCGCGAAGCAGGCGAAAGAGTGCTCGGTATGCGCCATTTCCGCGTACAGTTGATGGGCGGTATCGCATTGCATCAGGGGCGAATTGCCGAGATGGGAACAGGTGAGGGTAAAACGCTTGTCGCCACCTTACCGGCATACCTTAACGCTTTGACGGGAAAGGGAGTTCACGTTGTTACCGTCAACGATTATCTTGCTTCTCGTGACGCCGCATGGATGGGAAAGCTTTATAAATTCCTCGGCTTGAGCGTGGGCGTCGTTGTGCCCGGAATGAGTCAAGAGGATAAAAGAAAGGCGTACCAAAGCGATATAACGTATTGCACCAATAACGAGCTTGGCTTCGACTTCTTGAGAGATAATATGGTTGTTCGCAAGGCGGACAAGGTGCAAAGAGAACTTAATTACGCGATAATCGACGAGGTTGACTCGATTCTTATCGACGAGGCGCGTACGCCGCTTATTATTTCGGGAAGAGGCGGAAAATCAAGCGAGCTTTATAAGTCCGCCGATTCGTTTGCAAGACAATGCAGAGAAGGCGACGACTTTACTATCGAAGAGAAGGAAAAGACGATTATGCTTACCGACCAGGGCGTTGCGAAAGCAGAAAGATTTTTCCACGTCGTCAACCTTACGGACCTTGACAACACCGAGCTTTATCATCATATTCAAGCGGCTCTCAAGGCGCATTTCATGATGAAGAAGGACAAGGACTATATCGTCAGCGACGGCGAAGTGCTTATCGTAGACGAGTTTACCGGACGTATTATGATAGGCCGTCGTTATAACGAGGGCTTGCATCAGGCGATTGAGGCAAAGGAGCACGTCGCAATAAGGAGCGAAAATAAAACGCTTGCCACGATTACCTTCCAAAACTTCTTCCGTATGTATAAAAAGCTGTCGGGCATGACGGGTACGGCAAAGACCGAGGAAGCGGAATTTGAGGGAATTTACGCGCTCGACGTCGTTACCGTTCCGCCGAACAAGCCGTCTAGAAGAGTGGACGAGCACGATCAGATTTATACGAAAACAAGCGGTAAAATTACGGCTATAGTGCAGGATATTATCGACCATCACAAGACCGGACAACCTGTTTTGGTGGGTACGATAAGCGTCGAAAAGAGTGAGGAACTTAGCAACATTCTTAAGAGAAAGGGGATTCCGCACAACGTTTTGAACGCGAAATATCACAAGCAGGAATCCGAAATCATCGCTCAAGCCGGAAAGCTGAACGCGGTAACCATTGCCACTAATATGGCGGGTCGCGGAACGGATATTATGCTTGGCGGCAATGCGGAATATCAGGCAAAACAAAAAATGGAAAAGGACGGATATCCCGTCGAAACCATAGAGCTTGCTTCTTCTCCGCACGCAAGCCTAGACCCTGACGTTATTGCCGCAAAGGAAGTGTACAAACATCACTATGACGCGTTCAAGGCAATTTGCGACGAGGAAAAGGAAAAGGTGATCGCTCTCGGCGGCTTGCGAATTATCGGCACGGAAAGACACGAAAGCCGTCGTATCGACAATCAGCTGAGAGGTAGAAGCGGACGTCAGGGAGATCCGGGTAGCACTGTGTTCTATATCTCTATGGAGGACGACGTTGCTCGTATTTTCGGCGGCGACAAGATGAAAGCCATTGCCGAAACCATGAAGCTCGGCGACGACGTGCCTATTTCAAACGGATTGATAACAAAACAAATAGAAAGAGCGCAACGCCTTGTCGAAGGTAGGAACTACTCTATAAGAAAACAGGTTTTGAGCTACGACGACGTTATGAACGCACAACGCGAGATTATTTATAAGGAACGCGGAAAGGTGCTTGACGGATTGGACGTACACGATCAAATCGTGGATATGTTCGGAGAGCTGGCGGAAGAAATCATCGGTTATTACGCCGATTATAAGACGGATTACAATACGTGGGATTACGACGCGTTCAATCAGGCGTTGGAGAAGAGAATGCTCCCGAAGGGAACCAACCTCATGGACGCAAAGCTTTGCTCGTGCTACGACGTATACAAGCTCAAGGACGAGGTGTTGAAGATTGCCGTCAAGGACTACAACGATAAAATCGAGGCGGTCGAAAAGGACGGCTTCGACTTCAAGGAGCTTGAAAGAGTTGTGCTTCTTAAAACCGTTGACTCGAAGTGGATGGAGCATATCGACGCTATGGACGCGTTGAGAAGAGGTATCGGATTGAGAGGCTACGGACAGCGCGACCCGGTGATTGCATATCGCCAAGAGGGTTGGGATATGTTTGAGGATACTATGTCGAGAATCAAGTCGGAAACGGCGTCGATACTTCTTAAAATACAAATCGAAAAACGTCCCGAGGGCGCGCCGGCTAGCATAAGACAAAATATCGCAACCGCTCAACAAAGCGTCGCTCAAAATAAGCGCGTCGGCAGAAACGACCCGTGTCCGTGCGGAAGTGGTCTTAAATACAAGAATTGTTGCGGAAAGAACAAATAGCAATAAACGGGGTTTTGTGTGCGCAAATAAAGAGATAAACCACGTGTTGCGATAATAAGGCAACAATATATCGAAGAGGAAATATGTTAGACTACAACGAACCTAGAAATCAATTAAAGAATATGCGCGCTGAAATGGTGCGCGCTTACGAAAGTATAAACCCGTCGAAATTGAAGGAGCGCATCAAGGAGCTTGAGAGCATTCAAAACGCCGACGGATTTTGGGACGACCCCGATAACGCAAAGGTCGTATCAAAGGAAATAAGCCAACTTCAAAGCAAAATAGAGAAGTTCGAGCGCATGCTCACGCGTATAGACGATACGTTGGATACGCTGGATATTATCGAGCTAGAGGGCGATGAGAGCGAGGACGAAAAAATATTGTCTTCCGTACACGATTTGTCCGAGGCGGTGGAAAGCTTGTCGCTTGCCACTCTGTTGAGCGGCAAGTACGATTCCCTTAACGCGATTTTGACCTTGCACGCAGGCGCAGGCGGTACGGAGGCTCAAGACTGGTGCTCCATGCTTTATAGAATGTATACGCGCTACGTCGAGAGAGAGGGCTGGGCAAGCACGGAGCTTGATTACCTTGCAGGCGACGAAGCCGGAATTAAGTCTGTCACGTTCAGAGTTGAAGGCGATAACGCCTACGGATACCTTAAGGCGGAAAAGGGCGTGCATAGACTTGTGCGCATATCGCCGTTCGACGCAAACGCGCGCAGACATACGTCGTTCGCCTCGTTGGAAGTTATGCCCGAAATCATCGATACGTCCGAAATAGAAATCCGCCCCGAGGATTTGAAGGTGGATACGTATCGCTCGTCGGGCGCAGGCGGTCAGCACGTCAATAAAACGGAAAGCGCGATAAGAATCACGCATATTCCGACAGGGATAATCGTCGCTTGCCAAAACGAGAGAAGCCAAATTCAAAATCGCGAGGTGGCAATGCAAATGCTCCGCTCGAAGCTCATAGAAAAACGCGAGCGAGAGAGAGAAGAAGAGGCGGCGGCTATCAGCGGTCAGCTCAAGAAAATCGAATGGGGTAGCCAGATTAGAAGCTACGTTTTCTGTCCGTACACTATGGTTAAGGACCATCGTACGAACTATGAAACAGGCAACGTCCAAGCAGTTATGGACGGGGATTTGGAGGGCTTTATCAACGAGTATCTAAAGCTTTCGTCTATACAAAAATAATAGAAAAATCGGCATTCTAACTGCATTAAATTATGAATAGCTTACAGGATAAAAAAGGGTTGACGGTGCTTGCAATCGAGTCGAGTTGCGATGAAACGGCTTGCGCTATAGTTCGCGACGGGCGAGAGGTCGTTTCAAACGTCGTTGCGACGCAAATCGAAATACATCGCCGCTTCGGAGGCGTCGTACCCGAAATAGCGAGCAGAAATCATACGCTTGCAATAGAAAACGTCGTCAAAGAGGCTCTCGAAAGGGCAAGTATGACAAAAGACGATATCGACGCCGTTGCCGTCACGTACGGAGCGGGGCTTTTGGGTGCGCTTTTGGTTGGTGTGAATTTCGCAAAGGCTCTCGCATATGCGTGGGGAAAGCCGTTGTTTGCGGTATCGCACGTAAAGGGGCATATCGCGGCGAATTATATCGATTCCGCGCTTGAGCCGCCGTATTTGTGTTTGCTTGCCAGCGGAGGACATACCGCCATTGTCGAGGTGCAGGATTACGAGCATATAAGGCTTGTGGCGCAAAGTCGCGACGACGCGTGCGGAGAAGCTTTCGATAAGGTTGCAAGAGTGCTTTCGCTGCCGTATCCCGGAGGTCCGGAAATTCAAAAGCTCGCAAGAGAGGGGAAGCCCGTTTACGATATGCCAAAGCCTAAATTCAGTGGGTTAGACGACTTGTTTTTCAGTTATAGCGGTTTGAAAACCTATGTGATAAACCTTGTCCACAATCTCGAGCAAAAGGGGCTTGAAATTCCGCGCGCCGATATTGCGTGCAGTTTTCAGCGATGCGCCGTGGCACAGCTTGTAGATACGCTCGAGCTTGCAATGAAGAAAACGGGAATAACCAAGATTGCGGTTGCAGGCGGCGTGAGCGCAAACGAGGAGCTACGCGGTCGTTTCGACGAATTGTCACAAAAGGGCTGCGACGTGTATTATCCAAAGCTTCGTTATTGCACGGATAATGCCGCTATGATAGGCGCGGCGGCGTGCTTTTTGATAAAGAGCGGAGTTGAGGAGAGCAATTTGAGCCTTGACGCAAAAGCAACCGTTCCGTTGAGATAGACGGTTGCCTCGCGCAAGCCATCGCGTATTCGAGTGGTATCGTATTCGCGTATTTATGTTGAATGTTATTGTAGTTGATAAAGTTTTGGATAACTACATCTTGTATATTTATATATAATATAAAAAAAATATAAAAATTTACGCTATTCGTTTGACATTGATTTTGATAATTGCTAATATTAAGGAGCTTACGAGAACGTAAGCAGTTTTTTACTGTGCAAAAAGATATGGACAAAGAAAAACTTGAACAAATGCTGAAAGGCTCTTCAAAAGTTGTCGGTTCCAAACAGGTTTTGAAGGGATTGTCCGACGGTACCGTCAGGTGTGTGATCGTAGCGTTGGACGCCGATGCGGAAATAAGAAAGAAAATCATCGTGCAAGCCAAAGCAAAACGCGTTGACATCGTGTACGTCGCCTCGAAGAAGCGACTGGGCGAGCAGGCGGGCGTTGAGGTGAGCGCGGCGGTTGTCGGAATTATCCAAGCAAAGGCATAGAGTCTTGATTGCACCTGTGGGTTGCAGGTACATTCGAAAAATCTTACAGGAGGAACAATAATGCCAACCATC
>CAZUZK010000039.1:7709-15379 GCA_964624745.1 uncultured Bacteroides sp. | reverse complement strand
CGAATTAAGTTTCGACGATCCGTAATCAATAGCCACGGCATAATATATGCTAGTTGTTGTCGCTCTTTTTTTATTACCTTTTTTCCATTGCGCAAGTCCTGTTAAAGGGTATAAAAAAGACGAACAACGTTCGTCTAAAATTTTTGTGAAGCAAGGATAAAAAAGATATTTTTGTGCTTTTTCATTTAGAGTTGAACCCATGTGCGTTTTTACGTTGTTTGCGTGGTTGGCACATGTTATCACCCTCGTCACGAATTACGCCGTTCCGTCAGAGTCTTGAAGGCCCCGAACCGCTTGTTCTGGTGTTCGCTCTTGTAGCTCGTCCTCTCGGACAACAAAAGGAAAGTAAAAGTGACGCTGATATTCGGTTATCAAGGAACAACACAAAAATTTCTTTCTCACTTTTCAAGTGGTTTAAAATACCTTCCTACGATACTTCGGTGAAAAAACTATATGATATTTACAATTCCAAGTTGTGTGTGATAAACTGTTCGTGTCATTTCCCATAATAACAATTCCTCCTTGCTAAATGTGTAATAGTCTTGCGGACTACTTCCACATTCTAACACAGGAGGAATATTTTTGCTCACCGGTAAACCTCTTCTGCACCACCGGACTATCTGGTGGTTTTGTGTTACAAATGAATAAGCAACAAGTTGCCTTGTTGCTTAATTCTAAAGACGATGGTAGGAATTACATTATAAACGCATGCATGGATTACCTCTGTCGCCTGCGCCCGTTCTACCGGGGATCCTTGCGGACTGTCACTGTATGACATAGCTTATAAGTTGCTTACATTTTAAGGATATTTATCGAGCTTGTCAACTGTATACGGCAAAAAAATGACAACATCTTATAGCTGTATACTTGTCGTTTTGATAACTGCAAAACAAAGCTTTATCCGTTCAGTTTTGCGCCGCATTTGGGGCAAAACGCCGCGTCTGCGTTGACCGCCACTCCGCAAGCTTGACAGTGCCTTTGCGAGGTATACACATTGACCGTCGGTGCCTGCGGCGTCGAATCCTTCACTGCCGACGTCAACGTTGTCAACACCTCCATATTCTGCTTGTACTTCGTTTCCTTCTCCTGCAAAGCCTTGTTTTCCTCGTTGGCGAAATCGCTTCCTCTCAAGGCAAGACGACGTTTCTGTTCGAGGTCCTTTGCCAGATGCTCCATAGCCTGCCTATCGGCATAGAACGGCGGCTCGATTGTGAAAATGCACACCTCAAGACCATAATTGTCCAAAAGCAGCTGCTTGACCGAAGCGGTTATATTTTGCGTGATTTCAAGGATATGCACCGCATACTCCACGTATGAAATCTTTGCGGTTATCATAACGTCCGCGGTGATTTTCATGACGTGCGTTGCTATTACGGACGTAAAATACTCGTCCACGTTTCTTGTTGTGAGCGTCCTTTTGTTTCCGAGCATAGCAGAGACAAACTTTTCCACATCTGAAACCTTCAGCTTTGCACTGCCCCTAAACGACATTCTAATGGGCATTTCGAGTATGGCGTCCATATAGTCATACTGCTCTGTACCCCACAATACGGTGGTGATTTCGCTGCGATTTACATATGTAACTCTTCCCTGCGTATCCCCGAAATTCTTGTCCAATTCGATGCGATGAGTACCCTCGCTCAAAACCTGCTTTTGAATGCCCTCGATGTCTACAATGGCGCAAAATCCCGACGGCACGACAACGTACGTGTCGGCGTCTGCCTGCAAGCATTTTTGCTCAACGATTTCAATCAAAGTATCTGCCGTCGATTCGGGCTTTCTTATCACCAGACGTTCGACCTCTTTTTTCTTCTTTTTGAAGCACATATAATTCCCTCCTAAATTGTATCGTAATTTACGACTTTTTTGCGCCGTTTCTTAATTTGATCTATTCCCTTATCTATTGTCCGTACAATTCCGTCAAGTTTGTTATAATCAAATTCTGCCATTTCAATGGCACGTTGTGCTTGTTTTATTTGTGTTTTACATCCGGATCGAACATATATGTACGTCACAACATTTGCTATTGGCACAAAGGAAAGAACGAATGAAAACAAGTCAAAAGGATCCATCCAAAAAACGCCTAATACGATACTCCATATAAAATACAACACCGGACCGATAATGACTAGAATTAGTCCTGCCGTATCAGCATGACGATTATAGTTAGAACTATAATAAGGAATACCATCATAAATTGTATATAGAATTGCGCCTATAGCGGTTAATACAAGCGGACAGCATAATATTATAAAGAAAATGTCATTTATCTTAATTTCTTTTCTTTCTTCGCAAATTTGTTTATCCTTTTTTTTGACTGTATATTCGCGCTCTCGCATATCTGTTAAGCGTTGCTCGCGAATCTTCACTTCGTCGTCAATCTTTTCCTGAAGCACTTGTGCGATTTCATCTGTCAATACGGAACTTTTTTTGTCGGAAAGTCCGTTGATTATGTTTTTATACTCGTCGGTTGCTATTAAAGAATCCGCGCGTTTTTCAGCCAAGGCGGTGACGGTTTCGCAATGATTTTTTGCACACAGCACAGCAAGCCACCCTTCTTGATACGTGGGGTGTTCCTGCGCTATGTTTTGAGCAAAGCCGAGGGCTTCGTCATACATTTTCTCTTTAAGCAACGCCCATACGGCTTCGAGCTCGTTGTGCGCGTTGAAATTATCCTCGCAAATGCTTTGAATTTGCTGATAATAATTGCGTTCGTCGTCATTGCAGACCTTATAAACGTAGCCTATTCCTTTCAAATCGGACAATTTGAGCGCATAATCCACAAGAGATGCTTCGTCCGTTATTATATTGTTGACTGCAACGGAGCATTCCAATACAAAATACAGCTTTGCACACTCATAATCCTTTGCACAAAATTCTCTTATGCAGTCTTTCCATTCTGCGACGTTTTTTACGTATTCGTCGAAATGGTTTTTACATTGAGCGATTTCATTCTTCACGCTTGCCAACGCGTCGTTTTTGCGCTTATTATCCAACACGTCCTTTGCGCTGAGCGTCTCTTGCGTGTTTTGTCTTGCTTTAACCGCCTTTTCACGCATCGCGTTGAAATCAGCCAAACGTTTCTTTGCCTTGTCGTCTATATCTCTTGCCTTTGTACTATCCTTGCTGAATACGTTGTCGATATACAGCCTGACCTTATCCCACCAGTCTATATCGCCCTTGCGGATAACCTGTTGCGAGCGCAGAGCAACCGGCAACAATTCCGGCTCGAAGCCGCTCAAAATCACCTTAAAGGACTTGCTTTGATTCTCCTTTGCAAGTTTCACGAATCTCGACCACTCGTTTTTTACCCAGGTAGCGTTGACGTGCTCGAGGCTGGACGCCAAAATCAGCATAACCCTTGCACTGTTGAGTGCAGAATAAATATTGGCTTCGTATTCGCCCTCTTTATCCGCCAAGGACTGTTCGGCATAAAACACCTTGTAGCCGTTGCCGATAAGCTGATAGTACATATCTCTTGCCCAAACGCTTTCCTTTGTGGGGGTTTTGGAATCGTCCTCGTTTTGCTTGTAGCAGATAAAAATGTCATAATCGGGCATATGTCCGCTCATTGACAATAACTGTTCTCTCACAACGTCTATTTGCTTGCTCATCGCAATCAGCGAATCGCGTCCGTCGGAAACGGCAAGCTCAAGCGCTTTTTTGAAATTGAAATTGTTTGCTACCGGCGTAGTCTGAATCCTATGACACACCGTAGGCTTGTATTCTCCGCTCTGCGGATCCTTGACAAACTCTATGCCGTATTCGGACAAAAACATTCCCCAATACGCGTCCGAGCAAGTTGGATCTATGCCGATGGCTCGCTCGTATTCCTCCATAGCGCTGTCAAAATCCTTCTTCGCTCTATATCTTGCGGCTGTATTCAACGCAAAGACAAGCTCGTTGCTGTCGTTTTTTATTACGGACTCTTTTTTGCAAAAATTACATTTGTATCGTCCGACTGCGATTTGTTCCATCGTTCCGCCGCAATTCGGGCATCTTAAAGCTTCCATAATTCCTCCTTCTTCTGTTTTTTTTAAGTATATTAAGTCTTTTAAGACTTGTCAAGTACAAAAATACTTAATTGGGATATTCTAAAACCATGTTTAGAGATGTCATTAAAGAGCTTAGAGAGGCAAACAAGCTGAGTCAATACGCGCTCGCAAAAGCGTTGCAGGTCAGCCAATCCGCCGTCGCGAAATGGGAGTTGGGAAAAACCGAGCCGACCGCTTCCGCTCTGATTTCAATGGCACAATACTTTAACGTCAGCACGGATTATTTGCTCGGTCTAGAGGACGAATACGGCAATAAAACGTATTGATTTACCGCATTTTGCTTAAAACTTTCATTTGAGATTTTTTCAATCATATTTGTTTATCGAATGAAAACGTTTTATCCTCTTTTACTTCTTCAAAAGCTATGAGCGTCGCGCGGAAATTCTGCAAATTCTCAAAAAAAATACAAAACGAATGTAAAATCGCTAGACGAGTGCGCAATAAAGTGTTACACTTTGCAAGTCAAAAGGATAGAGGCGCGAATTTTATGACAAGCCGATAGCGCGAACTTCGTTACGGTGGCAAAGGAAAATTCGCCGAAAGTTTATCTCGTTCGGTTCGGGACGGATATTCTTGGGACAACGTAGAATATGCGTTGTACTGTCACCGCAAGGTGGAGCGCTATCGACATTGAGTGGTATTTTTCATCCGCAATGTTGTTAGCATTGCGGATTTTTTTATCCGCAGTCCTAAAAAAGCGACGAAAGGAGAAGAAACAAATGAAAAGAAACCGCAAAATCATTGCCGTTGTTTTGGTTTTGGCAGTTTTGGCTTGCTGCATAGCCGTGTTTACGGCGTGCGACAAGGACGCGGAAAACACGCTGGTTGTCGGGCTTGAATGCAATTATATCCCCTTCAATTTCACACAGACCACAGACGCAAACGGCGCAGTTAAAATCTCAAATGCCGACGGATATGCAAACGGCTACGACATTTTAATCGCAAAGCGTATCGCGGACGCACTCGGAAAAGAACTGGTCGTGCAAAAAATGGAATGGGATTCTCTCGTCCCGGGCGTACAGGCAGGCACCTTGGACCTCATTATCGCAGGCATGAGTCCTACCGAGGAAAGACGTCAATCGATTGATTTCTCCGAGGCTTACTATGAAAGCAACCTCGTTATAGTCGTTAGAGAGGACGGCAAGTACGCAAACGCAACCTGCCTTGACGATTTCAGCGGAGCGACAATCGTCGCTCAACACGGCACCTTTCACGACACCGCCCTTCAAGAGCAAGCGGCGGCACACGGCATAATCGCAGGCACGCCGATGGAATCCTTCCCGATGATGACAAACGCCCTGAACACCAAGGCGATAGACGGTTACGTTGCAGAAGAACCGGGTGCTATTGCGGATTGCGCCGCAAACAGCGGACTTAAATATATTCACCTCGAAAACAATACGACAGGCTTCACCGCCGCCGCCGAGGATACGCAAATCGCAATCGGTATGAGATACGGCTACGCCGACAAAAGCGCAATCGACAACGTGTTGAGCGAGCTTTCTCAAGAAGACCGCCTTGCCATAATGGAAGACGCGGTTAAGTTTTCAACGGACAATTCCTCACAAAACTCCACCTTTTTCACGAGAATAGGCAACATAATTTCAAAATATTATCTTTCCATTCTCAAGGGCGTCGGCTACACGATACTCGTTGCGATAATCGGCACGGTTGTAGGCTTGTTTATCGGTCTTTTGATAGGCGTTTATCGCACGATGGACGAACCGAGCAACAAGGCTCTTAAGGTGTTGAAGAAAATCGGCGACGCGCTGTTGTCGATATATATCGAAATCTTCCGCGGCACGCCTATGATGGTGCAGGCAATGGTTATCTTCTGGGGCTTTGCGCTTATCAACGGCGGCAACACTATGAACGTAACCCTTGCAGGTCTTATTATCGTATCTATAAACACCGGCGCATATATGGCGGAAATCGTGCGCGGAGGCATAATATCCATAGACAAAGGACAATTCGAGGGCGCGCAGGCAATCGGCATGACGCACTCGCAAACGATGACGAACGTCATTCTTCCGCAATCTCTGCGCAACATTATGCCTAGCGTCGCAAACGAATTTGTCATCAACATAAAAGATACGTCCGTTCTCAACGTCATAGGCTTCACCGAGCTGTTCTTCTACGGCAAGGACATTGCGCTCAACACCTATGCGATATTTGAAAGCTATCTCGTAATCGCGGCAATCTACTTTATCCTGACATTCGCCATAACTCGCATTCTGCGCCTTGTTGAAAAGAAAATGGACGGCAAAAAGGACTATAAGATTATGGGCTCGCAAAATATGGACGCAGACGCAATCATAAGACAACAAGACAATATGGGAGGAAACAACTGATGTTAGACGTAAACGACAACAATTTGAACGAGCAAGCTCAATCCGAAAACGTCGTCAACCAAAACGTCGGCGAAACAAACGACGCGCTTATCGAAATTCGACATCTCGGAAAAACGTTCGGCGATCACGTTGTATTGACGGACATAGACTTTGACGTGCGCAAAGGCGACGTTACCTGCATAATCGGCTCCTCGGGAAGCGGTAAATCCACCCTGTTGCGCTGCATAAATCTGTTTGAAACTCCGTCGTCGGGCGAGATTTTCTTCCACGGCTCAAACATTACCAACACTAAAAGCGCGCCGAAATATCGCGAAAAAGTGACTATGGTGTTTCAATCCTTCAACCTTTTCAACAACCTTTCAGTGCTTGCAAACTGCACGCTGGGACCTAGAAAGGTGCTTAAAATGAAAAAGGACGAAGCAACCGCCGTCGCAATGAAATATCTCGAGCTTGTCGGCATGAGCGCGTACGTAAACGCAAAGCCTCGTCAATTATCCGGCGGACAAAAGCAACGCGTCGCAATCGCACGCGCATTGGCGATGTCCCCCGAGGTTATACTTTTTGACGAGCCTACGTCCGCTCTCGACCCCGAAATGGTTGGCGAGGTTTTGACAGTCATGAAAGAGCTTGCCGAAACGGGCTTGACAATGATTGTCGTCACGCACGAAATGGCTTTTGCGCGCGACGTCGCAAACAAGGTTGTGTTTATGGACAACGGCGTTATCGTCGAAGAAGGCACTCCCGACGAAATCTTCACCAACCCGAAGGAAGAACGCACAAAAGAATTTCTTGCGCGTATGCTTGCCGAAAACAACGCAAAATAAGCAAAAAAAGCCGTAAAAAAATCACATAAAACACGGCAAAAAAGCACCGAAAATTGCGCAAAAACATGCGCGAAAAACACGTAAAATCGACGTAAAAATCGCATAAATCGCGTAAAAAATCGCGCAAAAAAGCACATAAAATTAACGTAAAAACACGCATAAATCGCGTAAAAAACATATGAATTTACGCAAAAAAAGCACGTAAAATACGCATAAAATCGGATAAAAAACATATAAATTTGCGCAAAAAAACACACTAAAATCGTGTAAAAAACACAAAAAAACAAAGCTTAATTTCAAAAAGGTATAGCCAAATCGACTATACCTTTTATCTTATCTTTTATCTTATGCTTTGCAAATTATATCGTTTTTTTTTGCAAATAAAACGTATTATTTCGTGCCGAACAAGCGGTCGCCCGCATCGCCCAATCCCGGCAAAA
>CAZUZK010000039.1:0-7609 GCA_964624745.1 uncultured Bacteroides sp. | reverse complement strand
ACGTATTATTTCGTGCCGAACAAGCGGTCGCCCGCATCGCCCAATCCCGGCAAAATATACCCTGCTTCGTTGAGCTGACGGTCGAGCGTGGACACGTAAATTTTCACGTCGGGGTGAGCTTTTGCGACGGTTTCCACGCCTATCGGCGTGCCTATTATGTTCATAAGACGAATCTGCTTGCAGCCGCGCTTTTTAAGCAAATCGATTGCGCCCACCGCAGAGCCGCCCGTGGCAAGCATCGGATCGAGAAGAATCGCCACAGAGCTTTCGATACCCTCCGGGAGCTTGCAGTAATACTCGTGCGGTTCAAGAGTTTCCTCGTCACGATAAAGCCCTATATGCCCCACTCTGGCAGTCGGGAAAAGTCTATGCACCCCGTTTACCATGCCAAGCCCTGCGCGAAGGATAGGCACTATCGTAACCGCGCCGTCCGCAACCATTGTCTGCTCGCACGTCTCAAGCGGAGTTTTGACAAGCACGGTTTTGGTGGGAACGTCCTTGAACGCCTCGTACACCATAAGCGTGGTGATTTCCTCGACAAGCTCTCTAAATTCCTTCATACTTGTCTTTTCATCGCGCAATATCGCGACCTTATGTCTTATCAACGGATGATCGAAAATTGTTACGTTGTTATATTCAGTCATATTTATTCCTCTTTTTTGCTTTTTTATATTGTACAGGTTTATTCTTTAGACTTCAACCCCAAATTTAAGATTTGCGGTTATTCCTCGCAAGTTTGTGCGATTTCGTCGTTATTTTGTTCATTTCCCAAATCAAACGAAGCGTCGGGAGCAACCGCACCGGCTATAAGGCTTTCGGGTTCTTCCTTATCCTCGTCGCCCTGCCTTTTTTCGATTGCTCCTATAATCGCGTGCACCATGATTCCGAGAATGAGCGCGGTTGCTATAGAGGTTATGGTTATTGTTTTTGCAACCGAACCGTCATTGTTAAGCGCATAAGGAATCTTGATTGCCAAGCCGCCTATACCCGCAATAAGAATTGTGGATACGGTGAAAAGATTTTTGTTGTCGCCAAGGTCGATGTCCTTAAACATTTTAAGACCGCTCACCGCGATAAAGCCGTAAAGCGTCAAGCACACGCCGCCCATAACACAGCTAGGGATTGTCTGTAGCAGTGCCATAATCGGGCTGACAAACGACAAGACGATACACATGACCGCCGCCGTAAATATCGTGGACACGGACGCGTTTTTGGTGATTGCCACGCAGCCTACGGATTCGCCGTACGTGGTGTTCGGACAAATGCCGAAAACCGTTCCGACCATAGAGCCTACGCCGTCGCCCAAAAGCGTACGACAAAGCCCCGGCTCGCCTTCAACAAGGTCTCTTCCTATAATCGAGCCAAGATTTTTATGATCGGCAATATGCTCTGCAAACACTACGAGCGCAACGGGCACGAACGCAAGTATCACTTCTCCTACGCCCGCCCACGTCAACGTAGTAGCCGCTCCGTTGCTTGCAGTCATAATGGCTTCGCTTACGTTTCCGCTGACAAGCTCCTTTATCGCCTCGATAAGCGCGAAATCGGGATAGGTCAAGAATGCTTGAAATTTCAATCCCGCGCTTGCGGAAGCGTCTGCAAGAGGCGCAAAGTTGTCCACCAACGGCTGCCAGTTGATTATGCGCAAATAATCTACGCCCTCGCCTATATAGCTGAACGCCGTGAAAATCGACGCCGTAACGTATCCTGCGCCGATTCCTATAACAAAGGGAATGAGCCTTCCCATTTTGAATTTCTTTTGAGTTGAACAAATACATATCGTGACAAGCGTCACAAGTCCGCAAAGCAACGCAACGAGATTGTACGAGCCGTTTGTAACGCTCGTCATTTGCGCAACGCCGTCAATAACAACCTCTTTCATACCGTTTGCCTTCACAATATCGCCCATTGCGCTAGACGCCAAGGACAAGCCTATCAACGCTACGGTCGGTCCGATGATTACGGGCGGCATAAGCTTGGATACCCACTTGCTGCCTGCGAGCTTTATTATCAACGCAAGCACGACGTACACAAGTCCTGCGAGGATTCCACCTAGTATTATTCCGCAATATCCGAACGCAAGCGCCGTAGAAAGCGAGCTTAAAAACGCAAACGAACTGGATATAATCACCGGGCTTTTGAATTTGGTGAAAAGCAAATAGACTATGGTTCCCAAGCCTGCGCCCAAAATTGCGGCAGGAATTTGGGAGGGCAAACCGATTATCGTCGGGACGGCAATCGTTGCCGCCATGATTGCAAGCACCTGTTGGAATGCAAACACGAGCAGCTTTCCGAACGGCGGACGAGAATTTACGTCATAAACAAGTTGATTCATAGTTGTTCTCCTATACAAATTTTTCTTTCGATTCAATAAGCGCCGTCGCGTACCGCTCCTATAAAAGCGCAAAAAAAAGATGTCCGACAAGGACATCTTCGTTAGGCGATTATAGAAGCGATAGAGGGAATAAGGCACGCAACCGAGGAAACCTCAACCCTCGCGACACACTTTGTCGCAACCGAGGGAGATTTCTTGAGCTTGACAACGTTTTGCGTCATATTGCCCTCCTAGCACATTGAGAGTATGTTAACACACGCTTTTTATTTTAGCAACGAATTTTGCAAATTTTTTAGCGACTTTTTTACGCATACACGAAGCGTGTTGCAAAATCGACGTTTCACGGCACCGCAACCGTAAACAACACTCATTATATACGCGCAATATACGCACACGAGCCTTCCAACGCTATGCTCAAGTTCTTATAAATCTAGTTCCTTTTCTGTCAATATACCGACAAAACAAACGACTTTACACGCCTCTATGCAAAATCGCCTCAAGTGCTTTAAGGTCGAAATTCGGCACGTACTCCTCCGTCGCGCTGTCAAGCTCTTGAGAAAAGCCGTTTGTCAGCCCTGCGTCGAAAAACATATCCGTAGCTTCTTCGTATTCGCTCTGCGTAATTCTTCTCGATAACGACGAATGCTTCGCGACCGCAGGCGTCGGGAAATACTGCCCCATAAGGCTCACGAGCATATTCTTGTCTATGTCGGCAATGTCTTTAAGCACTCCCCTTGTATTCTCAAGCGCGTGGGGCAAAACAAGGTGTCGCACGATAACGCCCTTTTGAAGCATTCCGTCTTTGTCAAAGATGTCTACGGGCTGTTGTCTTCGCATTTCTTTTATGGCGTTTTTTGCAATATCCCTATAGCCTTTTGCGTGCGAATACTCCCACGCCAGCATATCGTCACTATACTTAAAATCAGGCAAATACACGTCTACCAGCCCCTCTAGTTTTTTGAGATTAGCTACGGTTTCGTATCCGCTACTATTCCACACAATAGGCACTTTAACTTGTGTTTTTGCACGTTTAAGTGTGTTTACGAGCAAATTTGTATAATTTGACGGGGTGACCAAATTGATGTTGTGCGCACCTAAATCGCAAAGATAAAGCATACAATTTATAAGCTCGTCTTCGCTAACTTCAAGCCCCTTTGCGCCGTGCGAAATTTCATAATTTTGGCAAAAGAGGCAACGCAAATTACACCCCGAAAAGAATATGGTTCCGCTTCCCCTTTCTCCCGAAAGACAAGGCTCTTCAAAATGATGTAATCCCACTCGCGCTAATTTGTACATAATTTCTCCGTCAATATATTGCGCGCGCATGGCTTATGCGCGCGCAACGTGTTTGTGTTTTCAACTTAGGGGTTTGCTTATACGTCGAAGCAGCTACCCCCGATAAACTCGTGCAGCAAAGAGTTGCACGGGATAATCGACTCGTCCTCAATCGGGCTGAAATATTTAAGATATTTGATAAGTCTGTTTGCAACGATAAATTGCGGATCGTTGTATTTGATTTCTCTCAATGCCGGCAGCGCTTGATTCCTAAGCACGCAAAGCTCGTACGGAAGCGCGGAATTAAACACAAAGTTCGCACCCTCTTGGTTGGGATAAATCCATCTAAATTCGCCGCTACGCACCGATTGCCACATATCGATTGTGTTTGCCGCAGGATAGTTTCTAAACTTCATATCGCGCACAATACGGCGAATAAGGCGCAAATCCGTCGTGTTCAACGGCGAGTGATTGTCGATGTTGACAGGCAACTGCGGCGCAATATATATTTTGTATTTCTGATGCTTCGGAATAGACGACGTAAGCTTTTCGTTGAGCGCATGAATGCCCTCTATGATAATCGGACTGTATTGATCGACCTTAATCGTCCTACCTACCTCTCGTTTGCCTATCATAAAATTGAATTTCGGAAGCGTGACCTCTTCGCCGTTGATAAGGTTGAACAAGTCCTTGTTGAATTGCTCGATATCGAGACAATTTATATGCTCGAGGTCAACCTCGTCCGCGCTCTTACCTTGAATTTTGCAAACCTTATCTCTTTCGAGATAATAGTCGTCCATAGAAATCATAACGGGATTTATACCGCGCGACAACAATTCGATACGCACGCGGTTGCAGAAGGTCGTCTTGCCGCTGGAGCTGGGACCCGCTATACATATAAGGCGGATATTCTCTATATCCCTCGTTATTTCTTCGCCAAGCTCGGCAAGCATACGATTGTGCTTTGCTTCGCACATCTGCACAAAATCCAACTGGTTGCCGTTTTCGACTCTGTGATTGATTTCCGCAATGGTTTGCGTTTTCGTCTTTTTCGCCCACAAATACGCCCTTTGCAGGGTTCTTCCATACATACTTTCTTCCACAAATTCGGGTATGGACGCATTCAGCTCATAACGCGGATATTGGATTATAATTCCCGGGCTATACGGTCTGATGTTGTAGCTGTAAATACAGCCCGTGGACGGCACCATATAAGAGTGCATATAATCGTAATAGTCTCCGCATTTATAGATATTCACAAGCTTTTCGGGGCGATATTTGAGCATTTCAAGCTTGTCGTCAAAGCCCATATCCTTATAAATCGCGGCGGCTTCTTCTGTGGATACCGAAATTCTTTCTATCGGCAAATCCGCCTTGATTATTCTATCCACCTCCGCTTTAACCTCGTCGGTGGCTTGCGACATATTAAAGCCCTTTGTCAACACCTGGCACAATACCGAACGCGACGCGTTATAGCTGAAGCGTATTTTGACGTCGGGATAAAGTTTGTGGAAAGCCATTGAGAAAATGTATCTCAAGCTTGCCTCGTATGCCTTGCCTGCCTCGATGTTTTCCAAGCCCAAAAATTCAACGACCTTTCCGTTGTCCTTGTCGCTTAACTTTCTATTAAGCTCCTTAACCTGTGTGCCGAGCTTGCAAACCATATATTTGCATTTTTCGTCCTCCGAGAGCAATTCAATAACTCTCGCCCCTTCTTTAACCTCGATTTCTTTTCCGTTCACAATGACGTTAATCATATCCTGAACCCCCTTTTATTGCTATATTGCCGACTATACGATTACGTACGGCAATTCTTATTTTCCCATTTTATTCTTTGCAAGAATACTCTCGTTCCAGCTTTTCAAGTATATCCTTGTCCGCCGGACAAAATTCGTATTCACGCAGTCTATCCGCGCTTATCCATTGAATATCGCAATGCTCGAGCATTTTTATTTCGCCTGCGACTATCCTTGCGTTGTATACGCTCAAGCGCACGTCTACGTCGTCATAATGATGAAACACTCGGGCAAAAAGCTCGTCAACGGCTACGGTCACGTCAAGCTCTTCCTTGCATTCTCTTATCAAAGCCTCTTGTTCCGTTTCGCCCTTCTCGACCTTCCCGCCAACAAACTCCCAGAGCAGACCTCGCGCTTTGTTTTCGGGGCGCTTACATATAAGGAGCTTTCCGTCTCGCCATATGAGAGCCGCAACAACGTTAAGCATATATTTCACCTCGCAAAGCGCCGCGATTTTTGCCGACGCTCTCTTAATGCTAAAATATTATATCATACCGAAGCCCTCATTTCAATAGTCAATTTGTTATCCGTTTATTTGCGCTTCCACGCCTTTTTAGACGTAAATTTAGTGGAAATTTATCGCTTTTTCTCTATGTCGCCATGCGGTATATTATTTACTAGAGCACACATAAAGGAGAACAAATACAATGAAATACAAGGACTGGTTGGACATCTGGCTTGAAAACTACATAAAGCCCGACACAAAACCGCGAACCTACGATTGCTATCGCAAGATAATCGACAACCACGTCGCAACCGATATCGGAGAATACGCTCTTGACGAGCTTACTCCCATTCTTCTTCAAGCCTACACCGCCCGATTGCTTTTGCACGGCAACAAAATAACGGGAGAGGGACTCTCGTCAAGTTCGGTAAATCTGATTATAACGATAATTCAAAACTCATTGAAAACCGCGCATCGCATGGGCGTATCGGACAGCTATATCGCCCAAAACGTAAAGCGTCCGAAAACCGTTCTAAAAAGCGAATATTGCTTTTCGCTTGCCGAACAGCACAAAATCGAACGCGCGGTTATGCTTGACAAACGTCCCAAAATGCTCGGTATAATCCTGTGCTTGTACACAGGCTTGCGAATAGGCGAGCTGCTTGCGTTGAACTGGAGCGACGTCGATTTGAAAAAAAGCGTGATATCCGTAAACAAAACGTGCTATGAACGACGCGACGACGGATACGCCAAGCACTGCGCACACGAACCGAAAACACAGGCTTCAAAGCGTATTGTTCCCATTCCCAAGCAATTACTCCCCATGCTTTGCGAGCTAAAACGGAAAAAGACCTGCCAATTCGTCATATCACAAAACCAAGCCGCCGTCGGCATACGCTCGTACCAACAAAGCTTCGCGTTGCTTCTCTCGCATCTGAAAATTCCGCATAAGGGCTTTCACGCACTGCGGCATACGTTTGCAACGCGAGCGCTCGAATGCGGTATGGACGTCAAAACTCTCTCCGAAATTTTAGGACATAAAAACGCTTCGATAACGTTGAATCGCTATGCGCATTCCCTTATCGAACACAAGCACCGCATGATGAACAGGCTCGGAAAGCTCTTGGTGGAATAAGCCTATTCTTTTACGCTTTAACAATAAAAAAGGACAAGCAGACGACGCTTGTTCTTTTTGCAATGCTTTGTTTATGATGGCTATAAAATCGACAAATTGAAGATGCCGTTACGCAAGTCCAACCGCCATTTTATTATTTCATCGAATTTTTTGCTTCACGTACGGCCTTTGCAAGCTGGTCGGGACAGGACGTGTTTTTGTATCCGCATTTTATGCCTGCAAGCTTTTTCTCGATTTCATCGACGCTTAACCCCTCCACAAGCGCAGAAACGCCTTTAAGATTGCCGTTACAGCCGCCTAAAAACGACACGTTGGATATAATGTTTCCGTCAATATCAAACGAAATCTCTTGCGAGCAAGTGCCTTGTGTTTTGTATGTATAACGCATAAATTCACCTCTTTTTTTATTATGCTGTCATTTTACAACACCGCAAGCATAAAAGCAATATGTTTTCAAATATTCAATTCCAAAGCCGTCCGCGCATCGGTTTTAACGTCTCTTCAATCACATTCTGCCCAATTTGGCTAATTGAATTGACATCGTGCCGTCGATAGTCTAAAATAGCAACATACGCGGACATGGCGGAATTGGCAGACGCGCAAGATTCAGGTTCTTGTGAGCA
>CAZUZK010000038.1:0-15717 GCA_964624745.1 uncultured Bacteroides sp. | reverse complement strand
CTTATGACCTCTACGATGTCAACGTAGCGCTCTAACCAACTGGGCTATGCCTCCAAAGCAAGAGTTATATTACACTAATTTGGCTGTCTTGACAAGTGTTTTTGCGCATTTTAGAAAAAAATTGATTTCTTATCGACACTGTGTTAGAATATACGCATGAGTGTAAAAAATTACGACGTAATTATTATCGGCGGCGGCGCAGGCGGAATGTTCTTGGCGGCACAGCTGCCAAGCAGCGTTTCCGTTGCTATTTTGGAGAGCAACGAACGCGTTGGGAAGAAGCTGTTGGCTACGGGCAACGGCAAGTGCAATCTCACCAATCTCGACATGAACATCGTGCATTACAACAAGCCGAGCTTTGTCGAGAGCTTTCTCGACCGTTTCGACGCGCACGACACAATAGCCTCTTTTGAGCGAATGGGGCTATTGACAAAGGTTGTGGACAAGCGCGTCTATCCGTATAGCGAATGCGCCTCCAGCGTTCTAGATACGCTTCGCTCGGTAATATCGCGAAACAACGTAGATGTGCTTACGTCGCATACGGTAAATTATATCGAAAAATTCAACGATAGATTCAACGTTAGCGGCATGGTTAAGTGCGAGAATAAGCCTAACGTAGCGTTTAGCTTAAGCGCGGACAACGTGGTGCTTGCAACCGGCTCGCCTGCAACCTTTGGAAGAGACAGCACGTCGCTTTATGCCGGTCTAGGACATTCTGTGCGCGCATATACGCCGTCGCTTGTTCCGATAAAAACAGACAAGGAGCCGTTGAAGGGGTTGCAAGGCGTGCGCGTCAAGGCAGGCGTACGCGTCGGATACAGATATGAGATTGGCGAGGTATTGTTCAAGGATTTCGGCGTGAGCGGAATTGCGGTGTTCAATATGTCGAGCGAGCTTGCGCGCGGTCGCGCGAGGGTGGGCGATATGCTCACGATAGATTTTATGCCCGAGTATTCCAAAGCCGAGGTTGAGGAAATTTTGCGCAAGCGCGACAATGCGTCTACGGTCGGAGAGCTTTTAAGGGGAACGTTCCACAGCAAGGTGCAGGAACGTATAATTTGGGCTTCGGGAAGCAGTGCCGACGATATTGCGGTAAACAGAATAAGCGCGATAGCAAACGCTATTAAGAATTATAGATTCAAGATAGAAGGCGTTGCCGACGCAAGCCTTGCGCAGGTTATGTCCGGTGGCTTGAGCGTTGACGAGTTTGACGACAATCTTATGTCGCTTAAGGCAAAAAACGCCTATGCAATAGGAGAAGCGTTGGACGTTGACGGCGATTGCGGCGGATACAATTTGCAGTGGGCGTTTTCAAGCGCAAAAGCGGTTGCGGTGGCAATAGCAAAAAGCCGCTATTGACAAAAACGAGACTTTATCTATACACAAAACAATGTTAAAGGAGCAAAATATGAATTTTGTCGAAGTAAACGAAACAACGGATTTAGTGAAAATAGAGATGGAAAACGGCGATTCTATCGTCGTCGAGCTTGACGCGACCTATGCGCCGATAACGGTGTCAAATTTCAAAAATCTCGTTGGCAGAGGTTTTTACGACGGATTGATTTTTCACCGCGTAATCAACGGTTTTATGATTCAGGGCGGCGATCCGTTGGGAAACGGAACGGGTGGAAGCAGACCGCATATCAAGGGCGAGTTTACCGCAAACGGCGTGCCGAATCCGCTTTCTCACGAGCGCGGAGTTATATCCATGGCAAGAAGCGTTAAGCCCGATTCTGCTTCCTCGCAGTTTTTTATTTGCCAAGCAGACGCAAAGTTTTTGGACGGACAATACGCGTCCTTCGGTAGAGTCGTGGAGGGTATGGAAACGGTAGACCGCATTGCGAGCGTGCAAACGAGCTATTATGAAAATCGCCCTTATGTCGAGCAAAAAATGAAGAGGGTGTATTTTGTAAAGCAGGCGTAAACAACGCCTTTAGGGCGCGCCCGTGCGCCGATGTTGACAATATAATATATAATTGCTAGAATATAAGCGCAAGAAACCGATTCTTGCGAAAAAACAGATATACGGAGACAATATGACATCAAAACCAATCGTTGCGATAATGTATGATTTTGACAAAACGCTTTGCACGCGCGATATGCAGGAATACACGTTTATTCCCAGCATCGGAATGGAGCCGGACGAATTTTGGAACGGAACGGGAGTTCTTGCGTCCAAGGAGCAGATGGACAGCGTGTTGACCTATATGTACTGCATGATGACGCAATCAGAGCGCGCAGGCGTACCGCTCACCAAGGAAATGCTTATGGAATGCGGCAAGCACGTAGAATATTTGCCGGGCGTCGAAGAGTGGTTTGAAAGAGTCAACCGTTACGGCGAGGAGGCAGGCGTTCGCGTCGAGCATTACGTTCTTTCCTCGGGACTTAAGGAAATTATCGACGGCACAAGCATCGCAAAGTATTTCACAAAGATTTTTGCAAGCGAGTTCTTGTACAAGGACGGAAAGCCGGTTTGGGCAAAAATGGCGGTCAACTACACCAACAAAACGCAATTTGTATATCGCATAAACAAGGGTGTTTTGGACATCAGCAACAATATAGACGTAAACGCGTCGCGCCCCGACGACGACAGACGAGTATATTTCAACAACATGATATATATCGGCGACGGACTCACCGACGTTCCGTGCATGAAGCTTGTCAAGATTTCTGGCGGACATTCCATTGCGTTGTATCAAAACGGACAAAAGGACAAGGTGCAGCCGCTTTTGAAGCACGGTCGCGTGGACTGGATTTTCAATGCGGACTATCGCAAGGACAAGCCTCTTGATAAGGCGATGCACGATTTAATCAACAAGCTTGCCGTTGACAACAAGCTTATAAGATTGAGCCGCGCGCAAAAATCCGAGATACCCGAAGAGGAATAATAATATCCGCTTCCCGAATTATTCCCTACGGGAATTGACAGAAAAACGGGGCGGTGGTATAATTTACACAACTTAAAAAGACAGTGAAGGAGAGAGTAACACCTTCTTTGGCACCGAGAGAGAGAAGCGTATGCTGGGAGCTTCTTTGCCGAGCATGTGCGAAGACCACTCCGGAGTCGCGACGCAGAAATCGCAGTAAGCGTCGTCGTGAGCCTGCGTTAACGGAAAATGAAGTCAAAATCAAGGTGGAACCGAGCTTATGCGCCCTTGAAGAAACGTTTGTCGCGTTTTTTCGAGGGCTTTTTGTTTGAAAAGCCTTGAGTTATAAAAACAAAACATCTGCCATATAAGGAGATTTTTTATGAAAGTTATCTACAACAACGGTACGGTTGGCGAGCTTGCCGATAAAGGCGAGGAGCTACATGTAATTCGCCACACCGCGGCACACATTATGGCGCAAGCCATCAAGCGTCTTTTTCCGCAAGCCGATTTTGCTTACGGTCCTGCAAACGAGAAGGGTTTTTATTATGACGTAGACCTCGGCGAAGAAAAGCTTACCGACGAGGATTTGGCAAAAATCGAAGCGGAAATGAAAAAGATTGTCAAAGAGAATTTGCCTATCAAGGCGTTTACGCTTCCTCGAGACGAGGCAATCGCGCTCATGCAAAGCAGAGGCGAAAAGTATAAGGTCGAGCATATCGGCGACCTTCCCGACGACGCGACGATAAGCTTCTATCAGCAAGGCGAATATATAGATATGTGCGTCGGTCCTCACTTGACGTATACAAAAGCGCTCAAAGCGTTCAAGATAATGGGGCAGTCGGGTGCTTATTGGAAAAACGACAAAAACAACAAGATGCTTACGAGAATTAAGGGTACCGCGTTCGCCACGCAACAGGAGCTTGACGATTATCTCAAGCTTCTCGAGGAGGCGGAAAAGCGCGATCACCGTCGTATCGGCAAGGAAATGGGCTTGTTTATGCTTTGCGACGAGGCTCCGGGCTTCCCGTTCTTCCTTCCAAAGGGCATGGCGCTTAAAAACTCGCTTATCGACTATTGGAGAGAAATCCACACTCGCGACGGCTACGTAGAGGTTTCCACTCCTATGATTATGAACAGACGTCTTTGGGAAACCAGCGGACACTGGGATCATTATAAGGACAATATGTATTCCACCGTCATAGACGACGATGTGTTCTGCGTAAAGCCGATGAACTGCCCGGGTGGAGTTATGGTATACAGAAGTCAACCGCACAGCTATAGAGACCTTCCGCTTAGAGTGGGTGAGTTGGGGCTTGTGCATCGTCACGAGCTTAAAGGCGCGTTGCACGGCTTGTTCAGAGTCAGATGCTTTACGCAAGACGACGCTCATATCTTTATGAGAAGAGAACAGATTACCGACGAGATTGTCGGCGTCGTTCACCTTATTAACGAGGTTTACAGCAAGTTCGGCTTCAAGTATTTTGTAGAATTGTCCACTCGTCCCGAGGACAGTATGGGAAGCGACGAGGATTGGACGGCGGCGACCGAAGGACTTAAAACCGCGCTCGAAAAGCTTTCTCTTCCGTATATCGTCAATGAGGGCGACGGCGCGTTTTACGGACCGAAAATCGACTTCCACCTCGAGGACACCCTCGGAAGAACGTGGCAGTGCGGAACCATTCAGCTCGATTTCCAAATGCCCATCAATTTCGGCTTGGAATACGTGGACGAGAACGGCGAGAAACAGCGCCCGATAATGGTTCACCGCGTCGTATACGGCTCGATAGAGCGTTTTATCGGCATTTTGACGGAGCATTTTGCAGGCAAGTTCCCGACGTGGCTTGCTCCCGTTCAGGTAAAAGTGCTTCCCGTGTCCGAAAAGCACGACGAATATTCGAGAAAGGTTTACGAGGCGCTTCGCTCCGCAAGGATTCGTTGCGAATACGACGATCGCAACGAGAAGATCGGCTACAAGATAAGAGAAGCGCAGGTCGTTGACAGAGTGCCGTATATGCTTGTCATAGGACAGCAGGAATCCGACAACGGCACGGTGGCTGTTCGTTATCGCGATACGGCGGCAACCGAAAGTATGTCGCTTGACGATTTTATCGCCAAAATCACGGAAGAAGTCCGTACGAGAAAATAGTATAGAAGAGAGGAAAACATTATGGGATTTGCAGCAACCGCATTGTCCGACGTACTTGACAATTTAGCAAATACGTTCAAAAACCCCGTGGAATATATCGGGATTACCGCGTCCGTTCTTATCATGGCGTCGATGTGCTTTCCGACAAACACCAAGAAATCAACGGTTATGCTTCGCATACTCAACCTGATAGGCAGCGCGGTGTTTTTGGCATACGGCATATTGCTCCCGGCGGCGTCTACGGCGATTCTAAACGGCGTGAACGTGATTGTAAACTCCGTTCAGCTCGTATTGATTTTAAGAAAGAAGCCCGACGAAAACGCCGTTGAATCGAAGGATTCTGCTTTGGACGAAAACGCTTCGGACGAATCCGTTTCGACCGATACCGATTTAAGCTCAAACGCTTCCTCGGACGATTCGCAGAATATCGAAGCTTCCGTTGTAGACTCGGCGCCCGATACGGACGTTGTGTCCGATAACGACGTCGAATAAAAGCCAAGGCACAAGCGTTCAAAACCCACAAATACCGATATAAATTAAGGAGATAAATATTATGGACGACATCAAAACCTGTCCGAAATGCGGAAAAGTCGTAATCGACTCGTTCAATTATTGTCCGTTCTGCGGAGCGACAATCAAGCGCAACTGCTTAAATTGCGGCGAACCACTGGTTGCGGACGCGCGCTTCTGCTCAAAATGCGGAGCAAGCGTTTGCGATTCAGAGAATAGAGAAGTCACAAAAGAGAGCAAGCACAATCACGTTGCAAACGAGAAGAAAGCGCACAAGCGCACGTCAAGCAATACTGCGCGCATAAGCGGTAAAGGCATATCCGTTATCGTCAAGAGCGTTTTGATTGCCGTAGTGTGCGTGCTGTTGTTTGCATTCTCGTTTGCAAGCGTAATGTCCGTCGATTTGTCGGATAACAGCATACTCTCTCTCGGCACGATAACGATTGACGGTAAGGTCGAGTTGAACGCTATAGACATAATCAAAATAGCGTTTGCCTCCGCAAGACATTACGATCCCGACAAAGACGTTGCAAAGGCCGAAAAACTCGAAGAAAATGCCGAGCTTGCGCTTGAGGATTTTCTTTCGGCAATCGTAAACGATATAGGAGACGATAAAGGCTCCGTAAAAATCGAAATGTCGCGTGAAAGCGAGCGTGCCGCCAAGGATTACGTCGTAAAGCTGTTGGAGTATTATGCGTCCATCGACGTTTATGGCGACAATTCTACGGATATGTTGTCAGGTGGGAGTATGGCAACGATAGCCACGGCAGGCGCATTGCTCTTCGTCAATATTTTCGCAACGGCAACGATTATGGTGCTTGCGATATTGAGCGCAATCAGAAGAATTATCGCCGTATGCCAAGGCAAAGACGTCAAGCTTTCCTCGACAATCGACGTATTGATGCCGATATTGCTGGCGTTGCCGATTTCTGCGGTGCTTGCACTCACGCCTTTAGGCGCAGAACTTGGCGCTTGCTTGATTGCCGGTATCGTGTTCTCGTCCTTGGCAATCGCGGCAAGCTTCGTATTGCAACTTATAGAGAGCAAAAAGCCGTTTGTGACGCATATTCCGCAAATTGTTACGCTTGCGCTTTGCGTCGTTATTATCGGCTGTTGTTTTGCGCCGAGCTTCAAGGCGACCTTCAATACTAAGCTTTCGGGCTCGGGAGTCGAGCGCGAATATTCCTCCGAGCTTTACGCAAGCGCTATGGCGGATTGTATTGCAAGCGAAGCCGAAAAGGAATACGTCAAGGGCAAATTGAGCGAAAAGCTCCGCAACTATTGGTATTTCACCGAAATTCTCGAAAAAGAGTTCAAGGAAATATCCAAACTCACCGCAAAGGATTTTGTCGGATACGACGGAATTGTTATTCAAACATATGCTACGCTGATAACAAGACAAAGCATAATGGCACAGCTCGGAGTCGGCGGAGCCGGAACCATGGCGTTAGGCTATTTCGCGCTCATTTTTGCCGTTTTGTTTGCAAGTGCCAGTATGTGCTTGGCAATGAAATCCTTTGACGACGCACGTTTGGCGATCGCGTTTAACACGTTGACGGTGATAATGCTCGTGCTTGCTTTGAGTATAAGCATAGCAATGACGTCTATAGTCGGTTATCAAATGAAGACAATGGATTCCGAGGTCTTCCGTCTTACCTTGGGCGGCGGAATCATCGGCGCGCTTATAATGAGCGTCGGTATGCTTGTCGTCAATGCGCTTCCGACGTCCGTATGGACAAGAAAGAAATCGGAATCCGTTGAAGACGACGTTGTTGAAGAACAATCGAACACCGTTGAAGAGAACGATTCCGCTTTTGAAGTAGCAGATACGGCAGAGCCTGTCGTCGAGCAAGAATCGGTAGTGCAAGGCGTGCAAGACGTACAAGAGGTGTAAAAACAATCGGCGGATTGTCCTATAACAAGGGGCAATCCGTCTTTTTATTATAAATATTAAAGGTGCAACAGTGAAAAAAGATAAAGAGAAAAAGGTGTTGGAGCCTATCGCGGAAGCCGATAGAGTGCCGATGAAGGAAAAGCTTGCCTACGGCATAGGCGGACTTATGGACGGCGGCGGCGTCAGCATGATGTCTTGCGTTATGCTTGCGTATATGACGCGTAACGGAATAGCGATGTCGCTTGCTTCCACTATAATGATGCTAGCAAAGCTTTGGGACGCGGTAACCGATCCGTTTATGGGCTTCATAAGCGACAATACGCGCGGCAAGTGGGGAAGGCGCAAGCCGTATATGTTCTTTGGCGGAATATCCCTTCTATTGTGTATATTCCTCGTGTTTTTGCCTGTTAGAGAGTGGGGCGTCAGCGTCGGTGGTTTCACGGCGTACATCATAGTTATGTATTTGCTGTGGAACACATGTTCTACGGTTACGCAGGTTCCGTATTGCTCTATGGCGAGCGACCTAACGCCGTCGTTTAGAGAGCGCAACAATGCCAATACTGTGAAGCTTGTGTTCACGGCGGCGGCTTCGGGACTCGGCTACGTGTTGCCGCTTGTGTTTATCGAAGCGTTGACCAATCCGGACGGCACGGGCTTTTTGTTTATGCCACAGCTCACCGCAACGCAATTTTGGCTTTGCATGAGCATTATTTTCGGCGTGCTGTTCGGCGGCGGACTTATCATTTGCGGAATATTCGTCAAGGAGCGCATCAATCCCAAAACGCCCAAACAGCATTTTAATTTCAAGCAGTTTGTCAACAGCTATGCCGTTCCGTATAAGAACCGTTCGTATCGCTGGCATATCGTTATGTACGTATCGGCGTTTATGTGCATGGATATAATCTCTGCGCTTGCCGTGTATTATGCCACGGACGTATGGCACGGCTACGAGCTGTTCGGTATGAAAATGTCGTCGTTGTTCATAATTGCGCCGTTAATGGTTGCGGCGGTCGTCATGTTCCCGCTCGCACGCGTAATGATGGACAAAAAGAGCAAGCAGTTTGCGTTCAGAATGGGGCTTCCGTTCTACATCGCAGGCGGTATAATGCTTGCGGTTATGGACCCGAGTTGGGCGCCTCCGATACTTGTTCCGATTGTCGCGCTCATTATGGGCTTGGGCTTCGGTGGCGCGCAGATGATGCCGTGGATAATTTTCCCCGACACGGTTGACGTTGCCGAGATGGCTACCGGCGCGCGTCCTACGGGAACGTATAGCGGAATGATGACGCTTGCAAGAAAGGTCGGCGGAGCGTTCGGCGTCGGACTTGTCGGTTGGATTATCGGCGGTCTCGGTTATGTGGAAAATCAATCGGACGACGTTGCCGCCTACGTACCCCAAAGCGAAAGCGTGCTTTTGACGATAAGACTTGTTCTCGGCATATCCGTTGCGGTGTTTATTTCGATAGCGTTGTTTGCGTCGTTTAGGTACAAAATAACAAGCGGAAAGCTCACGCGAATCAGATATTTCATCGAGGCAAGAAAGTCCTCGCAAGCGTTAACCGATGAAGAAAATGCCGAAAGAGAATCGCTTATATCCGAGCTTTACGGCAAAGTCGATCCCGACGACGTTATCGATTTAAGCGCGGTCGATTCCGACTTGAATGCGGACGAGAGCAGTGTTGAAATCACCGAAAACGATGTTAATGTCGCACAATGTGACGATGAAATGCCGATTACGTCGGAGGAGTGAATATGAGCGGAGGTTTTCAAAACATAAACGGTAGGACGAGCATAGTCAAGAAAAGGGGAGAGCCCTATAAGATTTTACAGCTTACGGACGTGCATATCGGAGGCTCGCTAGGCACTCGCAAAAAAGACGAGCTTGCGCTTTGTGCGGTTAGACGGCTCGTAGAAAAGTCGCAACCCGATTTCATAATCGTTACCGGAGATATGGTCTATCCTATGCCGTGGCTCAACCAAGGCTCCTTCAACAATCTGAAGGCAAGCAAGATGCTTGCATCGCTTTTCGAGGAGCTGGGGATAAGCTGGACCGTTGTGTTCGGAAATCACGATGCCGAAGTCTGGGCAAAATGCAATAAAAGAGAGCTGGGCGATTTTTACGAATCCCAGCCTCATTGCAGGTTTTGCAAGGGCGACGAAAAGCTGACGGGAGTAGGCAACTATTGTATACCCGTATACGACGAAGACGGACGTCTTAACGTCGCGCTTATGTTTTTGGACAGCAATTCTTATCTTACCTGGAACTTTTTTAGTGGCTTCGACACCTTGCACGACGACCAAATCGAATGGTACAAATCCACGATAACCGAGCTTTCGCAAGGAAGAGAACTTGTCCCGTCGCTTGCGTTTTTCCACATTCCGCCCAAGGAAGTTAAGGACGCGTGGGAGAGTTGCTATTTAGGCACCGGCGACGCCGTATATCACGGAGGCTTCGTAGGCGAAAAGGACAATTATTTCGGCTATCCGAAAACCGTAGAGGGCAAATTTTTCCCTGAAATGGTAAAATTCGGAAGCTGCAAGGGTATGTTCTTCGGGCACGACCATCTCAATACTCTATCCGCAACCTATCGCGGAATACGTCTCACGTATGGAATGAGCATCGACTACAATGCGTACAAGGACATTCAAAAACGCCATACACAGCGCGGCGGCACGCTGATTGCGCTCAAAGACGACGGCGCGTTTGACGTGCAAATGCTTCCGCTTTCGCAAATCGAAGAGAAAAACGAATAACGATATATTATGCGCGTATTATGCGCGCGCGATAACGCGCGCGATTCACACGCGTGATCCACGCGCGCGTTATAGTGTTGATTTTATTAGGCACGCTTGCAAAATGTGTAAGCGTGCCTTTTTCTCGGTCAAATAAATATTTTTGATTTATTAAATAAATATTTTTTTATCAATTTGTTGTACTTGACATTTTAATTTGTTATAATAAACTGAACGAATTTTTGGAGGTTAGCAATGAAAAAAGACTTTGTTGAAAAGAAAGTTCTTTTTACCGAAACGGTTTTGCGCGACGCCAACCAATCCTTGATAGCTACGCGCCTTCCGTATTCAAAGTTTGCAGATATACTCCCCACTATGGACAAGGCGGGTTATTATTCCGTCGAGTGCTGGGGCGGAGCGGTTTTCGACGTGTGCTTGAGATACCTGGACGAGGACCCGTGGAAGCGTTTGAGAGATTTGCGCAAGGCTATGCCCAACACAAAGCTACAAATGCTTTTGAGAGGGCAAAATCTTCTTGGCTACAAGCATTATCCCGACGAGGTTGTCAAGATGTTTGTCGAAAAATCCGTTGACAACGGAATCGACGTCATTCGTATTTTCGACGCGTTGAACGACCTTCGCAATCTTGAAACGGCAACAAAGACCGCAATCAAATGCGGAGCCACCGTATCCGGCGCAATCAGCTACACTCAAAGCCCCGTGCATACGCTAAAAGCCTTTGCAAAGCTTGCAAAAGAGCTTGAAAATATGGGCGCAAACACCGTTTGTGTAAAAGATATGGCAGGAACGATGTCCCCCTTCGAGGCTTACGAGCTTATCGGCGCAATCAAGAACGAGGTCAAGATTCCCGTTGTTCTGCACACACACTGCACCACGGGTATGGCATATATGACTTATATGAAGGCAATAGAGGCAGGCGTGGACGTTATCGACACGGCAACGTCGTGTTTCAGTGGCGGAACAAGTCAGCCTGCAACCGAAACTCTCAACATCGCTCTTAAACAAATGGGTTACCAAACCGGGCTTAACGACGATATTCTCAAGCAGGTCAACGACTATTTCAAGCCGATAAGAGACGAATACGTCAAAGACGGACTTCTCAATCCCAAGATGATGGCAACCGACACAGACGCACTCAATTACAAGGTGCCGGGCGGTATGCTTTCAAATCTCGTGTCACAGCTCAAGGCGCAAAACGCTATGGACAAATTCGAGCAGGTACTTGAAGAAACTCCGAAGGTCAGAGCGGATCTCGGTTATCCTCCGCTTGTCACTCCGATGAGCCAAATGGTAGGCGTTCAGGCGACAAACAACGTGCTTTCGGGCGAGAGATACAAGAATATTTCAAAGGAAGTCAAGGCATATTGCAGAGGCGAATACGGCACCTCTCCTGCTCCTATCGACGAGGACGTAAAGAAGAAAGCTCTCGGCGACGAGAAGCCCATAGAGGGAAGATATGCCGACACGCTCGAGCCTGTGTTTGAAAAGACAAAGCAAGAGCTTGGCGACGTTGCAAAGTGCGACGAGGACGTATTGTCCTATATCCTGTTCCCGCAGGTTACTGAAAAATATTTTGCAAATCGCAAGGCAAAAGAAGAGAAAGTGGTCAAATATACCATTGCTCCGATTGAAAAATAAGAGGTGAATCATGAACTATACGTTGTTAAGCGGTATTCTCGAGAAGACGGACAAGCTTGACGTTGTAGACGCTCTGTTGCTTGCTCTTATCGGTATCGTTATAGTTTTTGTCGTGCTTATATTGCTTATGCTTATCGTGCAAATCGAGGGTAAAATCTTTGAGAGCAGCTCGAAGCTTCGCGAAAAGCACCCCGAATGGAACGATAAGATTCAAGACGTCAAAGCAAAGCTTATGTTTTGGAAGAAAAACGAGCCGACGCAAGAAGAGGAGGCTCCGCAATATGCCAACGGCACCTGCGGCGAGCTTAAACTCATCAACACCGAAGAGCGCGACGCGGCTATGATTATGGCAATCGTCGCAGACGAAATGCAAACGCCTCTCAATGAGTTGCGTTTTATATCCATCAAGAGAGTGGAGGACGAAGAAAAATGATTTACAAGGTTACGTTAAACGGCAAAATTTATGAAGTCGAGGTTGAAAAGGGAGAAGCGGTTATTCAAGCCGAATACGACGCCGCGCTTCCGCAAGCCGCACCCGTTGCAGCGGCACCGGTAGCCGCAACGCCCGCGCAGGCTGTTTCGGCACCGACTGCAAGCACCGGCGCAAACACCGTATCCGCGCCGATGCCCGGCACTATCAATGCGATAAAGGTTACAAGCGGACAACAGGTCAAGAAGGGAGACGTGTTGCTTATTCTCGAAGCCATGAAGATGGAAAACGAGATTTATGCCGAAAAAGACGGTAAGGTCGGACAGATTTTCGTGCAGAAAGGCGCAAGCGTAGAAACGGGCGCACTTCTTGTCGAGCTTCTGTAAGGAGAGCAATATGGACATCGGCGAAATATTGAAAAATATTTGGAACAGCAGCGGCTATCATCTCTTCGGAGAAAGTGGCGGTTGGCAAAATATCGTAATGATAATCGTTGCATTGTTCTTTTTGTATCTGGGCATAAAAAAGCAATTTGAACCCTTGCTTTTGGTTGGTATTGCTTTCGGTATGCTTCTCACCAATCTTCCTGCGCTTGACGGCGACAAAATCTTCCACGCAGAGTGGTGGACGGGAGACGCGGCTGTCGCAAACGGGGTCGATTACCTCAACGTGCTACAGCACGGGGGACTTTTGGACGTGCTTTACATCGGCGTCAAGACGGGCGTTTATCCTTGCTTGATATTTATCGGCGTAGGCGCAATGACGGACTTTGGCCCTATGCTTTCACGCCCAAGTTCTCTTATTCTCGGCGCGGCGGCGCAGGGCGGTATTTATCTCGTGCTTATCCTTGCCGCGGCAATGGGCTTTACGGGCGGTGAAGCAAGCTCTATTTCCATTATTGCAGGCGCGGACGGACCTACTGCAATCTTCCTTACAAAGTCGCTTGCGCCTCACTTGCTTGCGCCTATAGCGGTTGCCGCATATTCCTATATGGCGCTCATTCCGCTGTTGCAACCTCCGTTTATGAAGCTCCTCACAACAAAGAAAGAGCGCGCAACGGTTATGCAAGCAACGCGTAAGGTCAGCAAAAAGGAAAAAATCATCTTTCCGATTCTCGTTACAATCGTAGTGGCTTTGCTCCTGCCCAGCGTTGCTCCTCTTCTCGGAAGCCTTATGTTCGGCAATTTGTTAAGAGAGTGCGGCGTCACCGAAAGACTCAGCGACACGGCGCAAAACGCGCTTATGAACATCGTCACGCTTTTCCTCGGAATTTCCGTAGGCGCAACGGCGGTCGGTTCAACCTTCCTTACGGTTAAAACGCTCGAGATAGTCGTTCTCGGTCTTGCAGGCTTCGTCCTTGCAACCATTTGCGGATTGCTTATCGGCAAGCTTCTCTACGTTTTGTCAAAGGGCAAAATCAATCCGCTTATCGGCTCCGCAGGCGTGTCCGCGGTCCCTATGGCGGCACGTGTATCGAACACGGTAGGACTTCAATACAACAAGAGCAACTATTTGCTTATGCACGCAATGGGCCCCAACGTCGCAGGCGTTATCGGTTCGGCAGTAGCCGCAGGCTTCCTGCTCGCAGTATTCGGCTGATAAATATGCTTAAGCGGTATATGCGTTTTGACGTTAATGCCGAATATCGGATATTTTGCCAAGCGAATATTGCTCAAAACGCACGGCGATATTTATCGAAAACTAGCTTATATCGATGTCGATTTGAGTTCTAAAAAGCATCAAACGCACTGCTTGAAATTGATTCAAGCGGTGCGTTTTTGTTTGTTTTGCATTATATGTTTAGAGGTTGCACGCGGCGTGTTATTTGGCTAATTTAACGGCTGTACGTGGCATATTAACGGACTAATTTAGCGGTTATAAAGAGTGTGTTTTAGCAGTTGTAAATGACATGTCATTTGACTATTTCACCGTTGCGAGCGGATTGATATATCGCCCAATATCCGCTTTCTCCGTCTCCGACGGGTAGCCAAACGCACGCGGTTGATAGTTCTTCGGGCGGTTGAGTTTTGCAAGAAGAGGGTACGCCGTAGCAGATAAACGACGGCTCGTCTTCGTTGAAAAGCAAACCGACAACGTAGTAGTCCTTGTCTGTATCGACGCGTATCCATTTTGAGTTTGCAACGGCTTCGTTAAGCCTTTTTTCTTCGGGATAACGCACAAACATTTCGTCAAGTTGCGGCTTTATTGCGTAATAGAAATTGTTTCCGTCGTATTTAATCCATTCGTCCAGTTCCTCGATGCTTTTAGGCGTGGTCGAGCTGTGAAATCCGCGCGCGTCTGCTTGTGCCGTATCGATTTTTGTACTATTTGCCGTGCTATCGATGTTCTTATTATTTGCGGCGTCATTGTTGCCTGCGTTGTTTTTTGCGTTACCATTTCTTGCGTTATTTACGGCACTGTTGTTTATGTCGTTTGCGGTATCATCGCTTTTTGCGTTATTTGTCGTGTCGCGATTGCTTGCGTTATTTGCAGCGTCGTTACCGTTGCTTTTGCCGTTTGCAATGTCGTTTTGCCTTTGATTAGACAAAATAGCGTTGTAGGGGTATTGATTGTGCGAATGATTGTTATTTTGATTGTTTGCGGAGAAAATTCGAGTATTTTTGCTTTTTAGAAAGTCGTCTACGCGAGAAAGTATCTTGTTTTTGGGTAGAGTACCGCCGAAAAGAGTTGTCGAGCTTGAACGCACAAGACAACCGTAGCTGTCGCCTGCGCGGAAGGGCACCTCAAAATCGGTTGCGGTATCCTTCAATATGATTTCGGCAACGTCGTCGCCAATCAAATACAGACGAGCCTCTGAAGGGCGGAAGTCAAGATTGCAACGTCCCTTTACCAAATCGTTTACAACGAAACGAAGCTTCACTAATCCCTTGTGATTTTTGCCGTTAAGCACGATTATTTCCTTTTTCTCGTCCATGTCTAACCTCGATATTTTTCCTTGTATAAACACTATGTCGAGAGCAAGAAAAATATTCGATTTGAAAAAAGAGGGGACATTGATTTTTGCCTTCGCCCGAGGAAAGGAGACGTCAAAACGAGGTAAAACTGGTGTTAAACGATGTGTGACACACCCGAGTGAGTGTTGCATAAAACGCTTAAAACGACGAGAGAAAAGGTACGCAAAATTGCGACACACCCGAACGCGTGGCACGCGCGCTATATATATTTATAAATTTAATTCAAAAACAAAATTTAACCATATATACAATATTTTGTGCTTTTTTAAGAGAAATATGCACAAGTTCAAAAAATATTCAAAAATCCGAGAAAATTTGCTTGACTTTAATTTTCAAAAATTATATATTAAACAAGCGCGTCGAAAGAGATGCGTATTTTCCGTCGCTTCGCGGCGGGCAAAAAAATGTAAGACACACACGGACAAGTGTAAATATTAGGAGGCTTATAATGGCTGGACAAAAGATCAGAATTAAACTTAAGGCGTATGACCACAACCTTA
>CAZUZK010000037.1:0-16188 GCA_964624745.1 uncultured Bacteroides sp. | reverse complement strand
GTAGCCTTTTTTTGTTACAAATTACCCTCTTAAATTCTTTTATTCCGTTAACTTGCTATTGTACAGCTCAATTTGACGCGTTAACACACCTTAAAATCCGCATAAGACCTTCTTTTTCAAATGTTTTTTTGTAAAGAAAAAGGAGGTTATTTATTATGACTCTTCACGAGATACTAAGCCTGATATTTGCCGTGATTTCTATCTTAGTAACCGCTCTCAAAAAATAAATAACGCTCCTTGAGATTTAGCGTAGCACATTCGGCGCACTCTGTCAACTGCCGAATGTGCTACTAAAAGCTTATGTAAGTTCTAATATTAAGTGCGAAGAGTCATCGCACTTTTTATGCGTTTCTTCATGGAGTATCGAAAGGTACTCCACCCCCTTGATACTTATGCCGCTACAGCCTCAACGGCAATATTTTCAGGCTCATTATCCACATCGAACACAATAATTTCAGCCTCGTCCGCGCCGTCGTCGGGTTGCGCGCCGTGCGCGTACTGTATTGCGATACGCTCGTTTTTATCGCGCAAAAACTCTGTGTTGTCGGCAACCTTTTTCTTGTCGAGATTATATACAAACAAGAAGGATATGAATATCAAAATCGAGCCGATAAGCGGAAGAATGATTGAGAGCTGCAAAAGGTTGGAGGCCGTTTCAAACGTCGTTTCGTTTGGCAACGTTGAGTCATAACCTACCCAACCCGCAAGAGCCGCAACGAGAGCAGAACCTATGCCCTGCGCGGCTTTTCTTGCAAGAGAATACGTTGCATAGACGCTTGCTTCGTCACGCTTGCCGAATTGTTCGGCAGTAAGGTACGTAGCATAGATGTTTTTGCCGTCTTTCTTTGCGGTTTTAACCTCTTGCTCGTCAACGCAGTCTGCGACCATAGACCAAGTACCGAGGTTGAACATCGCGGAAGCAGCCATGGAAACTCCGAGGCAGATTGCATATATCCACATACCTGCGCTCGTTGCGGGGAACGGAATGAAAAGCATTGCCACAAGCATTGCTATAGCAATGAGATTGGGCCACATCGATATTTCCTTCTTTCCGAACTTTTTGGAGAGCTTACCCATAAACGGAATGAAGAAAATCATCGGAGCCATCATCACCATACTTACCATACCCGATTTTTTGGGATCTCCGAAGAAATATTGGCATACTAGCGGAAGCGTTGTGGAATATGACATTACAAACACAAGCTGACTGAACGACGCAAGGCACATACCAAGCGCACCGCGGTTTGTCAAAAAGCCCTTGAGTGTTTCGACATAGTTAAATTTCTGTTTCGGCTTTTCGACCGTCTGTCTTTCCTTTGTCAAGAAACAGGTGAGCATAAAGCCTGCAACCGCGGCTATTCCGCAAGCGACAGCAACCCAAATAAACACCTCGGGAATAACGGGCGCATTGCCTGTTTCGGGGTCCTTATCCCCATATACAAACATCGGGATAATGACCATAATCGGAATCATTGCCACACCCGCGCCGATACTGCGCAAGGACGACAGCTGGGAACGTTGAGACGGATCGTCCGTAAGCGCCGCATTAAGAGAGCCGTAAGGCACGTTTGCGGCGGTGTACGCTATCGACCAAATGCAGTACATGATAAGACAGTATGCAAATTTACCGCCGTACGAAAAGCTCCTTATATCAATAAACAGAAGAGCTGTCGTGATTGCGATTGCGAAAGCACCGAAGAATATCCACGGCAGATATTTGCCGTGCTTGCCGGGTTTTCTGGCGTCTGCCATTGCGCCGATAATCGGATCGTTGATTGCGTCGAATATCTTTGCAATTACAACGATGATTGCCCAGCTTTCCATACTCAAGCCCATTCCTTGCGTCATAAACGTGACAAGGAATATACCTATGAGCTGGAAGCTCATGTTGCAACCGAAATCGCCCATCATGTAGCCGATTTTGTCGCGCGTGCCGAACTGGCGTGTTTTATTTATCGTTTTATCTTTCATAATTTACCCTTTCCTTTGTACGTCGTTTCGATTATTTTGCGGGCTTCTCAATCTTGTTGAGCATCTCGTTGACCTCGAAAAGCAAATCGGGAGTAACCTTGTCGCCTGCCATGCCTGCGATACGCTCGATTGTCATACCGCTTACAAGCTTAATCATACTCTTGCTTATCTTAACCTCACTCTTCTTTTCTCCGTCCTGACTTGCAGTCATCATGGAGATAACTCTGTCGATAAGCTGATTGACGAGAGCTTCACCCTCTTGTGTTTTCATAATTTCGCCGAGCTTATCCTTAATCGAGAAATAGCCTTCGGGGAACTTAAAGTCAAATTTGCCGTCTTTGTTGAACCAGTTTTCGACCTCTTTTGCGCCGCCGTCACCCTTCAAAGAATAACCTGCATACGGCTTTTTGACATATTTAAGCTCACACTCGTCAACGCAAGTTCCACTTACCGCTTTAATCTTTGTTGTTCCAAAACGCTTGAGAGGCACTTCAAACGTGAAGATATGCTCACCCTCTTTTGTTGCAAGCTCTTTTCCGCCCACATAGAGAGTTACGCTCGGTTGATTGCTGTACACCTTGACGAGCGTTGTTCTCTCGGGACGATAAAAATATCTCTTTGAGGTAATATGCACAAACGGCTCGGTCGTCCAATAGGCTTTATAGATGAAGAAGCTGTCTTTCTTTATCTTTCTGTCATACGTAACAAGCCCCTTGTTGTTTCTGCCTGCGACGCCGCCCTCGTTTCTTCCGTCTACGCCGAAGTCAAACATATTCCATACGTGCGTCGCCCAAAGATACGGACGTTCATCAAATATCTTCAGCATATTTTCGTGATAGTACGCCTGATATTCTTCGCTGTAATCGCCCTGCTTGGGATCGCTGTTATGCCACATTAGTATCGCTTCGCAACCATACTCCGAAATACCTATCGTCTTGTCGGGATATTTCGCTCTGAAATCGTCGAGCCATTCTGCATTTCCGCTGACGTCGCCCACGTACCAACCGAAATAATGGTTGTACGACATGATGTCGGGAAGCGAAACTATCGGAGAGCTAGGCTCGAGCATTGTGACGTTTGCAATCGTAGTCGGACGAGTTTTGTCCATTTCGTGGCAAAGGTCGTTGAGTCTGTGATGAAGCGCCATAACGCCTTCGCTTTCGCCTGCAATCGTGATCTCGTTGGAAAGTCCCCAACAGAAGATGGACGCGTGATTGTAATTTTGCGTGATAAGCTCTTTCATTTGGCTTATTGCATTTTCGTCGCCGTTGGGAAGGTGTGATGAGATGTAGGGAATTTCCGCCCATACGACCATACCGTATTCGTCGCACAAATCATAGAAATATTGGTCGTGCTGATAGTGTGCAAGCCTTATGGTGTTTGCGCCCAGCTCCTTGATAAGGTCTATATCCTCCTTATGCTCCTTTTCACTGATAGCCCACCCCATATCCTGTCTGTCTTGGTGACGAGAAACACCGTGAAGCGGATAGCTTTTGCCGTTGAGATAGAAGCCGTCCTTGTCTGCCTTCATGCTTCTTACGCCAAATCGCACTTCTCTTGTATCGACATCATTCGGGGTTTTAAGCGTCAATTTTGCCGTATAAAGTGCTGGATTTGACACGCCCTCCCACAGAACGGGATTTTCAAGCTTAAAGCTGAAGGTTGTTGTTTTATCTGCCTTAAGCTCGTCTGAAAGCACTTCATCTCCGTCGAAGCAAAGCTCGCATCGGACTGTAGAATCGCTTATGTCGCCCGTAAGATATGCGTCAACCGTCACGCTTGCACTGCCGTCCTCATTTAATATAGGTGTGATTTTAACGCCCTCTCCACCGAGATAATCAAGATCAAATCTCGAACGCGCGACCTCGATTGCGTATACGTTTCTGTAAATTCCGCCGAAGAACGTAAAATCCGCCATTTGCGGATAAACTCTGTCGTTGGGCGAATTGTCCGCAGAAACGACTATAACGTTTTCACCGTCGTTAATCGCATCGGTTATGTTTGCTCTAAACGTGGAGAAGCCGCCCTCATGATAGGCAACCGACGTCCCGTTTACAAACACTTCGGCAATCGCGTTTACTCCGCGAAATTCGAGATAATAGTCCTTGTCTTCCTTCTTTGTCAAGGAAACTTTCTTTCTGTAAAAGCACTTACCGCGAAAATAATCGCTACCGCCGTCTTGTCCGTCAAGATTGTTCCATGTGTGCGGAAGATTGACTCTAATGCCGACTGCAGTGTTCATATCCTCGATTGAAGCACAATCCTTGAAGAAACGCCAGTCCTTGTTAATCAATACTTTGTTCATAATATCCCTCCGATTTTTATCTATAATATAAGGCACATGCCCCTTTTATCTCTGCACTCTTCCGCTTGCATTACCGTTTGCGAGCGCATTTACCTCGTCCACCGAAACCATATTGTAATCGCCCTCAACGGTATGCTTCAAGCAACTCGAAGCAACTGCAAATTCTATTGCGCGTTGTGCGTCAAAGCCGTTTGAAAGCGCATAAATAAGTCCTGCGCCGAAGCTATCGCCGCCGCCTACTCTGTCTACGATATGCATCGCATATTTCTTGCTGAAATACGGCTTTTTGTCCATATAGAGCATACCCGACCAATTATTGTCGTTTGCGCTTATACTCTCTCTCAACGTTATTGCGACAGCCCTAAAGCCGAAACGCTCGCTCAACTGACGAGCGACGGATTCATACCCCTTTTCGTTGAGCTTTCCGCTTTGTATATCGGTGTCGCAAGCCTCGATTGAAAAGACGTCTTTTGCGTCTTCTTCGTTTGCAATACATATGTCAACGTATTCGCAAAGCTTGCTCATGGTGGCGTTTGCCTTTTCTCTACTCCAAAGCTTTTTGCGGAAATTAAGGTCACACGACACCGTTATTCCCTTATTTTTTGCGCATTGCACGGCTTGCAAAGTGATATTCGCAAGGCTATCCGAAAGCGCAGGGGTGATACCAGTAAAGTGGAACCAATCGGCTTCGTCCAATATCTTATCCCAATCGAAATCGGTGTCCGCTGCCGTCGCGATAGACGAACCGCTCCTATCGTAAATAACCTTGCTCGGGCGTTGGCTTGCGCCCTTTTCGCAATAATAAATGCCTACTCTATCGCCGCCGCGTACAACGCAAGACGTATCTACGCCGAATTTTCTTAAAGAATTTACCGCGCTTTGACCTATTTCGTGCGTCGGTAGTTTACTCACAAAGGACGCGTCAACGCCGAAATTCGCAAGCGAAACCGCGACGTTTGCCTCCGCACCGCCGAACGTTGCTTCAAGCCTGTCGCTCTGAACAAATCTCAAATAGTTTTCGGGAGCAAGACGAAGCATAAGCTCCCCGAACGTTACAACTCGCATATTCTCACTATCTCCTTGCAGTTTTCGATTATATCGCCCTTCATCATAAACGAACCGCCCACAGCGTACGTTTTGTCGAAGTCGAGATACTCCTTAAGATTGCTCAAGTCCACTCCGCCGGTGGGAATAAACTTAATTTGCGGAAACGGTGCCGACAAGGCTTTCATCGCCTTTAATCCGCCATATACCCCGGCAGGGAAAAACTTAACGACGGTCAAGCCATACGAAATAGCGCGCATAATCTCGGTCGGCGTCACGCAACCGGGATAATAATCGATGTCATTGTCCACGCAATAGCGCGCAACATCGTCGCTAAAGCCGGGAGAAACGATGAATTTTGCGCCTGCCTCTATCGCGCTTTTCGCCTGTTCGAGATTGATGACGGTGCCTGCGCCGATATTCATATCGGGAAACGCTTTCGCCCCACGAGCTATCGCCTCGCGCGCGCACGTAGTTCTAAATGTTATTTCCGCGCAATTTATGCCACCCTCTTTGAGAGCGGAAAGCGTCGGAATCGTGTCTTTTACGTCGTTGATTACGACAACGGGAATTACTCTGTCCATATCACACCCCGCTATATGCTGAAAATCCGCCGTCGACGGGAATTATCGTGCCCGTCACGAAACCGCTTGCGTTGTCGTCCGAAAGCCACAACAAACAACCGATAAGGTCGCTTATTTCTCCGAATTTTCTCATCGGAGTAGCGTTCAAAATCTTGCCCGTTCTCGCAGTCGGATTGCCGTTCTCGTCATAGAGCAAGCCTCTGTTTTGATTGGTCACAAAAAAGCCGGGAGCGATTGCGTTGCAACGTATATTGCACGGCGCAAAATGCACCGCAAGCCATTGTGTAAAGTTGCTTATGCCCGCTTTTGCAGCTGAATATGCCGGGATTTTGGTGAGCGGTCTATATGCGTTCATCGAGGACACATTAATGATATTGCCTCCCGTAGCGACCATATCCTCGGCAAAAACCTGCGTTACTAAAAACGCAGAGGTTATGTTCAAGTCAAAAACGAATTTAAGTCCGCTTTCGTCGAGAGCGAAGAAATCTTTTACGTTTTCCGTGTTCGGAAGCATATATTCGTTGTCCGTCGTCGCTCTGGGATTGTTTCCGCCCGCACCGTTGATAAGGAAATTGACCTTGCCAAGACTTGCGTTAATTTGATTTTTTGCTTGGACTATATCGGCTTTGTCGAGGCAATTACATTTCACCGCAATCGCGCTCTCACCTATCTCGTCCGCAACCGCCTTAGCCGCGTCGTAATTGATGTCGAGCAACGCTACCTTCGCTCCGCACGCGGAAAGCGCGCGCGCAAATTCGGAACATATGATTCCGCCTGCTCCCGTGATTGCAACTACTTTGTCGCTTAAATCGACTTTGAATGGTACTTTCATTTCAACTCCTTTTCAACCGCCTCGAAAAGCCCCGTTATATAGCACGCGCCCATAGCTCTGTCAAACAGTCCGTACCCCGGCTTTGCGTCCTCTCCCCACACGTTTCTTCCGTGGTCGGGACGGACGTAGCCGTCGAAGCCGTTTTCGACAAGCGCTTTGACTATGCCGTATACGTCAACGTTTCCGCATTCGGTTTGATGTCCGTTTTCGTAAAAATCTATATCCCCGTCGTATTTCAGCTGACGAAGATGTGCAAAATAAATTCGATTCGCATATTTGCCCGCCATTTTCGGCAAATCGTTGAATCTGCCTGCGCCGAGACTTCCCGTGCAGAACGTTATGCCGTTATGTTTGTTCGGAACAGCGGTAAAAAGTCTGTCGTAATCGGACTCCTTGCATATGATTCTCGGAAGTCCGAACATATCCCACGGCGGATCGTCGGGGTGAATCGCCATATTTATACCGCTCTCGTCGCAAGCGGGCATTATCGCCTTCAAAAAATAAACAAGGTTTTCAAAAAGCTTTTCGTGCGTTACGCCTTTATATTCGTCAAGCAAAGCGTTAAGCTCGTCGGTGGAATAGCTTTCGTCCCAGCCGGGCAAATGAAGATTGCGCGGATCCAATTTCAAAAGCGTGTCGTGCTTATATGCAAGCGAGGTCGCGCCGTCCTTATGCTTAAAATACAAATCCGTTCTCAACCAATCGAATACGGGCATGAAGTTGTAGCAAATGCACTTAACGCCAACCTTGCCGCAGTTGATGATATTCTGCTTGTATGCCTCAATATATTTATCTCTTGACGGCTTGCCGAGCTTAATATCCTCATGCACGGGGACGGATTCGATAACCTCCATCTCCAACCCCGCGTCGTTTGCAAGCTTTTTCAGCTTTTTGAGCTTTTCAATATCCCAAACCTCGCCGACGGGAGTATCGTAAACGGCAGTCACAACACCGCTCATTCCCTGTATCTGTTTTATATAGTCAAGGGGAATACAATCCTTTTCTCCGTACCATCTAAACGTCATTTTCATAAGTCCAAAACCTCCTTGACGTTGTTATACGCAACGTTCTTTGCAAGCTCGATTGCGCTATTCTCGTCATATTCGCCGTTATCTACCTTATCGGCAATAAAAGACGCGAGTATTCTGCGATAAAAGTCGAAACGCACGTACGAACTGAACGACCTACTGTCCGTAAGCATACCCAAGTTCGTTCCCAAAACCGCGTATTCGGACACCGTTTCAAGCTGTCTTTTAATACCGCACACCGTATCGTTAAACCACCACGCGGCACCCACAAGCACGTTCGGGAAAGCCCCCGAAATCGCGCAAACAGCTCTTAAACACGTATCATTTAGCGGATAAAGTATGATTTTAGGCAAATCGCCGAGCTTCAAATACATTTTATCCAACAGCAACGCAAGCTTGTTTGTCGCCACACTTTCTCTAAATACGTCAAAACCGCTATCCTTGCCTACCGCCTTTAACGCCGACGAATTTATGTTCCTAAAAGTGCCGAAATGCAGCTGTAAAATCATCTGCTTTTCATAGCATTTTTCTATCAGCCATTCTATATTTTCCGTCGAATCGAAATCGTCAAATCCGTGGTCTGCGATTTTGCAGCCCTTCGATACGAAATAATCCAATCTTTCCTCAAGGGCTTTTTTGTCCATTCCCTCGGCAAAGCATCTGTCGGGACGGAAGGTCGGTCGAACTTTCACTCCGCAAATATCGCCGTGATTTTCAAGAGTGGCAAACGGGTCGTCGGTGGTTGCGATATATTCGACGTTAAACCTTTCAAGCAGCCGGCGAACTCCGAGCGATTTAAGCTTTTTGTTTGCCTCTTCCCAAATCACTTCCGCGTTTTCGCGATTGAGAGGAATGTGTATATCGAATATTTCGGCAAGCTCCATATGAGTCCAATAATACAACGGATTTCCGATAAGCTTGGGCATTATTTCGGCATATTTGAGATACTTTTCCTTATAGGATTTCTCACCGGTGATGTACTCCTCGCCGACGCCGCAAAGTCGCATTGCGCGCCATTTATAATGGTCCGCCGAAAGCCAAAGCTCGCCTAGGCTTTCAAATTTCTTATTGTCTTTTATTTCAAGCTCGTTGAGATGACAATGATAGTCTATAATCGGCAAATCCGCTATAGCGGTATAAATCCGCTGCGCGGTGCTTCCGTTAAGCAACAATTTTTCATCGAAAAACGCCATAATTCACCTCTTTTATCAATATTATTGTAGCACTCAATATTTGTATAGTAAATTCCGATTTTTGCGGTTTTACTTGCAAAACTTGCTGTTTTGGATTATAATTTCGATATGAACGATAAATACGAAAATCAATTTATGTCTTGCAACACTTTTGAAGTGCGACACAGAAAAGACAAGGATTTCCAAACCGTAGAAATGCACTCGCACGATTTTTCCGAGGTGTACTGTTTTTTGCAGGGATCGGCAAGCTATATCGTAGAGGACTGCAAATACTCTCTTTGCCCGGGCGACGTGCTTATCATTCCGCCAAACAAGCTTCACCAACTCGATATCAAGGACTCCGCAAAAACCTATGAAAGATACGTATTATGGATAGATTTGCGGTATCTAAAACGAATTTCCACTCGAAACACCAATCTGTTTACCTGTTTTGATAAGGCATCGGAGCATAACGCTTTTCTGATAAGAAACGCCAACCTTTCCGAGCGCGTTAGACGCATTTTCGAGGGTATGATTCTTGCAAAATCCGAGCAATTCGGTGCCGATATAGAATGTGAAGAAAAAATCAAAGCGTTGCTTATAACTCTTGCGCGCTTCTTCATGCAAAACAACGACGTGTTCGCCGTAGAAGGCAAAACAAACGCTTGCGTAACAAAAGCAATCGAATATATTTCGGAGCATATTCAAGAAGATTTGTCCATAGACACAATCGCATCGAAACTATTTGTCAACAAGTTCTATTTTGCACACGTTTTCAAGGAAACCACCAACACAACACCCCACCAATACGTGTTGAAAAAAAGGCTGATACTCGCAAAACAGCTTATCGAACGCGGACTTGCGATTGCGGACATATATTCAAAATGCGGTTTTTCGGACTATACGCATTTCTTCCGTGCCTTCAAAAACGAATACGGCATAACACCAAAGCAATTCCACGCCTTAATTAAAGAATAATCCCCTGCAACTAGTTGCTATAAATTAAAAAGCCCCCTTATCCGCCGTGCTTAAACATTACGAGCAAAAGCGGATAAGGGGTACCGGAGTGAAAGCGTTATTTATAATAAATTTGCTGTTTTTGTAGTGAATTTACACGATTCTGATTTGTCGTTCGCTTTCGATTACGCTTACCTTTGCGACATTCGGCGCAATGCAAATTTCATCTAGGCATACATTGTCCGTTGTGTTTACGTAGAGCGTTTCGTCTCCGACCTTGCACTTTAAGAACTTTTCTGCGCCATAGTCCAGCACTTCTTCAACTTGCACAGGCAAGCCTTCTTTTACGATTTCAAGATCGTAGGGGCTCCATTCGTAACGGAATGAAGTATTGTAAACCTTTCTGCCTGTGGTTGCGGAAAACATCTTGTTGTACACGCTCTCGGGCGCCACGAATTTTGTGCCGTTGATAAGCAAGGAATATTGCGTTGTTTTTCTCTTGACCTCTTTAGTATCGACAACCGCCTTATTGACTATTTTGTCCATGACAAACGTCCCGTTGAGACCGTTGACAAGAGGCATAGGCTCGATATGGCTATCGCCGACATTGATAATAAGCTTCTTGAAATCAAGCCCTACGCGTACGCTTCCCTTTTGAACGACATCATTTGCTAGAGCGTACAATCTGTTGCCGTTTACATCAAGTGAAACAAGGATTTGTCCACCGATATTTTCGCAATCCACAACATTTGCTTCAATGTCGCCGTCAAAAGTGATTGCAGACGTTGGAACAAGTAATTCTCCGTTGCCGTTTTCGCATTTGATTGCTTGTGGCAGTACCATTGTGTTGCCCAAAAACGAGATATTGTTATCCGAAACGCTGCAGCTTAAATAGTTGTATTCCGGGATTCGAGGCATTATGCTTTCCTCTGTTTCGATATCGAATAGATGAATCGCGTCGATATTGAGTCCGACCTCTCTAATCGTATCCGACTCAAACTCCTTGAAGCCGTCCGTTTTCATAATCACTCGCGTGCTTGTTTGCGCAAAACCGTCTCCGTCCATATTGATGTCGCCATAGACAAGCGTTTCGGTGCCCAGCTCCTCCGAATGCGATATTTTCACACTTATCTTAGCCGGGCATTGCGACGCTTTTTTCTCGTCCACAATGACGTCCTCTGCTCTAAAGCCTATACAAACCTTGGTGTTTCCGTCCAAATACTTCGGCGTTGTTTTCATAAGCTTTGAATACGGCACGGTGATCGAGGCGTCAGAATTCATGAAGTCTATGCGCACCTCGTCGCCGATTTTGGTGAGCGTGCCCTCAAAGAAGTTCATTTGCGGCGTGCCTATAAAGCCTGCGACAAACTTGTTAGCGGGATACAAATACAAGTTTTTGGGAGTGTCTATTTGCTTTACAAAGCCGTCCTTCATAACAACTATGCGCGTACCCATTGTCATCGCCTCGACTTGATCGTGCGTGACATAAACGAAGGTCGTTTGCAGATTTTTGTGGAGCTTAACAATCTCGCTTCTCATTTGCGTGCGGAGCTTTGCGTCGAGGTTTGAAAGCGGTTCGTCCAAAAGCATAACCTTTGGTCTTCTGACGATTGCTCTGCCAAGTGCGACTCTTTGCCTTTGTCCGCCGGACATCTCTTTTGGCTTGCGCTTAAGATATTCCGTAATTTCCAAAATTCTCGCCGCTTCGTTGACCTTTTGCGTGATTTCGGCATTTGTATACTTGCGCATTATCGGAATTTCGTTGCCGTCTTTGTCAAGCACGGGATTGCCCGCCTTGTCGCGTTTAACGTCTGCGATTTTGCGTGTACGAAGCCCGAATGCAAGATTTTCAAAAATGGTCATATGCGGATATAGCGCATAGTTTTGGAACACCATTGCGATATCTCTATCCTTTGGTTCCATACCGTTAACGACCATATCGCCTATCTTCAGCTCGCCTGCCGTTATATCCTCCAAGCCCGCAATCATACGCAAGGTGGTTGATTTTCCGCAGCCAGACGGACCCACAAACACGATAAACTCCTTATCCTCGATTTGCATATTGAAATCGTTTACCGCCTTTGCTCCGTTGGGATAGACCTTATAGATATGCTTCAAACTTAAATTTGCCATAATTTTTCTCCTTATTTATTCCTTGACCGCACCTGCAGCCATGCCGTTTATCATGTATTTCACAAGACAGAAATACAAGATAATTATAGGTATTGCAATAAAAATCGAGCCTGCTGCGAAACGAGCAAATTCCGTCTCCCCAAGAGACATAAGTCCGACCGCAACCGTGTATAAATCCTTGTCCACAAGAAGCATCTTGGGAAGAATGAAATCCGACCAAGGCCACGTGAATGCCGTGAGCGCCGTGTAAACGAGCATTGGCTTTGACATAGGCAAGATAAACTTTACAAATACCGTGAAGTTAGACGCGCCGTCAATTCGTGCAGCCTCGTCGATTGAATACGGAATGGTATCGAAAAAGCCCTTTTGCACCATATATCCCATAGGCGCCTGCGCTGAATATATCAAGATAAGCCCCCAATGCTGATTGATGAGATTGAACTGCGTCATCATAAGATACACCGCAATCGTACCCATAAACGACGGGAACATACCAAGCACAAGCGTGGTTTTCATCATCGCTTTTCTCGATTTGAAACGGAAGCGCGACATACAATATGCCGTCAGAATGGTCAAAAACGTACCCAATATGCAGCTCATCGAAGAAATGAACAGCGTATTCAAAAACCATTTCGGATAGTTGTACATCACCGTGTCGGTAAACAACGACTTGAAAGCGTCGATGCCGTATTCCGACGGGAAGAAGCCGTCAAAAGAATATATCGAGCCGGACTTTGAAAACGACGCAAGTATCAACCATAGACAAGGGAAAAAGAATATGAACGCAACAATCAAAAGTATGCAATATGTGATGGTCACGTTTAGCACCTTTTTAGTTTTGGTTTTTGCCAATTTTACATTAACCTTGCTCATCTGAACGTTTCCTCCTGCTTGTAGGATGGCGACAACACATACACGGTAAGCGAAATAATTGAGGTTATTATAAATATAACCAAGCTTATTGCCGCGCCGATTGAGTAATAATTGTTGTCTATGGACATATTGTATAGCCAATTTATCAACAAATCCGTATCGCTGGCAAGGAAGTAGCCGTCCGAATACAAGCCGCCGCGCAAGAAATAGAAGATACCGAAATTGTTGAAATTGCCGATAAACTGCGAGATAAGCACGGGCGTTGTTGCAAACAGCACGTACGGAAGCGTGATTTTTCTGAATTGTCGCCACGCGCTTGCTCCGTCTACGCTTGCAGCCTCGTACAAATCGTTGTTCAGGTTTGACAAAATACCTGTCGCCAGCAGCATTGTTGACGGAACGCTTATCCAAGCATTGACGGCAAGCCCGATAAATCTCGCCGTCCATTTTGCGTCGAGTCCCAAAAAGTCCACGACAGCGTGTCCGCCCTGCTGAATATAGTAGTTTATAGGTCCGCCGTTTGAAAACATAAACTTGAAGCCGAGCAAAGTGATAAAGCCCGGGATTGCATAAGCAAGCACCGGGAAGGCTCTCCAAAACGCCTTGCCCTTTACGCACTTTTTATTAAGCAAAAGCGCAAGTCCCAAGCCCGCGAAATAGTTGATTGCGGTGGACAGAATCGCCCAGAGCATATTCCAACCGAATATCTTGAAGAAGGTCGGGGCAAATTCGCCGAGCGACAAAATCTTTTTGAAGTTGGCAAACCCTACCCAATCCACAAGCGCTGGCGGAACGATATCTCCGCCATAGTTGGTAAACGCAATGAGAATCATAAAGATTATCGGCAATATACTGAACACGCAAACTCCGAGCACCGGCAAAGCAAGCGCGGTTTTATAGAAGGATTTGTCAAGCAAACCGCCAAGCTCTTGCCTGAAGGTGACAGGTTCCTTGAGCGTATCATACGCGCATTGCGTTCGATAAACGTCTTTGATGTTTGCAATATAAATTGCAAAGTACAAAATCAATATGAATATTGCCAAAATGCCCATAAGAAGCATTACAACCGAATTGTCGCCCTCGACGCCGTACCAAGCGTTGCTTTCCTTTGTACCGAGCGTGAAAAAGCCGAACAAATCCGTCGCGCCCGTCAATACAAAATAAACGATAAACGCAGCTTGAACGAACAGAAACATAAAGCCCTTTGCCCACTGCTTGTATAGAAGCTGTCCAAGTCCCATAACCAGCATGGACGCAATGACCTTGCCGTTGCCCTGCTCAAAAATTTCCTTTGCGTAAGCAAATTTTTTGGAAAGCTTCGAGGGAATATCCTTTATCTTTTTAGGTATGCTCTTAAAAAAGCTTTTGATTTTTACAACAAAATCCATTTCATCCCTCCTTATCAGCCTGCCAAGGTGTGGATTGCGTCATATATCTGCTGGTCAACGTTTTCAAGTCCTGCCTTGATTGCGTCGTCGGTGGCAAGCGCATTTGTACCCTTGAGAGCGTCGGACGCAAGTTTTGCACAGAATGTTTGAAGCGGCGTCCACACCTGCCCCAATGCGCGCACGCTTGGCATAACGTATATCGAGCCGTTGTTAAGATTGTTGTTGACAACCTCATTTAATCCGCCAAGCTCGCTTGCAAGATCGCTACGCGCAGGAGAAATGCCCAAAAGCTCGCTCCTACGTTTTATCATCTCGTATTTGGTGGCGAAATTGACAAATGCCAACGAGGCGTTGGGCGCTTTTGTGTACGAGCTTATCGCATAGCCGTTTACACCGCCCATCACCGTCATATCCATAAAGCCTTGACTTGCGTCCGTCAAATCGCCGCTCACCGGAAGAGCCGGCACATCGGTCATGACAAGATTCTCTCTTGCATACTCCTCCGTGTATCCTGCATTGACCATTTCTTTGATAAATAACGTGTACACGTCAGGAGTTGTCATTGTGGCAAAATATGTGCCTTGAGCCATACGCGAATAAGCGTTCTTTGTGATGGTGTCCTCTGTGCATTCAAGGTTCATAATCGAAGCAAGCTGTCTGATTATTTTTGCGCCCTTGTAGCCGTCGCCGTTTGAAAAGCCGATGTCCGTCGTGTCTTTTCCGTCCGCTCCTCCGAACACATATCCGCCGTAGGAGAAAAAGTATCCCGAGGCAAAATATCCGTCGTTGAGCGACTTCATATATCCGTATTTTGTCTTGTTGCTGTCGATGCGAATTTGTTGTGAATATCTATACATATCACACCAATTTTCTATCATATCGGGCACGCCGTTTTGATTGTCGTCCCACTCTGTTTGCCAATTATCGGGAAGCAAATCTTTGCGATAAAAAAGCAATGGCTGCTGAATATTAACAGGCACTCCGAAGGTGTACGTTTGATTTGAAACGGTGGATTCGTATGCCTTCCATGCACTATCGCTGATATACTCATAACAATCGAGTTGCTCAATTGGAAGCGGCAAAATGTGTCTTCCGTCAACATACTTCATTATGGCATCGTTTGCCTGATACAGCACATCGGGACCATAGCCGTGCGGACCGCCTGTTTCCAAATCGTTGTATTGATCCATGTTGGCGTCCACGGCAGTGATACCGTATTGAGCATATTCTTTGTTGAAGGCGTCCAGCAATTCTTGCAGGTAGCCCTGTTCCTTTGCCGTATCGTTTTCGAGAATACGCAACGTAACGTTATGCTCCAGCTCACCGGTGAACTTTTCACTTCCCTCGTCTGCAATGCTATCGGCAATCAGCCCCAGCGATCCCACCACAGCCACAACCGCAACTATGGCAACGATATGCAGAATCAAAGCCGGTATCGTCTTGTTCATCTTTCCCTCCTTAAATTTTTCAATCGAATATTGCTATATTTCGGTGACGACAAAGCCGTCCGCCAAAATATATTGATTGTCATAATTGTTGCTTAAAACCACATTTTCGACAGGATAAAATGCCTTTTGTGCATTTTCATTTATTATCAATCTGTAGCCTGCGCGCTCTATTACAAGCAATCCGTCTTCGCTGAAAATCCTTGCCGATACTCCTAGAAGTTTATTGTCGCTTTTGAGTTTTGCAAGCTGCTTTATCAAGGTCTTGACGTCGCTCGGCAGATTCTCTTTGCTCCAATCGAACGTTCTGCGACAATCAGGATCGTATCCGCCCTCCATAGCGTTTTCCGTGCCGTAATAAATGCAGGGCGCGCCCGGGAAGAAATATGTGAGAGCAAGTGCGCTCATAAGCTTATTGACGTTTCCGTCCACTTGCGTCAAGAACCTGTGCGTATC
>CAZUZK010000036.1:5575-16245 GCA_964624745.1 uncultured Bacteroides sp. | reverse complement strand
AGTAGGCTACGAATAGATTTAATTCCAAATTTTCCATATAAAACAGCGCACGATTTCGTGCGCTGTTTATATGTGATATAAACGATTAAAGAATTGTTGGAATTTCGGAAAGGGCGGTGACGGTGTGGTCGCAGGGGATTGATAGATTTTCCTTGCGGTGGTCGTACCAAATTGTTTTCATGCCGTATTCGCGCGCGCCTTTTATGTCTGCCGTCGGGGAATCGCCTATCATATATACATCTTGCGGAGCTACTCCGTTAAGGCGTGAAAAACAAGCGTCGAAAAACTCCTTTTGAGGCTTGGGAAAGCCTATGTCCTCGGACACGAAAAGCTTGTCTACGTATTTGAATAAGCCTGCGTTTTTAAGGCGATTTGACTGCTGCTCGTACGACGCGTTGCTGGCAACACAGACGAGATATTTCGATTTTAGATATTTAAGCAATGCCTCCGCGCCGTCAACCTTTATACAGCTGTCGAAAAGATATTTTCTGAACGACGCTTCAAACGCGATTCCGTCCGCGTGTATGCCGAGCATATCGAAAAGGGATTGAAAGCGAGTGTCGAACAGCTCGGATTTTGACATCTCTCCGCGTTCGAGCTTGTGCCATAGCGACAGGTTGTGCGGATGGAATATGTCTATAAGCGTTTGCGAAAAGGGTATGCCGAAATCGCGACACGAAAACTCGATGGATTGATTCGCGCACGCATCGAAATCTAATAGGGTGTTGTCTACGTCTATAAATACCGGCGTCATTTTGAAAGAGAGTCAACGTATGCGCAAGCGTTGAAGGCGGAAATCGAACCGTCGGAAGCGGCGGTTACGAGCTGGCGTATTTTCTTGGTGCGACAGTCGCCGGCTACGAATATGCCGGGACAAGTGGTTGTGCAATTCTCGTCGGCAACGATATAGCCAGCGCTATCAAGCTCGACAAGCTCCTTGAACGCGGTGTTGTTTGGAACCTGTCCGATACATATAAAGGCGCATTTTGCGTTTACGACAACCTGCTCGTGCGTTTGGGTATCTTCAAAAACAAGGGCTTCAAGCTCTGCTTCGCCTACGAAACGCTTGAGAGAAAGGTTGTGCGTATAATCGACGTTGGGGCGTGAAAGCGTTACGTCTAAAAGAGCTTTGTCTGCAAAGAACTTGTCGAACAGGGTGCATATTTGTACGTGCTTGCAATAACCGCTTAAAACAAGCGCATATTGCATTGCGGTGTTGGCGTCGCCGATTACGCAAACGTCCTCGCCCGAATAGAACGCGCCGTCGCAAAGAGCGCAATAGCTTACGCCGCTACCAACCAATTCGTCTTCTCTTTCGACGCCGATTTTGCGAGGCTTTACGCCCGTTGCGAGAATAACCGACTTACACTCGTATTTGTTGTAATCGGTGGTTAATTCAAACCCATTTGAGGTTTTAACTATCGATTCTGCTTTTTCAAGTTCGATTTGCGCACCCCATTCGGAAATCTGCTCGTACAGCTTGTCCATAAGCTCCGCGCCAGAAGATTTTTGATAAGTGGGGAAATTTTCCACTCTAGGCGAGAGGGCGATTTGCCCGCCGAAGGTGTCGCTTTCAAGCACCAATACCGTTTTGCCTGCGCGTAAACAGTTGAGGGCGGCAGTCATACCGGCAGGGCCTGCGCCGACGACGATTATATCGTATTTATCCATATAACACCTCGATTATCGTTGAAGAAAAACGGTACGGCGTGCGCCATACCGTTTTTAGTATTCGCTTATTTTCTCGATTCGATATAGCCTTTGATTTTGCTTGCGTTGTCGTAGACGTCGTAACCGCTTCCGTTGGGAACGAGAAGGGTTGGCGCTTTCTTTACGCCGTATGCGAGCGTTTGCTCTTTGTTGTCTTCGGCATCTATCACCGTGTACGCTATGCCTGCCTTGTCAAGCATCGCTTTTGCCATTTTGCAGTTGGGGCAGGTCTTTGTGGTGAATATCAAAAGACCTTCGTTGTCGTTCTTTGCGGGAGCGACTTCCTCGTGTGCGGCTACGGTTGCGCAAGCGGTGGGTTGAGACTTCTCGTCGCAAGCAAATTCTTCTACCTGCTTGCCGTGATAGCGAGAGGTTGCCACATCGTAGACTTTGCGCTCCTTAAACTCGGCGCGCTTGCCGTCGTTCCAGTTTTGTACGGGGCGATAGTAGCCCGTTATACGGCTGTAAACCTCGGTCTTCTTTCCGCAAATCGGACATACGTACTGCTCGCCCTCGAGATAGCCGTGTTCTTGGCAAATAGAGTAGGTCGGCGAAAGCGTATAGTAGGGAAGCTTGTAGTTTTCGGCAATCTTTCTGACAAGATTCGCTGCCGCCTGCCAGCTGTCCAGACGTTGTCCGAGGAATGCGTGGAAAACCGTACCCGACGTATAAAGCGTTTGCAGTTCGTCTTGAATATCCAACGCGGAGAAGATGTCGCTTGTGTAGCCTACGGGAAGGTGAGAACTGTTGGTGTAGTACGGCACGTTGTCGTCGCCCTTTGCGCAAATGATGTCGGGGTATCTCTCGCGATCGTGCTTTGCAAGACGATATGACGTGGATTCCGCCGGGGTCGCTTCGAGATTGTACAGGTCGCCGTATTGCTCTTGATAATCGCTCAATTTTTCACGCATAAAGTTGAGAACCTTTTTGGTGAATTCCTGCGCTTCCTTGTGCGTCATGTCCTTGCCTACCCAGTTTGCATTGAGGCAGGCTTCGTTCATGCCGACAAGTCCGATAGTGGAGAAGTGGTTGCCGAACGTGCCGAGATACCTCTTGGTGTAGGGATACAAGCCCTCGTCCAACAGCTTGGTGATGACGTTGCGTTTAATCTTGAGAGAGCGCGCAGAAACGTTCATCAAGCGTTCAAGTTCCTTGAAGAAATCCTCTTCCGTTTCGGAAATATAGGCGATGCGAGGCATATTGATTGTTACGACGCCGATTGAACCCGTCGATTCGCCGCTTCCGAAGAAGCCGCCCGATTTTTTGCGAAGCTCGCGCAAGTCAAGGCGCAAACGACAGCACATACTGCGTACGTCGCTCGGCTCCATATCGCTGTTGATATAGTTGGAGAAATACGGAGTGCCGTATTTTGCCGTCATAGTGAAGAGAAGGCGATTGTTTTCGGTGTTCGACCAGTCGAAATCTCTTGTGATGGAATAGGTCGGAATCGGGTATTGGAAGCCTCTGCCGTTGGCATCGCCCTCGATCATTATCTCGATGAACGCCTTGTTGACCATTGCCATTTCTTCGACGCAATCCTTGTATTTGAAGCCCATTTCCTTGCCGCCGACGATTGCGGGAAGCTCTGCCAAATCGTTGGGAACAACCCAGTCGAGAGTGATGTTGGTGAACGGAGCCTGCGTGCCCCAGCGAGAGGGCGTATTTACGCCGTAGATGAAGGATTGAATGCACTGCTTGACTTCTTTGTAGGAAAGGTTGTCAACCTTGACAAACGGCGCAAGATACGTGTCGAAGGAGCTGAACGCTTGCGCGCCTGCCCACTCGTTTTGCATTATGCCAAGGAAGTTGACCATTTGATTGCATAGGGTGGAAAGATGTCCTGCCGGCGAAGACGTGATTTTGCCCGGAATGCCGCCAAGTCCATCTTTGATGAGTTGCTTGAGCGACCAGCCCGCGCAATAGCCCGTGAGCATAGACAAATCGTGAATGTGAATCTGCGCCTCGCGGTGTGCTTTTGCGATTTCGTCGTCGTAAATTTCGCTGAGCCAATAGTTGGCGGTAACGGCACCGGAGTTGGAAAGGATAAGACCGCCGACGGAGTAGGTTACGGTGGAATTTTCCTTTACGCGCCAGTCGTTTATTTTCAAATAGTTGTTGACGGTGTTCTTGTAGTCGAGCATCGTCGAGTTCATTTCACGGAGCTTCTCGTGTTGCTTTCTATAAAGGATATATGCTTTTGCGACTTCCACATAGCCCGATTGAATGAGAACGACCTCTACGGAATCCTGAATGTCCTCTACGCTTACGACGTCGTTTTTCACCTTGTCGTTGAAGGTTGCGGTGACGCGCAAGGCGAGCATATCGATAATGTCGTCGCTATAATTTTTGCCCACGGCGACGAATGCCTTTTCGATGGCGACCTTTATTTTGTTGAGATTGAACGGAACGACGCTTCCGTCTCTTTTTTTGATGTTCAACATAAGATTGAACCCCCTATTGAAAATGTGCCTTTTCATTATAACAAGCACGTAGGAGATGTCAAGGCAAAAACGCAAAATAAAGTGTGAAACTTTTTTGCGAAACACTACATATTGTGTTTTTGTAAAAAAATGTCAATTTTTGCAAGAGTGACGATTCGTGTATCGAATAGGGCGATTTTTGGTGATGTAACGCGGTATTGAAAAATGCAAGCGGTAATCTAACGCGTTTGAATTTTCACGGGGGATTTTATAGCACACCACAATATATTGTGTTTGAAAAATTTTTTTGTATTGTGAAAATTTTAAGCTTTTTCCGACGCGATTTCTTGCTAACGCTGAATAAAAAAACGGACGGTGCGTCGGCATCGTCCGTTTTGTGATTTTTGTGTAAATTATTCGGCGTCTTGCGTATCGCTGCAAGCGCACTCGCAGTTGTTGCCGTTTTCGCAAGAGCAGGGTTCGTTTTCGGAGCAAGCGCATTCTGCACAATCGCATTCTGCACAATCGCATTCTCCGCATTCGCAAGCCTCCGCTTTTTTCTTTTTGCCTTCGCCCCAGTTGCGCATGACAAGGAATTTGTTGCCGAGGAAGCTGACGATGAGTGCGGCAATACCGCCGACTGCTTGTCCTGCAAGGTTAAAGAGCAATGCGAGGAAGCCGTTTGCATCGGGCTTCGCATTCCAGCAAGCGGAAGTGATTGCGCCGCCGAGAAGGGTTTGCATAAATATAATGAATACCGCAAGAATGACGTACATTATGCCGGAGATGACAATGTTGTTGGTGCAGTTGAAAGTCTTTTTGCGGTTGAGAACGAACGTCAATACTTGTCCGACAATCGAACCGACAAGGAAGCCGATAAATTCCGCAGTGGTGTCATATCCGAAAATCGGGAAGCTTCCGACTTGTATTCCGGTGAACGGAGCGGCAAGCGTACCGCCTGCATAACGCATAAGCGAAAGCAGGAAGGTGAGTATCATTTGCGAGCCGCCGCAAATAAAGCTGAACAGCGTGAATACCACCATCTGACGCACTTCTTCGTTGGAGTTGATTTTGTCAACGAGCGTTTGGAGCCAAGCGGGGAGCTTGACTTTTTTCTTCGGTTCTTCTGCTACGACGTCGGCTTGTTCGGAATCGGCTTGAGCGGTCTCTTCCGCTTCTTGCACGACTTCCTCTTCAACGACGTTTTCGTTTTTGATTTCGTCCATAAATTTCCTTCCTTAATTAGGGTTTTTATTGTTTGACAAAGCGTATTATATATAAATTATATTAGTTTGTCAATCCGTTGATTTTTTTAGCACGGATATATGAAAATCCGCCGTCATATGCAAGCTTGTTTCTTTTTGTAATCGCTCTATCGCGTCCTTGGGCGCGCGATACGCATATGGCGTCATCGCAAGAAGATTTGGTATCTGCTTGCCCTCGAGAGAGAACGAATAGCATATCTCTTTTTCGTCTATAAGCTCAAGAGAGGTTTTGGGCAGAGATGTGGCAACCGAGCGGACGTCGGAATAAAGTGCGGAGCGTAGTTCGATAAGGTGATTTTCGCAAGGGTACGCCACTATAAGGATTCCGTCCTTTTTAAGAACTCGGGAATACTCCTCAAACGCATACGGCGAGAATACGCAGACCACGACGTCGGCAAGACTGTCGGGGTAAGGCAAATCGTAGACTCCGCACACGGCGCATCGAGCCTTAGGGTTGCGCTTGGCACAGATTTTTACCGCGTGCTTGGATATGTCAACCGCTATATATGAGTCTTTTTCATTTCCGCGCGTACGTATGATTTCGGAAAGGTAATAGCCCGTTCCCGTGCCTGCGTCGAGTAGGGTTAAGGAATCCTTTTTAAGAGAAGAAATAATCTCGCAAATAGCGAAAGCAAGAGGATAATAATAGCCTCCGTCTAAAAAATCGCGACGGGCTGCTACCATTTGCTTGTTGTCTCCCGGGTCCTTGGAATTCTTGTCGGAAGACAATAACAGATTGTAATAGCCCTCCTTTGCCTTGTCGAAAAGATGTCCGTTTTCGCAAACGGCGCAATTATCTTTTTCCGCAAGGGGCTTTTTGCATACGGGACATAACGCGTGTAACATACTTGAATTATATCAAATATTTCGGCGCGCGCAATAGATTGTAAGTTTATTGCATACAAATCCGTTGTGTGTTATAATTTGCGTATGCTTGAATTGTTGGCTCCGGCAGGCGACATGGAAGCGTTAAACGTCGCGGTGGCAAGCGGCGCGGACGCAGTGTACCTCGGATTGGGAAGTTTTAACGCGCGTATGAAGGCAAACAATTTCGACGAGAAGAATATCGCCGAAGCGGTTGCGTATGCGCATTTTTACGGCGTAAAGATTTACGTCACCGTAAATACTGTCGTTCAAAACGAAGAAATCGAGGAGCTGATAAGGCTTGTGCGTATTGCCGTAAACGCCGGCGCGGACGCGTTCCTGGTGCAGGATTTGGGCGTGGCGAGAGTGTTGCTTCAATGCTTTGACGGTATAACTCTGCACGCAAGCACGCAAATGGGCGTGCATAATCTTTACGGCGCAAAGGTCGCGGAAAAAATCGGAATAAAGCGCGTCGTGTTGTCAAGAGAAACAAAGCTCGAGGATATAAAAGCCATTAAAGACAACACGTCGCTTGAAATAGAATACTTTGTGCAGGGCGCATTGTGTACCGCGTTTTCCGGAAACTGCTATTTGTCCGCGCTCGAGCAGGGCGCAAGTGGAAACAGAGGTCTGTGCAAGCAGCTTTGTAGGCTTCCTTATCGCGCGGAGCTTGCCGGCGAGCGTTACGACGGGTATCTGTTGAGCGCAAGAGATTTGTGCCTTTATCCGCGACTTAAAGAACTTGCGGAAGCAGGCGTAACGTCCTTTAAGATAGAAGGAAGATTGAGACGGAACGGCTACGTGGCGTGCGCGGTTCAGGCGTACAGAAAGGCTCTTGACGACGTTGCGCGCGGAATTAATCCCACGCTTACAAAGGATATAGAAGACGATTTGAAAACCGCATTCGGCAGAGGCGAATATTTGAAAAACGCTTATTTGGAGGACGGAACGCCGTCCGTTGTCGAAAAGCGTTTTAATAATCACGCAGGTATTAAAATAGGGTGTGTGAAAAGCGTTAAGCCGTTTAAGGAAGGCTTGTTCGAGACGACGATAGCCTGCAAGCACTCGCTTAATCGCGGCGACGGTTTGAAATTTTTTGATAACGGAAAAGAGGTTGCAAGTCTAGGCGTGGGGGACGCTACGCCGAAAGGGAACGGTGCGTATTCGTTTGTTACGCGCACAAGGCTTAAGGCAGGCTGGCAGGTGAATCTGATTCTCGACGCCGAAAAGGAAGCGACGTTGCTGTCTAAAAAACGGTGCGTGCCTATAACCGTTAACGTTGTCGCAAACGTCGGTATGCCTCTTGAAATCGAGGCAATCTATGCGAGTAAAAACGAGAGTATCTTTGTGAAAAAGGCTTCCGAGGAGGCATTGCAGGCTCCGAAGACTGCTTCGACGACTAAAGAGGAAATATCCGTTCAATGCGCTAAAACCGCGGACAGCGGATTTGTCGTCGAGAGCGTGAGCGTAAGCACGGACGGCGTATTTATAGCAAAATCCGTTCTTAACGCGCTTAGGCGAGACGTGCTTGCGGAGCTGAAGGAGAGAATTATATCGGCAAATACGCCTAAAACCGCAAAATTCAACGAACAGGCGGCGGATAAGTGCGTTAAGCTGATAGGCTCTTGCAAAATTTGCGAGGCAAAAAAGCTTAAGGTGTTGGGACGTACAAGCCGTATAGTCGAAAGGGAGGACCGCTTGGTTTTGCGCCCGAGCGTTTACGACGTGGAAGAAATAAGGAAGACTCTCGAGCTTTTCGATTTGGACGAGGAAAGAGTCGCGCTCGAGCTTCCCGTGATTGCCAACGGAAAGGACTTGATGGTTATCGAGAAGATTCTCGGAGAACTTAAGGGAATACGCGTTTTGTTGAGCGAAAACGTTTACGGCTTTTATTTTGCGGACAAGGGATATGAAATTGTCGCCGGCGAAGGGCATAATATTGCGAATACGTTTGCCGCTTTGCAGGCAAAGGAGCTGGGGGCGAGCGGTTTTGTGCCGTCTTTGGAATATCCGAATATGCGCGATAACGGCGAAATCGAGAGATTTGAAATAAACGAACGGTTGCCGTTGATGACGCTTGCGCATTGTCCGTATAAGGCGATATTCGGAAACGATTGCAAGCATTGCTCCTATAAGCCGTCCTTGACGATTTCAAGAGAAAAACATTATTATGACGTGCGCAGAGTTCGCGTCGGGCAATGCTATTTCGGCTTGTTCCCGAAAAACGAAAATTAAGGAAGATAAGCTCGCGATTTGTGCTTGTCAAAAGCAACGACGTGTGCTAATATAATCTTAAGCGAAAGCAAATCTATTTTTGTAAGGAGAGAAAGACAATGGCCAGAGTTATCAGCGATGAGTGCATCCAATGCGGTGCGTGCGCAGATACTTGCCCCGTCGGCGCGATTGCAGAAGGCGACAGCAAATACGTTGTAGATCCCGATGCGTGCATCGATTGCGGAGCATGTGAAGACGGTTGCCCCGTCGGCGCAATTTCGGAAGCATAATAGAAACAAGAATAAAAGGCGATGCCAAACGGCATCGCTTTTTATTTTGCGCCGAGCAGATATGTAAAGGCTTTTCTTGCGCACGTGCGTATGACGCGCGTATTATTTGGATAATAAAAGCGCAAACGGATAGAGAATTAACCTCGAAAACGCGCGAATATACGCGGCATTTCGCACATTTTGTTTATTTTGCATTGACGGACAATCGATGTAAATGTTAACATAATAAAGATAATTTTTGTAAGACAAGGGTGCGAATAGCAATAATGGATCCGATTGAATTCAACTATTTATTATCGGAAATTAAAACGAATCGTAAGGCGTTGGAGAAAATTTATGACGTCTTTTTCCCTAGGATTCTTATACATATCAAACGCAAATATCCGTCCGTTACGGCTGAAGACGTCGCGCAAGAGTTTTTCATGGGGCTTCTGCGTTATGAGAAATTCAGATTTATAAAAAATCCGACCTGGTGGGTGTTTGTTTCTTGCGATAATATCGTCAAAAATATGAATAGAATCGAGGTGTGCGCGGAACTGGCAGAGCTTGAAAACGACGCGAGCTCCACAGATACGAACTCTCTCGATAAGGTGTTTATAGACGACCAGGTGAGAGAGGTGTTCGATAGCTTGGCGGACGAACTGACAAAGAAGATTGTGTATCTGTATTATTGGGAGGGCTACTCCCTTCGCGAAATTGCGGATATGCTGTCGCTTAAGCGCAGTACGGTCAAGCAAAAGCATACGCGTGCGATAAACAAGCTGAAGCAGGATTTCAAATTGTAGCCGAAACGGGATAAATAAAACTCTTTATAGTAGTAAAATGCAAAGGAAGAGAACTATGAAGAGAGAAATCGGAATTGTAAGTTGCGCGCTGGTTTTGTGCCTGTGCTTGTCAATGGCTGTGTTTGCTGTTTTTGTACAACCTGCCGTCGCGGACGCGTTTTCGGCGGATATAGCCGAGGAGTGCGATAGATTGTTTGCCATGGCTATGGGCGAGACTGTTGACGCGGAAGGCAATGTCGGAGATTTGATTGTCGATAGAAGCATCGTGTACGACATCGAGCTTCAAGAGCTTGGCTACATATATGCGTATAGGGGCAACGATGCGAGCGGATATGCAGTGGTGCTTGTTCAGGACACTCTTAAGGTGACTGAAATAGTGCCCGACGCGACGGATCCGTATGCGGAGCTTGAAGGCGAAAGAGTGTATGTGTCCGAATTCAAATATGCCGTGCATAGCAACGGGTGCTTTACGCTCACGAACGGCGTCGAGGTGAATAAAAGCACGCTTGAAAACGAACCGCATTATTTGGGTATCGGAACGGGCATGACGACAACCCAAAAACAAATATACTATACCTCTAAAAGCGAGAACAAGTATCAGGTTTGTACGGTACCGCCGGATTATTATGCGGTTGACTTGACCGGAGCTTGTGTGGCTGCTGCGGGCGGTAACATAATTATGTACTACGATAGATTTGTAGAGAGTTTAATCCCCGACTATACGCCCGGAAGACAACTCGGAACTCTCTATCAATATAAGGGTGCCAACGATACGACGAATAGTGTAATATCGACGCTATATACGGATATGCAGGGAACATCTGCCGGCATATCGGTTGCAAACTTCAAAAGCGGCTTGCAGGCATATTGCACACGCAACGGCGCAACGGCAACGTTTACGTCTTGCATGAGCAACGGGACACTGAATTATGCAGGACTGAAGACGAAGGTGTCGGCGAATATCCCCGTAATAATCTTTGTGGAGAGACTTACGCTTTCGGATATAGGAGAGCTTAGCGGATATGACGATTACGTTATTATGTCAGGGTATGCGATGCACGCGTTGGTGGCGTTCGGATATAACGAGATAACGTATACGTTGAGTGACGGCACGACAAGCCT
>CAZUZK010000036.1:0-5475 GCA_964624745.1 uncultured Bacteroides sp. | reverse complement strand
CGAGGTGTATTCGCATGAGCTGTACGGATACTTTGAACTGGAAGGGAAAACTGTGGTTATCGAAAACTATACCGCGTGGACGGATAGTTCGGATAGCGGAGTCGTAGAGTTGCTTGAAAACGTGTTTGTGGCAAAGTAAACGAAAATAGCGGATAGCATTTGCGGAAATATGACTCCATTAAGAGCTATTGCGATTGAAAAACAATAAAATATTAGGCACTGTATCATGATTGATATGGTGCCTTTTTTCTAAAATAAAAGCATATAAAATTTCCGATAACGGAAATAAAAATCCATTAAACGCCCAAAAAATTTCCGATAACGGAAATAAATGCTTGTAAAATCGTTGATAAATTTCCGATATCGGAATATAATATGTTTATAACAAAACAAGATAAGAGGATGCTTGATGGATTTCGTATCGGTTGCTGAAATTGCAAAAAAATGGAACATATCGGATAGAATGGTTAGAAATTATTGTGTGCAGGGTAGGATTCCCGACGCATTTTTAACCGGTAAAACGTGGAATATTCCTGCAGACGCCATAAAACCCCAAAGAGAAGCAAGCAAGCAATTTAACAATAACGTGTTGTTAAACGTTTTGAAAGAACAAAAAGAAATGGGACTTAAGGGCGGAATTTATCATAAGACGCAAATCGAACTTACCTTTAATTCCAACCATATTGAAGGCAGCACCTTAACTCATGACCAAACGAGATATATTTTTGAAACAAATACTATCGGCATGGAAAACGGGAGCCTCAACATTGATGACGTTGTGGAAACGGCAAACCACTTCAAGTGCGTGGATTATATAATCGATAATGCGATGAAGCCGCTTTCGGAGTTCATGATTAAGGAGTTGCATTTTATTTTGAAAAACGGAACCAGTGACAGCAGAAAGGATTGGTTTAACGTAGGTGATTATAAAAAGCTTCCGAACGAAGTCAGCGGAAAGGAAACCTGTTTGCCCGAAAACGTAAAAGAAGAAATGAAAAAGCTTTTGACCGAATACAATGCGATAGGACAAAAGAGCTTCGTGCAGATTTTAGCGTTTCATAAAAACTTTGAATCCATTCACCCGTTTCAAGACGGAAACGGTCGCGTCGGAAGACTTTTGATGTTCAAGGAATGTTTGGCGAACAATATCGTTCCGTTTATTATCGATGAAGACCACAAGTTGTTTTATTATCGCGGACTTAAAGAGTGGGAAAAAGAAAGGGGTTATTTGACCGACACGTGTCTGTCTTGTCAAGATAAATATAAGGCTTGGTTGGATTACTTTAAGATTGAGTATTAGACAAAAAACCGAAAAAAATAATTTTTTGAAAAAATTTTGGATTTTTTGTAGCCAGGAGCGAAAAAACGCGCTCTTTATATATGTAAAGCGCAAAAGAAACGATATGCGCTGGAGGGTAATGTTTGCGAAAGCGAACAATAAAAATACCGGTTGAGGGGAGGAAACAATAATAATCGGTGCTCCATTAAAAACTGCACGTGCAGGTTGACAGTATAGCGTGCGGTTAATTATCTCTCTCGATCTGCATGGGGGAGATAATTTTTTTACAGAATTATACCGGCACTTGCCGTTGCGCGATTGTTATTTGTTTACAAATACTTTTGTTTACTGCCAAACACACGCCGTTAACGCGGCGTGATAAGGAAAACAGCATCTCCTGCCAAAATAAAAACGAGGTCGCTGGAATCCCTATAAACGCCCCTTCGGGGGCGTTTTGCTATAAGAGGAAACGCAAAACCGAGACAATAACGCATTGTGAACGGCTTTTGGGCGCGATTTGCGCATAAATACGACTTGAAATAACGATAAAAATCTGCGACAAAAAGCGGCTTTTATTTTATTTTCGACTTTTTGTTTTACAACTAACGAATTACAGTATATAATATCAACACGATATATCGATATAATATATCAATATTTATAGAGGCATATATGGCAAAGGAAAAAGAACAGTTCGTAAAAGAAATCGCCGATATGGAAGTGGATTTTCCGCAATGGTATACCGACGTTGTGCTTAAAACACAGCTTGTCGATTACGGTCCCGTGAAGGGAACCATGGTTATACGTCCGTACGGCTATGAGGTTTGGGAGCATATTCAAGAAGAGCTTAACAAGCGTTTTAAGGCAACGGGGCATAAGAATGCTTATTTCCCGATGTTTATCCCATACAGCTATTTGGTGAAAGAGGCGGATCACGTAGAGGGGTTTGCGCCCGAGGTCGCGTTGGTTACGCACGTCGGAAATACTCCGCTTGAAGAAAATTTGGTTGTGCGCCCGACGTCGGAGACGATTATTTGTTCTATGTATTCAAAGTGGGTGAAGAGCTACCGCGATTTGCCCGTGCTTATCAACCAATGGGCAAACGTCGTAAGATGGGAAAAAACGACGCGTCCATTCCTTCGTACAAGCGAATTTTTGTGGCAAGAGGGACATACTCTTCACGAAACCGAGCAAGAGGCTGTTGACGAAACGCTTAAAATGCTCGAGGTGTATCGCGAATTTATGCAAAACGTGCTTGCCATAGACGTGCTTGTCGGCAAAAAGACGGATAAAGAAAAATTTGCAGGCGCGGTGGATACCTATACGATGGAGGCAATGATGCTCGACGGCAAGGCGTTGCAATCGGGTACGTCGCACTATCTCGGAAAGAATTTCTCCTCTGCGTTTGAAATCAAATATCTTGATAAAGACGGACAGCTTAAGAATCCCTATCAAACAAGCTGGGGCGTTTCGACTCGCCTTATCGGCGCTATGATTATGGCGCACGGCGACCAGCGCGGCTTGAAGCTTCCTCCGAGAGTTGCTCCGATTCAGGTTGTAGTGGTTCCGGTGGCGGCACATAAAGCCGGCGTTATGGAAAAGGCGCAAGAGCTTACGGACGTGCTTAAAAACGCTGGAATCCGCGTTGAATTGGACGATAGAGATCAATCTCCGGGCTGGAAGTTTAACGAGTGGGAAATGAAGGGCGTTCCCGTTCGCTTGGAAATCGGTCCGAGAGATATAGAAAACGGTCAGGCTATGATAGCGCGTAGAGATACGCACGACAAGTTTGCCGTTGCGCTTGACGAGCTTGAGAGCAAGATTCCGCAATTACTCGACGAAATTCAAGAGAATATGTTTAAGCAATCACACGAATTGCTCCATTCGCACATTGTCGAATGCCATACTCTCGACGAAATGAAAGAAGCTCTCGACAACAAGAACTTTGTCAAGACTATGTGGTGCGGAGATCGCGAATGCGAGGATAAAATCAAAGAGTTGTATTCGGCAACGTCGCGTTGTATGCCGTTTGATCAAACTCCCGTCGGCGACGTATGCCCCGTATGCGGAAAGCCTGCTCATAACGTTATTTATTACGCAAAGGCATATTGATAAGCGAATTATATTAAAAATAAAGCTCCGTGTTAAAAATCGCACGGAGCTTTTGTTTTAAGGATATTAAAATCACTTTTCTTTGCCGGTGTAGCCTATCAAATTCGTCGCGTTGTCGCACTCTTTTTCTACGGCGATCGATATGTCGCCCGATTCGTTTACGGTGACGACGATATTGCCGTTGTTATCCGTGCGATATACGCTTATATTGTGAGAAGCAAGCCTGTCGAGAGTGGCTTGACGAGGGTGTAGGAAGGTGTTTTTGTTTGCGTTGCAACTTATTATTGCGTATTCAAACGTATAACAATCTAAAAACTCGTTACTTGTGGAAGATTCGCTTCCGTGATGTCCGACCTTAAGAACGTCGCAATCGATTTTGCCCGTTCTAGCCATGACGAGAGGCTCGTTGATTTTGTTGCTATCGCCCGTGAGCATTATTTTTCTGCCGTTGTATTCCAAAATTCCGACAGGGGAAATAGCGTTCTTTTCTTCTGCGGATTTGACCTTGGACGAGTCGTAATAATCTTTTGTGGGGCTGTAGAATACAAGCCTGTAGGTTTCCTCGATAATCGCGATGTTTGTGGTGCTGTCGTTGTCGTCCATGTTTAGCACGATTTCGCAGTTTGGCTCTTTGAGCGCGGCGATGAAAAATTCGGCATAGGCGGCGGACGAGATTGTGTCCTCGTCGGTAAAGCGCGACGTGTCGAGCTTGTCAATCTCGGCTTGCAGGTCTTTGTTTGTCGGAGCGGCAAGCACGTTGGGCATAAATATTTTTTCCACGTCGTATTCGTAAATAAGCTCGTCCATGAAATATACGTGGTCGCTGTCGCAGTGGGTGAGCATAAGATATTCGATTGTGCCGTCAACGATATAATTTTTCAGATAAGCAAAAATCTCTTCGCGATAGGACGTTGCGTTGTTGTAGTTGGCGCAGTCTATGACCATATCCTTGCCGTCGGGGAGCTTTATGTATATGCAATCGCCTTGACCGACGTCAAGCATATGCACTTGGAGCGTGCCGTTGCCCCAAGACAAATCGTCGTCTTGCGAAGGGGATAAACCCTGCAACGTTTCGACGATTTGCTCCCACGCTTCGGGGAAAGCGAAATATAACACCGCAACCGCGATTGCGACGACGAGGACGATTGCGATTATTGCAATAATCAGGGATTTTAATTTTATCGGAGATGATTTCTTTTTCTTTGCCATAATAACAGTATATATAAAACCGCGAATAAGCGCAAACGATTTTTGATTGAAGGATAACGTTAAACAGGCTTATCGGCAAGAGAGCATTTGTAAGGGAAGGGCGCAAACCATAAGAAGAACGAAAGCTTGTCGATTGAAAGAGCTAAGATGTTTTGCAAAAGAAAAGACGTGCAATTTGCACGTCTTTTTGCTATCGCAACAGCGATTAGTCCGCCTTGTACGGAAGCAAAGCCATAACTCTTGCTCTCTTGATTGCGACTGCGAGAGTTCTTTGATGCTTTGCGCATACGCCGCTCATACGGCGAGGAAGGATTTTACCCTTTTCGGTGATAAATCTTCTCAATTTAGCAACGTCCTTGTAGTCGATGTCTTCAACATGGTCGACGCAGAACATACACACTTTCTTTTTGGGCACTCTCTTGGGTGCGCGCGGTGCTTTTACTTCTTCAGCCATTTTAGTAACTCCTTAATAAATTAGAATGGAAGGTCTTCGTCAATGGGCTTGAGGTCGTCGAAATCGACGTCGTCAGAACCGTTGTCGTCACTCTTGGTGGAGAGGAATTGAACCTCGTCTGCCGCGATTTCGGTGACGTAACGACGAGAACCGTCTTGCGTGTCGTAGCTTCTTGTTTGAATGCTACCGGAGATTGCAGCTTTGCTACCTTTTTTGAGATAACGTGCGCAGTTGTCCGCTTGAGCTCTCCAAACTACGACGGGGAGAAAATCTGTTTCTCTCTTGCCGTCTTTTGAATAATTGCGTGACACAGCAAGTGTAAATCTGCAAAATTTGATGCCGCTGTTTGTAGATGCCAACTCGGGGTCCTTGGTCAAATTGCCGATCAAAAATACTTTGTTCATAAATTTTCTCCTTATCG
>CAZUZK010000035.1:2362-17558 GCA_964624745.1 uncultured Bacteroides sp. | reverse complement strand
GTTCTGCTGGGTGATCCCACTCAGAACCGCGACTTCACTCAGGAGTATCTGTACGGCGAGAAGTATGGTATGGGTATCGTTCTGGCTGGCGGCAATGCCGGTATCGGTCGCTACGAGATTTCCTAATTGAATATACCTCTGTGGCAGCCCCGAATTGGAGCTGCCACTTATTATGAATGAAAGGATTGTACTGTTATGGCCAATACAAACACTAAAACCCGGAAGACCGCAGCCGTGCTGGGTACTGAAACAGTCGCAGAGGTTGAGGCGGTGGAGCAGGTTGCTGAAATTGCGCCTGTCAAAGAAGTAGAAAAGAAATCTTACAAGGTCAAGAAGAACCTTGATCCCAGTATGTATGTCACTGTAAAGAATGGCTTCAATGGTACTCTTGTATACAAGAGCAAGAAGACTGGCGAGCGTTTTATTTGGGATGCATTTGGCGATGAACAGGAGATTGAACTGGCTGAACTGAAAGCCGCCAAGAACTCCTATAAGTCATTTTTCGTGAACAACTGGTTCCTGTTTGATGATCCTGAGATCGTTGAGTGGCTGGGTATGAACCAGTATTACAAGTATGCTCTGAACTCTGCTTCTTTTGATAAGCTGTTCGAGAAGTCCCCTGATGAAATTGAGAAGACAGTTAAAGCTCTGTCCGATGGTCAGAAGAAGTCTGTTGCATTCCGTGCTAAACAGCTTATTGCTGACGGCACGATTGATTCTATCAAGGTGATTGCTGCTCTTGAGAAAAGTCTGTCTGTGGAATTGATCGAACATTAACGGAGGTGTTTTTAATGAGCGTCTCCTACAATCTATTTACTGCCGCTTTTCTTGGCAAGGTTACTGAGTATGATTTTATCAAGCTTGATGACTATGACCGGAATAGTACGGTTGACGGATATATGAAGCGTGCCTGTGCCCAGTTTAATAAGATCTGCAAATACGACCTGGTTACTGGCGACGATGCAGTGCGCGAACTTCAGACGACCATCCCCGATGATGAAATCGACGAGATTGTTGACATCGTGTCTGAGGGTATGTTGGTTCAGTGGATGAAGCCCTATTTTTATCGTGCAGACAATCTGGAGAATGTTCTGAATACATCAGATTTCTCTCAGTATTCTCCTGCGGAGCTTCTATATCGACTGACCAACGCCTATAACACCTCCAAAAAGGATTTTACGAATATGATGAGGGAATATTCGTATAACCACGGAGATTTGAGTGACCTATCTCTATGATTACTACAAATGGATACGATGTTCCGATTGAGATGGTCGACCATTATCTGAATGGGCTTGTAAATCAGTTCTTCAAAATTCTCCCTATTAAGGAGAGTGGCGAACCCTCACTGAGCGAATTTATGAAAAGCCTTCAGGTAGAGCTTCTTGGTTTTAAGGGGCTCATGGCAGGGGTGGGTAATGACTCTATGTACCTGACTCTGCTTTCTATCTTGCAGTATTTGATCGAAAATGATTGCGATACATCTGTGGTAAAACGCGAGGTGTTTAAGGCAATCTCTGTATGTAAGAAACTGCGGAGTAAATATTGCGAAACGGGGGTGTGATCACATGAGTGTATGGAGCACTTATGAGGCGCGGCTTGGCGTATCCAACAATTCCGTTGGCGACCCAAAGCGAAAATCTGCGCTGGATCATGCACAGGGTCGCATTAGTCGAAAAATTACTGCCTCTCTATCCTATAACACGGTTAAGGTAAATGGAGAGGACAAGCAGGTGTCGATCAAGGATGTTACGGGTGACTATACCACAAAGAAGATTTTTTCCATGCCGGGAGAAATTCTTCCACATGGAGAGATAATTGAGTGGGAAAATTCCAAGTGGCTTGTAACCGAGGTAGATGCACATCATGCCCTTTATACTGAGGGACTAATGCGTAGGTGCAACTACTATCTCCGATGGATTGATATTGACGGAAATGTTATTAGCCGTTGGTGTGTTGTTGAAGACGGCACAAAATATCTGATTGGCGAAAAGACAGAAGATATGATGGCGATTGGTGACGCACGAATTTCGGTCACAATTGGAAAAGACAAAGACACGAACAAATTGAGTCGTGGAAAACGCTTTTTGATCGATGATATGGACTCTGACGAAGTGCTTGCCTATCGGATCACAAAACCGAACAAGCTTTTCAATGTGTATAACGGCAAGGGCGTGTTTCGTTTTATTCTGAATGAGGTTAATCTGACTGATGATGATAATGTGGAGCTTCGCATTGCTGACTATTACAGTTGGAAACCAAGGGTGGAAGGTTCAAAGCCAGACACCCAAGTTAGTGACACGCTTGAGCAGATTGTCACTGATGCCAAAGAGAAAATGGAAAATACCCCAGAAGAGATCAGGAAAAGTGGGGTGTGGCTCTAATGCTTCTTAATGAATTTTTTGACTATAAAAACGAGCTTATGAAAACGCTGTGCTGTAACGATAAGATTGTGCATCTTGTGACAGACAGTGAAAAGGCTTCTGCGCCAAATTATGACCTGGCATATCAACAGATTTATCCTTATGAGTTTGTCCCAGAAACAGTTGATGACGGAAAAACATTTATCTGTTTTGATGTAGATATTGCTGATGTTGAGGATAAGACATTTTATCTGCCAGTTGTTTATGTTTGGATCTTTACACACAAAAGCAAAATGCGTTTGAACGAAGGTGGCGTTCGGACGGATCAATTGGCTGTGGAAATCAATAAAGAGCTGAATGGCAGCCGTTATTTTGGGCTTGGTGAACTGAATCTGTATTCAGTGGGTAGGTTTTCCCCGATTACAGACTATCAGGGCAGAGTTTTAACTTATTCTGCCAAGGACTTTAATCGCATAAGCCCATCTAAGCGTCCCCCTGCCAACAGGAAACAGCGTGGGTAAAGGTTACCTTTATGCCCGCTCGTACCCTGTAAACGAATCGATTTCTATTACCATTCCAACGGTTGGACAAATCATTGAGAACGAGGCTGCATACTACGGTTTGATTACCGCAGTTACTGCTACTCCCGCAGATTTTATGGTTCAGCTTGATGACATCGGTGTCGATTTTTCACAAATAACATCGTTTGAACTCTTCTTGATGCTTTTTAAGGAAATCAAGAAAATGGACACAAGTCTTGTCTTCGGAGATCTTGATTTGTCCAAGTTTGAGACTGCGGTCAATCAGCAAAATGGAAATGTAGTCTTAATAGACCAAGAAAATAGCATTGTGATTGACAGAGCAATACACGATCAGATTTGCAGGGTAATCAGAAAGATCAACCACCTCGAAAAGAATGATCGAAAACCGGCTAACGAAGAAGCCAAAAAATATATGATTGAGCGTGCCAGGGTAAAACAGCGTCGAGCTGCAAGAAGACCATATAAGTCGCAGTTAGAGGATCTTATTGTTTCAATGGTTAACACAGAACAGTATAAGTATGGGTATGAGGGAACCTTAGACCTTACCATCTACCAGTTCAACGCAAGTGTTTACCAGATCGTTAAGAAAATCAATTACGACAACACTATGATCGGTTGTTATGCAGGCACAATCAATGCAAAAGAGCTAAGCCAGGATCAACTGAACTGGCTAACATCAAAATAGGAGGATGAAAACAATGATCAATGTTAATGACATCACCATTACCAGTCTTGAGACCATTACCGCGTTTGACATTGTCTCCGGTGCGTTCAGATGGGTTCTGGATGAGCTGCAGAGTGCGACTATTGCCAACACTCAGGAGACCACTGACATCACCGGTAAGCAGGGTCGTTTGCTGAATACTCTGAAGCGCAACAAGGCTGTTACTGTAAGTGGTAACAACGGTCTGATTTCCGGTGGTATGCTGGAGACTCAGGTCGGCAATACCTTCAAGAGCGGCGTAACTTCTGTCATGTTCCCTGACTATCTGACTGTTTCCGGTAATAAGGCTGTTACCAGCTATAAGGCCGTTGGTACTGCCGGAAATGAGATTGAGTCTGTATATCTCCGCAATTCTGACGGTACTCTTGGTGAAGAGCTGACACAGGGAAGCGAAGTTGCTACCGGCGTGTTTACATATGCGCCCGAAACAAAGACTATTACCTTCAACACCGGCGATGTTGCTGATGGTACCGAAATTGCTGTGTATTATTTCCGCAGCATTCAGGCCAATGTGCTGGAGAACCTGTCTGACCAGTATTCTGAGAAGGTTGCCCTGTATATCGATGCCTTTGCTGAGGACAAGTGTGCAAACATCTACCGTGTGCAGTTCTATATCCCCAAGGCAGACTTCAACGGCAACTTTGATATCCAGATGGGCGACAGTCAGAGCGTTCATGCATTTGAAGCGCGTTCCCTGGCGGGTGCTTGTGGTACCAGCGGTGCTCTGTGGACTTACACTATTTTCGGTGAAGATACCCCTGACGCTGAGTAATTGTTGAGGTGATTAAAAATGCCGAAGCAGAGAAAGATTTGCAGAGTGTGCGGTGCCGAATATGAAGCTTGTCAGAGTGTTCGAACTGGTAGCAAGGTGTTCAATTGGCGCGAAGTGGCGTGTTCCCCCGAATGCGGCATGAAGTACCTCGATAGTATTACTGCTTCACGAAGCATTGTGGAGCCTGTGGAGGAAACTGCGGTAATGCGTTTTCCCCGCAAGAAAAAGGTTGAGAAAACCGAGCCGGAACTGAAACAAAGTATTGACGCGGTAGAAACCCCTACTGATGCAGCAGTTTCGGAGTCTGAGGACATCGAAGTCACTGAATAACCAAATATGGGAGGAGGAGAAAAGGTTGTGCAATTCTCCCCCTCCCTTTTTTCTATTATTAGGCGGTGATGAAACCTGAATATTTTAGCAATTGACCAAGCGCGAAACGGTGCATGGTCTGTTTTTGATTATGAAAAGAAAGAGTTGATTGGATACGGCACTTTTTCTTTTGACAGCAAGAAATACACATATGCAAAGGCAATACAGCACATTGAAGAGCTTGTCACTTCCCTGTTGAAATCATATGACATTTCCGCTGTCTTTATTGAGGACATTCAGCTTCGTGCAAATGTCCAGGCATTCAAGAAGCTGGCACAGCTACAGGGCGTACTCGTGAATCTCTTTGAGAAGAACGAATACTTGTATGGATATGTCGCCCCGTCACAGTGGCAGAACTTTTGCAAGGCACGAGGCCGAAATTCCAAGGAAATTAAAGAGCAAGTTCTATCTGTTGAACTAACTGGTAAGAAAGAATCGAAGATTTTATCTATTCAGTTTGTAAAAGATCAATTTGGTATTGAGACAGAAAACGATAATCTTGCAGATGCTATTTCCATTGGTTTTTATGTGACAAATATTATTGAAATTGCCAACCCAAGCAAAGGCAAAAAGAAGAAATAAAGGAGATATGAATCATGGCTAAGAAAGAGACTCGCATTTCCATCAATAAGCTGGAAAGTGTTATGAAAGAAAATGTTATTGTTGTTCCTCTGAATGGAGCAGAAGATGTCGATATTACTATCCGTCGTAAACTATCCCTGAAAGATATGATGCAGTTTGTTGAGAATGTGGTGTCTTCTTGTATTGATGCAGAAACCGCAACATATACCCCTGAAATTAAGGAGTTTGCGATCCATTCCGAAATCCTGACAACTTATGCAAATTTCAACCTGCCTTCAAATGCAGAAAAGCAGTACGAACTTGTTTATGGAACAAATGCACTGGAACAAGTTATGGAACATATTGACCGCTCTCAGCTTTACGAAATTAAGGAGGCTATTGATGCCCGCATTAAACATGAATTGAGAGTAATCGAAACATCTGCGGCAATTAAGGCTAATGAAATGATGATTCGTTTGTCTGATGCGATTGAGCAGGTCAATTCTGTGTTTGGAGATATTAGTGGCGATGATTTTAATCGGGTTGTCAAGAATCTTTCCGAAATGAACAGCGTGACGGATGAATCAATTGTAAAGGCCGTACTGGATATGCAGCATACGAACAACACAGAGGAAAATAATTCCGATAAGGTACTCTCCATCCAAAAAGTTAGCAAATAAAAGGGGTTGCTCAAATGTCCAAAAATTACGATAGCTGGGACACGCTGACGGAAGCTGCGCAACAACGATGTACAACTATTTTGGACAAAGCTGTTGCTCCTATTGCTAAAGACATCGTGCGAAAGCATATTGAAACCGATATATATGGGGCTTATACGCCAAAAGAAAATGGCTGGGTCACTACAGATGGCGAACCTACTACATATAAACGGCGTCGACTTCTTCTAAAGCGTGGTGCTATTTATCACAAGTTTTCTGCAGCGGACGAGATTATGATCACAAGTAATGTAACTGCCTCCCCAGCAATTGTTAAGGGTTGGAGTTTTCGTAACAGATACCCAGGTGCTTTTCTGAAACTGTTGGAGACTGGGAATATGGGTATATGGCATGGAGGTTTTCCTCGCCCTGCTATTGGTAATGCACAAAAGGAAATAGATAGAAGTTCACAAATTAGCCGTGCGATACGGCAGGAACTCAATAAATAATTCTGGCGAGCAGGCATGATAGTCTGTTCGTTTTGCAAAGGACGGTGAGAATATGGCGGGTTTTGGCGCAAAGGTTAAACTGTCTGTTGATCGCTCTACTGCTGCGAAGGCAGAGTTTAATGAACAGATAAACAGTTTAACCAAACAAATCAAAATCAGCAATAAGTTTGTCGTTCTGCAGAAAGATATGGATCGTGTGAGAACAAGCGCACAAACCATGCTTAATAAATCGCCGATCAAGATTACAAATATCGATTGTTCTCAAGCGGTAACAAAGCTGAGAAAGGATCTGCAGAATGTAATCAATTCCCTTAGTATCAAAAATGGTGTTTCAATCACTGGGCTTATCGATCCGACTGGCGCAGGTACGATTGCTACGCAGATTGACAATATCGCAGATGCTGCTGCCCGTGGTCAGGATGAGGTAAATCGGTTCAATGCACAAATGAGTGTGTTGAAAGAGACGATGAGTTCACTATCATCTGCATACAAAACAGTATTGCCGGGCGGTAAGAACGCTATCGCCGATACTGAGCAACTCAATGCGATTGTACAAAAATATACTGAGCTGAAACAGAAGATTGAGGAAGTCAAGAACTCCGGTGCTGTTGCTTCAAGTGAAAAACTTGCCGCATTACAACAGGAAGCGATTGCTCTTCAAAATGAAATAGCTCAAATCGCCCAGGCTCGTATTGCTCATGAACAAGCGGAAGCAGCCGCCAAACAAGCAGGGCAAGCTCGAAAAGAAGAGGCGGAAGCCGCTGCCAAAGCACAGGCAGAATACCGCGCACAGCTTGAAAAGGTAAACTCTCTCATTCTCCAAACAAAGAAAAACATGGATTCATGGGGAGCGTCCAAAAACGGTAAGACAAGTAATGAATATGCCAATCTCCAGGAATATGTTGCTGAATTGGGGGCTCTACGGGCAAAATTACTATTAAGCGGTTCTGCTGTGGACGATTTTGGCGATAAATTTGGAAATCTAAAAACCAAAATCAGCAATTCCTCCACCATAATTAAAGAGGCCGGCGAAAACACAAAAACATTTGCCGATCATGTTGGTGGACTTGCATCCAAATTCACATCGTGGCTGACTATTTCTCAAATTATCATGCAGGTATACCGTGCATTAAAGGAAATGGTTAGCGTCGTTGTTGAAGTTGATACAGCTATGACGGAACTTCGTAAGGTAACAGATGAAACAGAAGCTACTTACAACAAGTTCCTTGACAATGCGGCATCCCGTGCAAAGAAGCTCGGTGCAACATTGGCTGATGTTGTGACTGCAAGTGCTGATTTTGCACGACTTGGTTTCGACTTGGAAGATGCCGAAAAGTTGGCAGATGCTGCTATTGTATATAAAAATGTCGGTGATGGCATTGAAGATATTTCGCAGGCATCGGAAAGCATTATCGCCACACTGCAGGCTTTTAGTGACGAAATCAGTCCTGATGAGGTCATGCTTATCGTCGATAAGTTCAATGAGGTTGGCAACAACTTTGCCATTTCTTCTGAAGGTGTCGGCGAGGTATTACTTCGTTCTGCTGCTGCAATGAAAGCGGCAAATAACACACTTGACGAAACAATTGCCTTGGCTGCTGCCGCTAATACAATTGTTCAAAATCCTGAAACTGTGGGCACAACGCTCAAGACAGTGTCTATGTATCTGCGTGCGGCTAAGACCGAAGCAGAGGATGCTGGCGAAGCAACAGATGGCATGGCAACCAGTGTGTCTGAACTGCGCGAAGAGTTGTTGCAGCTTACAAACAATAAGGTTGATATTCAAATTGACGAAGATACTTTCAAGTCTACATATCAGATTTTGAAAGAACTCTCTGAAGTTTGGGATGAATTGACCGACTTGACAAAAGCCAACATTCTGGAAATGGTTGGTGGCAAGCGAAACGCTAATGTTGTGGCTGCATTACTTGAGAACTTCACTATTGCAGAAGCCGCTCTTACCGATTCTGCAAATGCGGCTGGCTCTGCATTGGCAGAAAACGAAAAACACCTTGATTCTATTGAGGGTAAAGTATCCAAATTCAAGGCGACATTCCAAGAGCTGTCTACCACATTGATTGACTCAAACTTTGTTAAACAGATTGTTGATTTTGGAACAGGTTTATTGACACTATTAAATTCTGTAGCGAAACTAATTGAGTCTGTCGGTGGACTGAACACGGTTTTGATAGCTACTGCCGGCATCTTGGCCGCAATTAAGCTGGACGCAATTAAAGTGCTTATAGGCACTACTCTGCCAAATGCTTTTAAGAAACTGATTTCTCCTGTTACCACTGTTATCACAGCAATTAGTCGTTTGCCAGCTGTTATTAAGTCTTTTAAGAGTGGAACAGCATTAGCAGTTCCGGGCGTTTCAAGATTTGATGCGGCACTGAAAGCTCTTGGCATTTCTGCATCTGCTGCACAGCTTGCAATTGGCGCATTGACAATTGTTATTACCGCAGCTATTGCAATTTACAGTAAGCATCAGCAGAAGTTACAGGAACAGCGAGATGCTGCTATTGATGCAGCAAATTCAGCAGGTGAACTTAGCGACGAGATTGTCGACCTTACCAACAAGTACCTGGAATTATCGGATGCTGTCAAAACAGATGCATCTGCTAAGGATGATCTGCTTTCAACACATGACGAACTCATCAAAAAACTCGACTTGGAAAAGGGTCGAATTGATGAACTGGTTGAAAAATACGGCAATCTTACGGATGCTATTAAGGCTGCGTCTATTAAGTCGCTGCAATCGGCAGAGCGCGATCTACGCGGTGGGTTGAATGCATACAAGGAACAACTGATTGATGATGCTGACGAGGGCTTCTTTGGTTCTGACTCAATTTCCATTTCAAGCAGTGTAACTGGCAAAAAGAACCGAGACGAGCAAAAAGAACTGTATAAAGGATTGCAGGCGCTTGAGAAAGCCGGCCTTATCAGCTCAGGCTCTTATTCAACTTACACCGATGATGATGGAAGCAAATATTCGCAAGGCTTTGCATTCTTTGCAGGGCTTTACGATGACTTGTCCACTGTGGATGGCGTATTAAATGCCTACAAAGAACTTGGGGATATGCTTGATATTATCTCCAACGAAATCGGTAGTGACAATGTGTTGTATGAAGCTGTGTACGAAAAGTACAATATGCTTTCATCGTCTGCCAATGCTTATAATACTGCCATCGGGCAGTTGAACAGTAACCTTGCACAGCAGTATATGCTGCAAGGGCTGATTGGAAAAGAACTGCCGACGACAAAAGAGGAATTTGATGCGTATCGTGACGGCGTTGTTTCTGCCGCTCAGGAGAGCGGAAAGTTTATTGGGACAGACGAGGATATCGCTAATGCAGTTGACAACATTCTGAGAAATCAGACACAGTTTGCTCAGTTCTATGCCGATGAACTTGTAAGTGCAGGCGATTCTGCTACATATTACAAAAAGCAAATATCCGCTCTGACCGATGTGATGTCTAAGCTGCAAACTGCCTACTCCGCATTGGAGTCCGCAGAAGCAGATATGGCAAGTGGTCATGGACTGACTGCTGAAACAATTGCCGCACTTGCAGCTGCTGAGGAAAATTATCTCGATTATATTTATGAAGAGAATGGTGTTTTGAAACTGAACACCGACGCTTGGAAAGAAAACGCCAATGCCAAGATGCTTCATGATATGACCGAAATTGAGTCAGAAATCTATTCTCTCAATGAACAGAATAGGGTTCTGGCAGAGAAAAACGAAGAGCTGGAGAGGAGTATTGAGCTTCAAAAACAGGAAGCGGAATACTATCTAAAAGAAGGCGATTGGGCAAATTACAATGCTGCCAATAACGCAATTAAAGGTTACAACGATACCATTGAAGAAAATAATGCCGCAATGGCAGAAAATTCAGATCTTATCAGAGAAAACCAGGGATTGCTGGCAGTATACGGAAGTATTTATGGCGATATCACAGGCGATATCAGCGCATACAATCAGGCATTAGAGAACTTCAAAAATGTTGCCAATGTAATTGATTCTGTCGCTACTTCCTATGCAGGATTGTACAATTTGCAGAACGCCGTTGCCGATGGCTTCACATTCTCTCTTGAGAAAATTCTTGAGTATGCTGAGGCATATCCCGAAATTCTTAACAATGCGCAAGTTACGGCAGATGGAGAGCTTGCTCTAAATGAAGCTGTTGTCAACTCATTTATTGCAGGAAAGAAAGCTGAGCTTGATGCACAGATTGATAGTGAGATAGCAAAGCTGGAAGCAGACAAGGCTGTTCTGGAAGCAAAGAAAGAAAACGCAACCGCACAGTTGGAATTGGCAAAAGCAGTTGTTAACGGTGAAAGCTCACTTACCCAAGAAGAGGCTATGTATAAGCTGAATACGGGTAATGCTCTCGCAGAAGCGCTTATTGCAATGGAAATCGATAAAGCTACTGCGTACAAGCTTGCTACGGCTGCAATGGCTGATAATGAGGAAGAGTTTACTCGCATTGCAATGGAATGTTTCCAGAACATGGACGAAGGCTCAGCACAGATGGCTTATAATATGGCACAAGCCATTTACATTAACGCTAAAAATTCGTCTCTGAGCATCGCAGACATTGCCAAACAAGCACACGAAACTGCGCTTGCAATTCGAGGCATGGCAAACGGTGTGGTCGATGGCTCCAGCTATTCTGTTTTTAGTGGTGGCTCTGGCGTATATGTTGGTTCTTACGATTACTCTGCCTCCGACGGTAATTTTGTCGGCACAGAGTATAACTATCAGGCCAAGCAAATTTCTTTGGATGAGTATATCGCAGATCTTGAACTGGATATCTCAGATTATGAGAATGCTATCGCCAATATCAATGGGCAAATTGCCACGCTTGAAGCTCTACGCAACACTCCGTTTGAAAGCTTCAAAAATCTGGTCGATAACACTTCTTCTATTGTTGGTGAGAAAACCAACCAGAAAAATGAGCAGGCAGAGAAAGATGCCGCCAAAGAGGAAGAAGAAAAAACAAAACTCGTTGAAGAGTATATTGCTGCAATTGACCAATACTATGAGGCTCTAAAACGACTGGAAGAGGTTCAAAAGCGCCGCAATTCTCTTGAAAAGAAGCTTGAACACACTGAGGATTTGTCTGAAAAGATTTTCCTTTCAAGCGGATTGATTGATGTTTACAAAGAAGAGATCGAAGCCGAGAAAAATCTGATGGCCGCCAAGCAGGCAACCATTCAGGCGAATATCGGCGCCCTGCGAGGTCTTGGATTTGATGTGTCTTATGACGCAGCAAATAACGAGCTAATTATCAAGAACCTTGAGCATCTTAACGAGTTGACCGCAACCTCTGCTGGTGAATACGAAACACTTCAGGAAGCCACGAATGCGCTCAGAAAAGAGACTGAAGAACTGATTGATACAACCGAGCAGCTTAATGACGATAATGCCGACGCAGCCGAAAATATCGAAGATCTTGGATATACCATTTTGGATACCAAGAACAAAATCATCGATTACATCGAGGAAATCTACGATAAGCAGGTTGAGTCGTACCAGAAAATCATTGATTTGCGCAAAGAGTTAATTGAGTCTGCAAAGGATGAATATGACTATGAGGCAGATGTTGCTGAAAAAGTCAAAGAAATCGCAGATTTGCAAGCTCGCATCGATCAGCTTGCCTTGGATGATAGTAGAAGTGCTCAGGCAGAGCGTGCTTCCCTGATGGAAGAACTTGCCGAAAAGCAGAAGGATCTTGCCGATACACAGAAAGACCATTCCACCGATGCACAGATTGATGCACTTGACAAGATGGCCGAAGATTACGAACAGCAGCGTGCAGATGAAATTGAAATCATGCGCAATACTGTTACGGAATCGGAAGAACTCTGGAACGCCTTCTATCAGACAATTCTTGGAAATAATGCAACGGTCGGTGCATCCGTCGATGAATACATTGCCAACGCATGGATTCGTGCGGCACAAGCTGTAAACGACTATAGTGCAGCTATGAGCGGCATTGCTTCTGGTGGTGTTGTAATTAACTCCATTCCTAAATACCATACTGGTGGCGTTGTGGATGAAAGCAATGTTGGCAAAGACGAAACGCTTGCCCTTCTTGAAAAGGGCGAAATTGTCCTGAACGACGGTAAGCAACAGGTTCTCTATAAGATTATTGACTTCCAAGCAGAGCTTGCAAGCAAGCTTGGTACTTTAATCGGTTCTCTGACATTACCGGATCTCTCAGGCACACTCAGATCAATGGTTGGTGGCGCAACAGAGAATATTACTTCCAATAGTCAGAGCCTTGTGTTTGAGCCACACATCCAAGTTGATATTAGCCACAACGGTGAAATGGTTGATGCGGACGCTAAAAGCTATGGTGAACAAATTGCAGATACAGCGATTGAAAAACTGTATAGTGCGTTCGAACGCCGTGGCATTAGCAGCACTCGTGGTGCAAGATTGAAGCCATAAAGAATTATGGGGAGACATGGGACTCTGTGTCTCCCCTCTATCGTTAAGTAAAGGAGGTTTTACCGTAATATGGTAGTGGACTTTTCCAAATTGGATCTTCAGGAACAACCCGTACTAATCCTGAAGAATACTACAGGCGTGCCTATCGGTACACTTGGTTCGGCTATGAACATCACTGCCGATATTAAGTATAACGAAGCCTCTGTGATTGAGTTCAATATCCCAGCATGGATCGATGGAGAACCGACGCCTCACTATGATGCAGTGATTGGTATGCGTGTCGTTGAGCTGCAGGATATTGGGCAATTTATTTTGATGAACCCGAAAGAGACCGGTGACGGCATAAAGAAAATCAAGGCTTGCAAGGGTTACTCAATTGAATATGAGTTCACATTCAAAAAGATTTCTCTTGCAAGTTCTACCTACAATTTTTGGAATCCTGTTACACCGGACAGCACATTGATGCAGATTATTCTTGATATGATGCCTTCATGGAGTCTCGGTTCTATTGATAGCGAACTGGTCGGAAAGTATCGGACATTCGAAGTATCTGACGAAAATCTCTATAACTTTATCAAGGGCACAATACAGGATTCTTACAACTGCATTTTTGACTTTGATACAATGACACGGCGCATCAATGTTAAAAGCGCGTCATCCACTGTGCCAACTAACCCCGTGTATATTTCCAATCAGAATCTTGCGGATGAGATTACAGTTGAAGAAAACACAGAATCGATTGTCACTCGGTTGGATGTTAATGGTGCGGACGGAGTTAATATTCGTGATGTGAACCCTATGGGTACAAATCAGATTATCAATCTGGATTATTTTATGAATACGGATAATTTTGACCAGTCTCTCATTGACAAATACTACGGATGGAAAGACACATATAAGAATTATCAGCAGCAGTATTATAACCTGTCTGTTGAATATGCGTTGCAGATCATGCGAAAAACAACGGAGCAGGCGGCTCTTGTTGAGCTTGAAGCGGAATTGACATCGCTTGAAAACGAGCAGGCTGTTATTATTCAGGCAATCGCAGGTAACTTGGATACACAAAGTAGTCTTGACTCAAAAAATCGTGAGATCAGTGCTAAGCAATCTGAAATCAGTGCCAAGAAAGCAGAGATTAAGGACATTGAAGCAGACGCTGAGAGTGTGTATAAGCAGCTCGTCAACATCAATCAGGCAACAAAATTTGAGTCATTCTTTACCAAAGAAGAATACCTCCAGCTTGACCGATACCTTAAGGACGATGCTGTTTCTGAGAGTAGCTTTGTTGTTCAGGAAACGGATTCATACACAGATGAAGATACTGGAAACAGTGTTTCCAATATATCAATCAAAGTGACAGGGGCTACTATTTCCAAGGTGACAAACGCCCAAAACAAAGATATCTATGATATCAAGGGTGGGCGGGTTGTGAGCAACTTTATTGATGCCGAAGTTATCAGCGCTGCATTTGAAAAAGCAACTGATAATACCATTGTTATGACAGCCTATCTCGGCAAAGGTGTAACCGGTGAAACAGAATTTCCCAAGGGGTGTTTCTCTGTTACAGGCACTGTAAAGTCTGTATCTCACAATTTGACAACTGGTGCAGATACGCCGGATATGATGAACGGGTCTTCTCTGACGGCAAATATTGCAAGCGGTTATTTGTATTTCACCAGGAATACAAGTGAGTACGAAAAGCGAGCCGTTGCGTGGGATCTATTTGAGTATGGCAATGAGATTCTTACGAAAATTTCCCAACCGTCATACACTTTCGGTATCACAAGTTCCAACTTCCTCGGCATTGAGGAGTTTAAGGATTTTAAGAATAAGCTTCGACATGGAGAGAAAATCTATGTCGGTATCAGCGAGGACGAAACGCTTGCACCAATCTGTATTGGTCTTAAGTTTGAATTTGATTCTCCTGACAGTATGACCCTTGAGTTCAGCGATACCTACACATCAAATGACAGTTCTTTCCTTTTGGCTGATCTGCTGGAACAGAGTGTATCAATGGGGAAAAGCGTAGACCTTAACAAGTACAGCTATTCCGCATTTATGGATAGCGGTGCATCCACAAAGGTCAAGGACTTCATGACAACTGCACTGGATGTTTCCAAGAATGCGATCATGTCCTCCAAAGACCAGGCCATTTCCTGGGGAGATTCGGGTATCCGTTTGCGTAAGTGGACAAGCGATGCTCACGACACATATGAACCGAAACAAGTCTGGCTCAACAATAA
>CAZUZK010000035.1:0-2262 GCA_964624745.1 uncultured Bacteroides sp. | reverse complement strand
ATTGATGATACCAAAAAGCTGTTTTATGCGGATACCAATGGCAATTTGACACTTAAGGGTACGATCTATGCGAGTGCCGGTGAGTTCACAGGAAAGATCACAGCAACCAGCGGCTATATTGGTCAACCGTTGCAGGGTTGGACAATTAGCAGCAGTGCAATCTACAATGGTAAATCATCGTATTCCAACAATACACAGGGCATCTATATTGGTACAGATGGGATTTCTCTCGGCAATGCATCTAATTATATTCGTGCAAATAAGAGTGGATACTTTTACGCCAATAATGTCAGTGTTTCCGGTAACATCACAGCAACCAGCGGGCAAATTGGCGGGTGTGAGATTCAGAATGGCACATTGAAAGTCAGCGACGCAAACATTACAAGTCTGAACGCCAGCAAGATTACTGCCGGTACGATGTCTGCTGACAGAATCAGTGGTGGTACCATTGATGCCACTGATGTTACAATCAAAAATTTGAACGCCAGCAATATTACATCTGGTACGATCAATGGCAATACCGTCAAAGTTACGAATCTGAGTGCAAGCAATATTACAGGCGGCACTTTGAATTGCAACAATATTACCGTAACAAATTTGAGGGCTGACAGTATTACTGTTGGTAAGATCAGCGCATCACAAATTAACGGGTTGCCTGCAAGCCAGATTACTTCCGGTACATTTACCACAAGTCGCATTCCAGAGTTAAATTGTAGCAAGATCACATCAGGTACTTTCGATGCAGTTCGAATTCCCAACTTATCTGCAAACAAAATTACTTCTGGTACAATTGACGCAAGTAAGATTACGGTTAAGAACCTAAACGCAAGCAACATTACAAGCGGTACATTGTCTGCTAGCAAAATTAACGGTGGTAGTTTGACTGGCTGCTCAATTTCCATCGGCAACTTTAGCGTAAATAGCAGTGGTCAAGTTTCTCTTGGCTATGTGAGTAAATTGACGATCTATGGCTATTGTTCTACAAGAGGTTGGGCGACATATACAGGTATTTCTGACTCAATCCCATACATGAATAACACAATTGACCAATGGCTATTGTATGTTGTTAAGGGAATTGTTGTCGGGTATTCCAACAACTAAGGAGATACATTATGAAAGCAGCTACTTTAATTAAGGAAGTGCGTGATAGCACACAGGCGCTATGGGATTCTCATATGCGCTATGTCGAGTCTGGCGGCGAATTTGGTATGCTCTGTTTTACGCCAGATGTATTAAAGCAAAAATTAAACCGTACAGACAGAGATATTATCGAACAAGGCTTGGCAAAAGGCATCTATATAGAAGATGCAGACGAGTATTTGTCTAAGCTTGGTTGATGAGTTCCTACAAGAAAGAAAGGAATGAAATATGACACAAGAAAAGATCAACAGAGCATTCCCGTCTCTGATTAAAATGAGAGATTTGAACCTTCCTATTAAAAAAGCAAGAGCAATTTATAAAATATATATTGCTACCGAGGAAATCTACAACTTCGCAGCATCCGAGGAAAAGAAATATCTTGATAAATTTCGTGGAGTTCTCTCCAATGACGGTAATATAAATTTTCAGACACCGGAAGAATGTGCAAGTTTCAAAGAAAAATTTGAAGAGCTGTGTCATTCTGATGTGGAATTGGATATTGAGCCGGTCATTCTTACAGAGACAGACCTTGGTGACCAAAGGTTAACGCCAGGGGATATTTACAACCTGGAAGGCTTTGTTATTTTTGAGTAAACAACAGGAGGTGAACTATGGCTTTTTGGGGCACAGAGTTTATTTTTGATGGTATCCCCTGCTCCGAATACGGGCTTATGGTTTACCATTTTGGCTCAAATGGACAGGAGGATGTCAGCTTTCAAAATGGAGAGCTTGTCGAAGACAGAATCCCCGGACGATATGATGCTCTGACCTATGGGCTGGTGCAGAATCAGTCTCTTGAATATACGCTTGTGTTTGGTGCAAATATGGATGCGATTGATGCAAACACAAGTATTGACAGATATGAGGTGGAGACAGTGGCAGCGTGGCTGACGGGTCACAACAAACGAAAATGGCTTACCATCATCCAAGATGATATGGAGTCATTCCGATATCGCTGTTTCATTTCTGAGCTGAAACTTATCACATACGGAGATATGCCTTGGGCATTTTCTTGCAAGGTGAGCTGTGATTCTCCATTCGCATATTCCCTGCCGGAAGAGTATTCCTATACTGTAAATGGAGAGAATCAGTTTATTCTATTTAATCGAAGCAGTTTCAATG
>CAZUZK010000034.1:0-17750 GCA_964624745.1 uncultured Bacteroides sp. | reverse complement strand
TTTTTATTTGCGCTTACATTTGTTTTTTTTGAATACTAAAACTCACAATAATTTATCGATTAAACTTTTTAAGAATTGTATTTAGAGAGTTTCGGTGCGCGTTAGTAATATTTGGGTATTTATAGGATACATAAGCGTATTATACTCGAAGTTTCATATATTGCGTCGCTTTTAGATTTTACTTTTTCAACTCAAAATGATACATCAAGAAGTTTTGCGTCTGTTGTGAAATGACTTAAGGGCTTTGTGGCGATCCGGGAAAATGTCTGAAGGGGGTGAATATTAGCGGGGTTTTGAAAAATACTACTTAAAATGCGTGTGCGGTTAGGTATTGCGCAGTTAAGGAATATGGAGGCGTTATGGCAACGGGAATTGTCAGGAGAATCGACGAGCTGGGGCGTATAGTCATACCCAAAGAAATGAGACGTACAATGCGGTTGCAGGTGGGGGACGAAATGGAAATATCTTCAAGCGGTGACGCTTTGGTTTTGCGCAAATACGGCGGGTTTGAAAGTGTTATCGCCCTAGTAAAATCGGTTGCGAAATCATTGTCGCGTGCAACTCGCGCGGATGTGATTTTTGCAAGCGCGGATTGCGTTGCCGTTGCGGAGGGGAAAAATAAAAGGCATTATGATGGAGCAAGGTTTTCGGACGCTTTTGTGGAGCGTTTGAGAGAACGTTCGGAATCTATTTTTCACGGCGACGATTTGAAGGGAATGTTTCAAGACAGAGAATGCCTTTGCGCCTACGTTGTGGTTATGCCGATAATTGTCGGCGGAGATTTTGTGGGAAATGCAATGCTCATGCTGGATTGTTTGCCAAGCGACGTTGCAAGAGCGTATTTGAATTTTTGCGTAGAGCTTATCGAAGCGTCGTTGTCATAGTATGCCGAGAATTAGACAAAACGGCGAAGCGACTTTGAAAAAGCATATTACGTCCGGCGCCGCGGTGCTTGCAATCGGAAGCCTTGTTGCAAAGATGCTCGGGGCACTGTATCGCGTTCCGCTTACCAACGTGCTGGGCGCGGAGGGTATGGGTATGTATCAACTTGTATTCCCTGTATATGCGTTGTTTATGGTGCTTGCAACTGCCGGTGTTCCCACGGCGCTTTCAAGATTGGTTGCCGAAAAACGAGCTTTGGGCGAGCCTACAAAGAAGTATTTGTTTTGTGCAATGCTGGTGCTTGTTGCGTCGGGAACGATATTTGCGCTTTTGATGCTGGGACTTTCCAAAGTATTCGCCGTCGCGCAGGGAAATGCAGACACATATCTCGGCTTTATGGTTATTTCGCCTGCCATTGTTTTTGTGTGTATAATCGCAGGCTTTCGCGGCTGGTTTCAAGGGGAGATGTATATGCTTCCGACTGCGCTTTCAAACGTTATAGAGCAGGTGGTGAAGCTTTGTGTGGGAATCGGAGCCTCTTATGCGTTGCGAAACAGAGGTGTGATTTATTCGGTATGCGGAGCCTTGCTCGGTGTGAGCGCGAGTGAATGCGTTACCGTGATTTATATGCTGATTACTTATCTTGTCAGGCGAAAAAGAGCGGATAAGGAATTGTTGAAATTAAGTGCGGGCGAGGCAAGGGATATGTTTAAGATTGCCTTCCCGATTGCGATAGTTGCCGTGCTTATGCCGTTGTCCAATTTTTTTGATAGCGTGATAGTCGTAAATATGCTCAAGCTTAAAGGCCTTGACAAATCCGTAGCAACCGCACAATACGGATTGCTTTCGGGCCCTGTAAATTCTCTTGTCAATATGCCTGTGGTTGCTATAATGTCGCTTGCGGTCGCAATAGTGCCGTCGGTATCGGTGTCGAGGGTAAAGCGCGACGTATCCTCCGTTATGCTAAAAAGCGGTTTAAGCATCAAGCTTTCATATTTGTTCGGGATTCCGTTTGCGTTTTATTTTGCGGTTTTTTCAAAAAACATAATCACCTTAATTTATCCTGCCTTGTCCGAACAGAATCTTGTTATTGCGGTAAATCTATTGCGAATAGTGTCTGCAAACGTCGTGTTGCTGGCAACTATGCAGATATATATTTCGCTGTTACAGGCACTTGATAAAACCAAATATGCAGTTTTAAGTCTTGTTTGTGCAATTATGGTTAAGATTGCTTTATCGTTGGTGCTTGTGAGATATATAGGAATAAACGGCGCGGCAATAGCCTCGCTGGGCATGTCGGCAACCGCGTTTTTATGTGCATATATATCTTATTTCAAAATATGCGGATTACATCTTGAAAAAAATGTTGGCTTAAATCTGCTTTTGGGTGTTATAATGGCATTGTGCGGATTGGCGATAAAATCACTTTTTGTCAATTCGATAGCGGCACTTATCGTGGGTACGCTTGTATGCGCAGGCGTATACGTTTGGTTGGCGTTTCTGTTTAACCTTATAGGCAGAAACGAAATTCCGTACTTGCCGTTAAAGCGTCTGCTTTGGACGTTACACAGAATTATCCGATTTTGGGAGTATAGAAATGAAGCTTGATCAAATCCTTAAAGGCTCTTATCAACGTTACATAGTTAAAGATTTTTTGTCTACGGCTTTTTTTAATAAGCGCATTCCGCTTGTTGTCGATTGCGTATCCGACGGCGACGTCGAGAGCGTGAAGAATAAGCTGTTGGACGTTTATGGCGACGTTGCGCTAACCGTCGAACTTGACGGCGAAGACGTGCCGACAACGGCGTCTGCGCTGAACGGCGAATGCGATGCGATAATGATTGATTCTGTTCCGCTTGTCGATTGCACTCGTTTCGATTTTTCGGATTTGGAACAAATTATGCACAGACTTCGTGCGGACGACGGCTGCGAATGGGATAGAGCGCAAACGCACGAAAGCATACGTATAAATCTTATCGAAGAGGCGTACGAGCTTGTCGAGGCAATCGATTGCAAGGACGCGGAAATGATGAAAGAAGAGTGCGGCGACATTCTCATGCAAGCGGTTTTCCATGCCGAGATAGCAAAAAAGCAGGGGGAATTCGATTATATCGATATGATTTCGGGGCTTTGCAGAAAGCTTATAGATAGGCACACTCACATATTTGGCGCAAATCATGCGGAAAATGCCGACGAGGCGTTGGTGTTCTGGGAGGAAGCAAAGAAAAAAGAAAAGAAGTATAAGTCGGCTTCGGACGCTATGAACAGAATCCCTAAAAATTTACCCTCGTTGCTGTATGCGGAAAAGCTCCAAAAACAGGCGAAAAAGGTTGGATTCGATTGGGACTGCGTTGACTGTGCTTACGACAAAATTTCAGAAGAAGTGCTTGAGCTTAAGAATGCAGACGTAGCGCACCGAGCGGAGGAAGCAGGGGATTTGCTGTTTGCCGTAGTCAACGTTTTGCGATTTTATAAAATCGATCCCGAAATGGCATTGCATGAAGCCAATCGCAAATTTTATCGTCGATTCGCCGAGGTTGAAGAGCGTGTGAAAAATAGCGGAAGAGATATGAAGGAATGCTCCCTTGAAGAGCTTGACGCAATTTGGGCCGAGGTTAAGGCAAACGAGAAGCGTTAACCATAAACCATATCGATATTGACGTAAACGACGCTTAATAATTAAAAACAGGCATTACAACACTTTATTATGCAACTTGAAATAGGCGGTATAAAACTTAAAAGCAATCTTGTTTTTGCACCGATAGCCGGATTTTCGGAGGTCGGCTTTCGTCGCCTATGCGCAAAATTCGGCGCAGGCTTGACATATACCGAGCTTGTCAGCGCAAAAGGGCTTGTCTACAACAATAAAGGCACGGAGGAACTTTTGGCAACCACCTGTGACGAAGAGCATTGCGCGGTACAGTTGTTCGGAAGTGATCCCGAGTTTATGTATAAAGCGGCAAGGGACGAGCGATTGTCGAAGTTCGATATTATCGATATAAACATGGGGTGTCCCGTAAAAAAGGTGTTCGGCAACGGAGACGGTAGCGCGCTCATGAAGAGCCCTGCGCTTATAGAGGAAATTGTAAGAGCGGTAAAAGAGGGGGCAAAACGCCCTGTTACCGTCAAAATGCGCGCCGGTATCGAATCGGGCAAGCCTCTTGCTGTCGAGTGTGCGCTTGCGGCTCAAAAAGGCGGAGCCTCTGCCGTTTGCATTCACCCTAGGTGCAGAGAGCAGTACTATAGCGGCGTTGCTGACCACGATATAACCGCACAGGTAAAGAAAGCGTTATCAATTCCGGTTATTGCAAACGGAGATATAGTGGACGCAAAAAGCCTTGAAAGCGTAAAAGAAAAGACGGGTGCCGACGGATATATGATAGCAAGGGGCGCACTTGGCAGGCCCTGGATATTCAAAGAGCTTATCGGTGAAAATCCCGAGTATGACGTACGTATGCTTATAGACGAGCATATCCATACGCTTTGCGAATTTATGAGTGAATATACCGTTGCCAACATAATGAAACTTCAGCTTTGTTATTATGCGCGCGGCGGTAAAAACGCAAAGACGGTGCGTGTGGAAATCGGAAAGGCGAAATGTCTTGACGATATATACGCGATTGTAAACAGGTATTTCGATTGAGCCGACAGCTGTTCGAGCGTCAATCGACGATATGTTTTGATGTGATTTTATTCAAACGCGAACCGATTTTTTAATAAATGGTTTATTTTTTTTAATACTAGCAATCAAAAAAGAATTTATTGACACGGATTTTGACGGGGAATATAATATTAACAGTGTTAGCAAAATATCGACGAGGCGAATATGGACGCAGAGAAAGTATTTGAATATTTGAAAGAACCTTGCGCCGGAGATGACTGGCGAAAACTCATGGATTTGATGAGCGACGGTTCTAGGGGAATGATTGTCATTCTCCGCGTTTTGTATGAGAGCAAGGAAGAGGTCGTGGCAGGCGAGCTTGCGCGGAGATTGAACGTTTCAACCGCACGCGTAGCTTCTGCGCTTAACGTGCTTGAAAAGAAGGGCTACGTCACTCGTTGTTGCTCGAAAACGGACGGCAGAAAGGTTGTGGTTCGTCTGACGAAGGAGGGCGAGCAAGCGTTTTTAGATAGAAAAGCATTGGTTCTGTCAAGACTTCAACCGATGATTGACAAGCTCAACGATGAGGAATGCGTAACGCTTTTGACGCTCATAAACAAGCTGATACAATAGCTTTAGTTGCAAAGCCGTTTATTCATTTGCGCAAGACGGACGGCTAGGTAACGGCGTTGTAAAACACAGGAAAATTTGATTGTCGTCATATGTGGGCGATAAGCTAATATATAACAAAAGAAAAGGCAAATTACCGGTATTTGCTTTTTATATATATAAATATCTAATAGTGTTAGGAGATTTCGAAATAATGCTTGAACTTAGAGGTATAAGCAAGGACTACGTAACGGGCGATATGACCGTACATGCACTTAAAGATGTCAATTTGGCATTTAGAAATAGCGAATTTGTATCTATACTAGGTCCCAGCGGTTGTGGTAAAACGACTCTGCTTAATATTATCGGCGGTTTGGACCACTATACCGACGGTGATTTATTTATAGATGGCATAAGCACCAAAAGCTATACGGACAGGGATTGGGACACCTATCGCAATCATAGAATCGGCTTTGTATTTCAAGCCTACAATCTTATTCCGCATCAGACCATATCCGAAAACGTCGAGCTTGCTTTGTCTATTTCGGGAGTGGACAAGGACGAGCGCGTTCGTAGGGCGCATGAAGCACTTGATAAAGTCGGACTTAAGGGGCTTTATAAAAAGAAACCCAATCAGCTTTCGGGCGGACAATGCCAAAGAGTCGCCATTGCGCGCGCACTTGTCAACGAGCCTGAAATATTGCTTGCCGACGAGCCGACCGGTGCGCTTGACACAACCACTTCGGTTCAAATAATGGAATTGATAAAAGAAATTTCCAAGGATTGTCTTGTTATTATGGTTACGCACAATCCCGACCTTGCCGAAAACTATTCGACGAGAATCATCAAACTTTTGGATGGCGAGGTTCAATCGGATTCTTTGCCGTACGACGTAAATGACGAGGAGTGCGAGGTACCTGTAAAATCTAAACGCGAGCCGAAGAAAAAGGCAAAACTCTCTTTTCTATCAACGTTTAGACTTTCCGCAAGAAACTTGCGTTCCAAAATTAAGCGTACGGTTCTTGTTTGCATTGCAGGCGCAATAGGCATTATCGGTGTGGCGAGCGTGCTTGCGGTGTCTACGGGAGTGCAGAATTATATAACGGATATGCAAAACGATATGCTGACGGGCAATCCGATTGCCATAACCGAAGAGGCGATGAATTTGTCCGCGCTAATGGAAAACGCAGGTCCGCAAATGCAAAAAGACGCCGTAAAAAGCTCGATAGTCGACGGCTATATAAACGTTGACGACGTGATAAATTATCTTGCTATGCGCGGCGGAAGCGTATCCAATCTGAAGGTAAAAAACGATATTACAAAAGAATACGTCGCATATATCAAGTCGATGCCAAAGGATTATTATTCAGCCATATTATCCGATTTCGGAGTGGACGTTTCGTACGGTATTTACACCGACTATACGCTGACCGGTTATTCCGAGAAGCAACGGATGTCGCTTGCCGGCGCAAGACAGCTATACAACTCGTTGCTCGAAAAGTCGGGACAGGAGGACTTTTCTCAATACGTATCGATGTTTTCTGAAAGCTTTATGCAAGCGCCCGACAACAGTGAATTTATACTTTCGCAATATGATATAGTGTACGGAGAAAAGCTTGCCAATACCGCAGACGAAATTATGATTGTGGTAGGAGACGATTTTGAACTGTCCGATTTGACGTTGGCACAGTTGGGATATTATACGCAAGAGGAGTTTTTGAATATTGTCTACAAATCCGTTGGCGACGCGCGTTATGACGAAACGCTTGATAAGGCACGTTTTTCGTATGAAGAGCTTATCGGCAAGGAGTTTGTGTGGTATTCCAACGATTCCGTGTTTGTCAAAACCGACGAAGCATCGCCGTTTGCAAGCGTAAATCCTTTTACGTGTAACGTGTACGAGGATAAGTCGCAAAGCGGAGGAAAAACTCTTCGCATTACTACCGTTCTCAAGAGAAAGGACGGATTGTCCTATGGTTGTCTTGACGAGGGATTCTATTATACGTCCGCATTCGTCGAGGAATTTGTCGAGGAAAATTTGACCTCTCAAATCGTGGCCTATCTCAACGATAGTGACAAGGATTCTTTTACCGGAATGAGCTATAATTCGCAAAATATAGGCATTTTGTTTTCATATGAGTATTATTATGACGGAACGCTTTATAACGAAACCGGTTTTGCAGGAAGCGCGAGTGCCGGCGGTATATTGTCGTCGTTCGTCGGACAGAATGCAAAATCCTATACTCTCACCAAACGAGAACTTGGCGGCTGTGATTTGCCGAGCGCAATAAAGATATATCCCACCGATTTTTCCTATAAGGACAAGGTGACGGAGTATATGAATCTGTGGAACAATGACGGCGACTTGGTTGTGAACGGTATAACTCTTCAAAAGTCCGAGCGAGGTGAGATTGTTTATACCGACAATCTGTCTATCGTCATTAAGCTGGTAAACAATCTTATAGATATGGTAACCACGGCGCTTGTGGCGTTTACGGCATTGTCGCTTGTGGTTTCCACTGTAATGATAGCGATAATCACGTATGTGTCCGTAATAGAAAGAATAAAGGAAATAGGTGTAATCCGCTCGTTGGGTGGAAGAAAATCCGACGTTTCGATGTTGTTTAATGCAGAAACGTTTATTATCGGCGGTATATCGGGCTTGATTGGTATAGGTGTGACGTATTTACTGTCTGCTATTATAAATGCCGTGGTAAATAAGATGTTCGGTATTGCGACAATCGCGACGTTGACTGTTCCGACTGCAATTATAATGCTGCTTGTCAGCATAGCGCTTACTATGATTGCGGGTATAATTCCTGCAAGCCTAGCGGCTAAAAAAGATCCTGTTGTTGCTTTGAGAAGCGAATAGAGATATAATTTATAAAAAGAGGTATATTATGGATTTACTAAAAGCGGTAAACGAAAGGCACGCGGTAAGAAATTATCTTGCAAAACCTATTGAAGAAGACGTTTTGGCACAGCTAAAATCGCTTATAGCCGAATGTAATGCCGAAAGCGGCTTGAATATCCAGCTCGTTCTCGACGAGCCGAAGGCATTTGATTCGCTTATGGCGCATTACGGCAACTTTATCGGCGTAAGAAATTATGTCGCGCTGATAGGCAAAAAGAGCGATGAAGAAGCAATCGGTTATTACGGAGAAAAGATTGCGCTCACGGCGCAGGCGCTCGGCTTAAACACTTGCTGGGTTGCAATGTCATATAAGAAAGTCAAGACGGCGTTTACGGTTGGTAAGGGCGAGAAATTGCATCTGGTGCTTGCGCTCGGATACGGAGCAACGCAAGGCGTTGGACACAAGATTAAGAGTGTTGAAAATGTATCTAAGGCTCAAAATCCGCCCGAATGGTTTACAAATGGTGTAAAATGCGCGCTTCTTGCGCCGACCGCCATCAATCAGCAAAAATTCACGTTCGCCCTCGACGGAGAAAAGGTATCTGCAAAGCCGGGCGTCGGATTCTATACAAAGGTCGATTTGGGGATTGCAAAATTTCATTTTGAGTTAGGCTCTGGCAAGGGAAGAGATTGCTGGCTATAAAATCGTATAGTGTTGCGTAATGCTTGAAAAATTGTGCGTAAAGCGGTATCATTGTTCTATAATAAGGAGAAAGTATGGCTTTTAACATAGTTTTGGTAGAACCGGAAATTCCGCAAAATACGGGCAATATCGTGCGTACTTGCGCGGCGACGGGCTGTCACGTGCATCTGATAAAACCGATAGGCTTCGATATAAGCGACAAGGCGCTTAAGCGCGCAGGGCTTGACTATTGGCATTTGACCGATTTCAACGTTTATGAAAGCCTCGATGAATTTTTCGCAAAAAACGCAAACGGCAGAGTGCATAAGGACTTGGACGGTTCGTGGCATATCGACGGAAATAGCATGGATAACGACGACGTGCATTTCTATTTTTGCTCGACAAAAGCAAAAATCAGATATGACGAGGCAAAATTCGGAGAAAATGACTTTTTATTCTTCGGAAGAGAGTCGAAGGGCTTAAGAGAGGATTTGCTTCATGACAACTACGACATGACCATTCGTATCCCAATGGTTAAGGAAGCAAGATCTCTAAATTTGTCCAATTCGGTTGCGATAGTCGTGTATGAGGGTATGCGACAGCTTGGTTTTGACAAGCTGTTGTGCGAAGGGTATCTAACGCAGTTTTAACACGATACGTGCTGTAAAAATATGTTTTATACAAAAGAACGGCTCAAAAGAGCCGTTTTTTCAATAGATTGTCGCAAAATAAAACACGATAAGTATACCTATGTGTTTTAATAAAAACACATATCGTGTTATATAATATGGCGATATAAAAGTGCGTGCCGCTTGTGTGAAGCAATAAATAGATTTTTCTTGCGAATTTCGCGCGTGTGTGCTATACTTGTATCGCTAAAAATGTATTGATTATATATCGTACATCAATGACAAAATAAAATTTTCTTAAAGGAGAACTTATATGGCAAAGCTTACAATCCGCGACGTAGACGTCAAGGGCAAAAAATGTTTGGTTCGTTGCGATTTCAACGTACCGATGGTTGACGGCGTTATCACCGATGAGAATCGTATCAACGGCGCGCTTCCGACAATCACTTATCTTGTAGAACACGGTGCAAAGGTTATTCTTTGCTCTCATATGGGCAAGCCCCACAACATTTTCACAGAGGGCTTCGGCCTTAACAAAAAAGAGAAAAAATCTCTTGAAGGACTTTCCGAAGACGAGCAAGCGGCAAAGAAAACGGAATATATCGCAAAGGCACTCAAAAACGACGGCAAAAAGTTTACGTTGAAGCCCGTTGCGGATAAGCTTGCGGAGCATTTCCCCGGAAAGGTGACGTTTGCAACGGATCTCGTAGGCGACGACGCACACGCAAAGGTTGCCGCGCTTAACGACGGCGAAATCGTTTTGCTTGAAAACACGCGCTTCTATGCCGGCGAAGAGAAAAACAGCGAAGAGCTTTGCAAGCAGCTGTCGGATTTCTGCGACGTATACGTCAACGACGCATTCGGTACTGCGCACCGCGCGCACGCAACCACCGCAGGCATAGTCCAATACGGATTTGCTCCCGTTGCGGTAAGCGGTTTCCTTATCGAAAAAGAATTGAAGTTCCTTGGCAACGCAGTTGAAAATCCCGTTCGTCCTTTCGTGGCGATTTTGGGCGGTGCAAAGGTTGCTGACAAGCTTAACGTAATCGACAACCTTCTCAACAAGTGCGATACGCTTATTATCGGCGGTGGTATGGCATACACCTTCATCAAGGCGCAAGGCGGTCAAGTAGGTTTGTCCTTGGTTGACGACGAAAAGATAGAGTATTGCAACAAGATGCTTGAAAAGGCAAAAGCGTTAGGCAAGAATATTTATTTGCCGGTAGACACCGCAACGGTTGCTTCCTTCCCCAATCCTATCGACGCACACGTTGATATCGAGTATTGCGACAGCTTTGCAATTCCTCAAGACAGAGAAGGTCTTGACATCGGACCGAAAACTCAAAAATTGTTTGCCGACGCAGTGAAGAGTGCAAAGACGGTCGTATGGAACGGACCAATGGGCGTTTTTGAAAATCCGCAGCTTGCAGAGGGTACAAATGCCGTAGCAAAAGCAATGGCGGATACCGACGCCACGACGATTATCGGCGGTGGCGATTCCGCAGCGGCAGTCGCACAGCTCGGTTATGCCGATAAGATGACGCACATCTCGACGGGTGGCGGCGCATCCTTGGAATTCCTTGAGGGCAAAGTGCTTCCGGGCATTGCCTGCCTCAACGAGGGCTGACAAAAGCAATCCCGTTTCGAGAAAAATCGAAGCGGGATTTACAATAACTTGTCGCAAAGCGACAAACAAATCTAAAAATAAAATTCGAGGTAATAATATGAGAAAACCAATCATTGCCGGCAACTGGAAAATGAACAACACAATCGCCGATACAAAGGCTCTTATCACGGATCTTGCTCCGCTCGTTAAAGACGCGACCTGCGACGTGGTTATTTGCACTCCGTACACCGATCTCGCAACGGCTGTCGAGATGACGAAAGGCACCAATATCAAGGTTGGCGCAGAAAACGTTCACTGGGCGGAAAAGGGTGCGTTTACAGGCGAAATTTCAGCGAAAATGCTTGTTGAACTCGGCGTCGAATACGTAATAATCGGACACTCCGAGCGTCGTCAATATTTCGGCGAAACGGATGCAACCGTTAACGCGCGCGCAAAAGCCGCTCTCGCCGCAGGACTTAAGCCGATTATTTGCGTCGGTGAAACGCTTGAGGAAAGAGAAGCGGGCAAGGTTGAAGAAGTGCTTGTTCGTCAAACGAAGGGCGCATTCGACGGTATCGATAAAGACGAGCTTGACAACATCGTTATCGCATACGAACCCGTTTGGGCAATCGGCACCGGCAAGACTGCAACTGCGGAAGTCGCAAACGATACAATCGCAATCATTCGTAGAACCATGGCGGAGCTTTATTGCCCCAAGTGTGCGGAAAATCGCGTGCGTATTCAATACGGCGGAAGCATGAATCCGAAGAACGTCAAGGAGCTTATGGCAATGCCCGAAATCGACGGCGGTCTCATCGGCGGTGCGTCTCTCAAGGCAGTTGACTTCTCCCAAGTCGTAAACTACTAAAATCGCACATCTAACCGAACAAATTAAGTCGGTTATAATCAAAAAGGTATCATATGAAAAAGCTTGTTTTGGTTGTAATGGACGGCGTCGGCAAGTCTAAAACCGGACTTGGCGATGCCGTTACTTTGGCAAATACACCCACTCTTGACGCATTGCTTGCAGAGTGTCCGCACACATACATCAAGGCTCACGGCACGGCGGTCGGACTTCCGAGCGACGACGATATGGGCAACAGTGAGGTTGGACACAATGCGCTCGGCTGCGGACAAATTTATTCGCAGGGCGCAAAGCTAGTTGAGGAGGCGATTGAAAGTGGAAATATTTTCAATTCTTCCGCATGGCAGGAGTTGAAAAATAATTGCGTAAATCACAATTCGACGATGCACTTTATCGGCTTGCTTTCGGACGGTAACGTGCATAGCAATATCGGTCATTTGATTTCTCTTGTTCAAGGCGCAAAGCGCGACGGCGTTAAAAACGTTCGCATACACGTTTTGTTGGACGGTAGAGACGTTCCCGCAACAAGCGCGCTTGTATACGTAGACAAACTCGAGGAGGCATTATCGGCACTCAACGACGATTCGTTCCACGCGTGCATAGCAAGCGGCGGCGGTCGTATGGTCATAACCATGGACAGATATTTCGCAAATTGGGATATGGTAAAAGTCGGCTTCTATACACACGTTTACGGAGAGGGCAGAGGCTTTTGCACCGCGACGGAGGCAATCGAAACCTATCGCGCGGAAAATCCCGGCGTAATAGATCAGGATTTACCTGCGTTTGTCATTAAAAAGGACGGAGAACCCGTCGGCGCAATGCACGACAACGACAGCGTGATTTTGTTCAATTTCCGCGGAGACAGAGCGATTGAATTGTCAATGGCGTTCGACAATGCCGATTTTGACGGCTTTGACAGAGGCAATATGCCCAAGGTGCTTTATGCAGGTATGCTTCAATACGACGGCGATTTGCATTTGCCGTCAAGATTCTTGGTTGAGCCTCCGCAAATCAAGTATACTTTAAGCGAATTTTTGGTGAACAGAGGGGTAAAATCCTATGCCGTTTCCGAAACGCAAAAGTACGGACACGTCACTTATTTCTGGAACGGTAACCGCTCCGAGAAGTTTAGTTCCGAGCTTGAAGCGTGGGAAGAGGTTCCGTCGGACAAGGTGTCCTTCGACCAGCGTCCCTGGATGAAAGCCGCAGAGGTTACCGACAAGGTTATAGAAGCTATTGAAAGCGAATCCTATTCGTTTATCCGTTGCAATTATCCAAACGGCGATATGGTTGGTCATACGGGCAATTTGGACGCAACGAGAGTGGGCGTAGAAGCAGTGGACCTCGGTCTTGCAAGATTGCTCCCCGTTATCAAAAAGCACGGTTATGCGCTTATAGTTACCGCCGACCACGGCAATGCGGACGAAATGCTAGAAAAGAACAAAAAGGGCGTTGTTGCGGTAAGAACGGCGCATTCGCTCAATCCCGTTCCGTTTATCGTCTACAATCACGATTGTCAAATCGCAGACGGTCAATTCGGTCTTTCAAACGTTGCGGCGACTGCAGTAAAAATCATGGGCTTTGAACCCGATTCGCATTGGGATCCGTCCATCGTCAAATGAGCTTCAGTCGAGTGACTGTTGACAAACGCTAAAAAATTTAATATAACATATATGTTCTCAACGAGAGCATTTTGGGCTTTGCCCCATAGGAGTGATGTGCAACCGTAGAAATACGGTTGCGCTTTTACTTTAATCGAATTGCGAAATTCCCGATTGTACGGAGCGTTCGGTATCGGATAAATTCTTTTAATCGATAATCTTATTTGCCATAAACAAGAAAAATAAAACCGCACGTTATGCGCGGTTTTGATACGTTAGAATACTTGTTTTTACGCTTCTCTTACGTATTCGACGTCGGCGTCGGATTTGCCCTCATTGCGATAGCTTATCTTTAAGAGAAGAGGCGTGAGCAGTGAAGAAACTATAATGAGGATAAGCACAAATGGCATTATGGCTTGGTTTATTATTCCGCTATCCACGCCTTTTTGAGCGCATACGAGTACGACCTCCGCTCTTGCCATCATACCTATGCCAACGCGCAAGCTGTCCTTAAAGGAGTATTTGCACATCAGCGAGCCGACTCCGCATCCGACTACTTTGCCCAAAAGCCCAACCGCGATAAACGCAAAGCCAAAGCCGATCATAGCAGGGCTTATAGAGCCGAAATCGGCGTTTATGCCGATATTTGCAAAGAAAACGGGGGCGAAAATCATATAGTTGCTCACCTCGACTTTTCTGTCGATATAGCCTGCTTCCGAGAGGGTTGCAAACATTATACCCGCGACGTATGCGCCCGTAATATCTGCCACGCCGAACCATTCTTCGGCAGCATAAGCAAAGAGGAAACAAGTGGCAAAGCCTATTATCGGAATGCGTCTGTGATGCTCGGGGTGGCGTTTGAGATAGAGCTTCAAGAAGTGGTGAATAACCAAACCCACCGCGATAGATACCGCAAAAAAGCCTATCATCTTGCCGATTGCGATGCCTACGCTCGACAAATCGCTGCCCTTGTCAAGGCTTATGAAAAGGGAAAGAAGAATGACGCCGATTATGTCGTCCACTATAGCTGCCGCAATTATGGAGGTGCCGACCTTCGTGCTGATTTTGCCTAGCTCCTTGAGGACGGCAACGGTTATGCTGACGCTAGTCGCAGCCAAAATCGTGCCGTAAAACAAGTTTGTGATAGCTTGGTGATGGCTCATGCCTGAAAAGCCGCCGTTGAAAGCCGCCGAAACCAAAAAGCCGAACGCTACGGGGAAGACAACCCCGCAAGTGGTTATCACCAAAGAGGGAATACCGCTTGTCTTAAATTGTTTAATATCCGTCTCAAGCCCTGCGGAGAACATAATCAATATGACACCGATTTTTGCAAGGAAGGACAAACCTTCCATTGTTTCTTGAGTAAAAACGTTTTGATTCGGGATATATTTTATAAATCCCAAAACTATGCCGGCTATCAGCATTCCCACAACCTGCGGAAGTCCGATTTTTTTGCCTAAAAGCGAAAACAGCTTTGTGAAAAGCAAAATCAACGCAAGCGGAAGCAGAATTTCAAAATATGCTATTGCCGATATTGTTTGAGTAAACATGATGTTTTTTATGCCTTCTTTATCTCTATTCTTTTATGCCGACAACTGTTATACGCTTTTGAAAAAATATAGTCAAGCAAAACGACGATTTGTTTGGTAGTGTTTTTACATCGCTGAACGTAAAAATTGCGCCCCACGAAAAGTGTACACCCAAATACACGAGTGATTTGTTATAATGCTAGTGTGGAAAACAAAGGGAATACGTAAAGTAGCTTGAGGATTCCGACAACAATCTTTTCTTCTTTTGTGTGTGGTAGTCAACCGGCAAAACCTCGTGAGCAACATTCACGGGGTTTTTGCTTGTCAGGACTGCAAAGGTGGTGTAAAATGCCTACGAAGCCAAACGGCAGTGGTGAAATGCAAGAATATAATAGTAGCAACGGTCGTTGGAGTTCGGGAACGTCGTCGGACGGCGCATCAAACTTAAAGGGTGGCTCAACGGGTGCAAGCAATAATGGCGGTGCCGACGGTGGAAAAGGCGGTGGCATAAAGGAAATCTTCGACGAGGCAAAACGTCTCGGCATAGAGATGCCCGAAAACGACAACTTTGATGTACTCAAAGCAAGAGTTGATGATGCAAAGCAACGCTTGAAAAGCGGCATTGACGATGATATGTCCGGAAAGACACACGAAGAGTATGTGCCTATTCTCAAAGAAGCAAAAGCAAGTCAACCGCCCAATAGAGCGTGGAGAGTATCGTCTCCCGACGTTGAGGAATTTAAGCAAGAACACCCAAGCGCAAAACTTTATTCATCAAATGGTGGAAGTTGTATCGGTGTTGATGCGGACGGCGATATAATCAGCGTGTGCAAGAAAATAGGCGACAGCGTTCGAGGAAGCGATTTGTTGAAATACGCTATCGCAAATGGTGGAACCAAACTTGACTCATATAGTGGCAATCACGATTTTTACATAAGAAACGGTTTTGAGCCTGTGAGTTGGTGTGAGTGGAACGATGATTTTGCGCCCGACGATTGGGTAGAAAAACGCGATGAGCGTGAGCCGATTATCTTTTATAAGTATACCGGAAAGGCAACAACCGAAAGTGAAGAAGAGTTTATGAAACGTATCTCGCCAAGCCCAGATTATGACAGTGCGAGAAAGCAAAGAGATAAAGATTTGGAGGAATAAGAAAAATGGGACGTTATGTCGGCATTCAAACGATAGAAGAATTTATTGCCGAAGTAAAGAGACAATTTTGCGAAGATTGGTCGAATCTTTCAAAGGAAGAGGTCGAGGCATTTTTTAGCCGTCAAGATATAGCCAATATGATAAAGAAAAAATTTGCTGATGGGTATGACCGCTTAAAACAAGGAAAAATAACACAACGTGTATTTGATGAGGGGACGACTTCATCAATTGCAAACTGCCTTATTTTAATGTACGAATAATGACCTTTGTTCATTTTATATAGGCGCGTCGGCTTATGTCGGCGCGCCACCTGCGAGAGTGGCATATCGGCTGTGCGCTTGCCCTCCAAGCAAGTTTAAGCGTGCGTGGCTCACGTCTCTCGCTCCAATTCAATATTACAAGGCAAGCATAAGAGCTTGTTCGCAAAGCACATCTACAACGGTGTGCTTTTTTTATACACAAAAAGGAGGTGGACGATGACGGCGCGTGAAATAACCGCACCGCTTACCCCGGGGCTTGGAATCACCATATCGGCAACGTTTGAGATAGCGAGGACATAAGATGTGGGACGAAAGCAAACACCCTCGAGATGACAAGGGAAAATTCGTTGACGTATACAAGTTATCCACAAAAGAACTGCTGGAATTGGGCGACGACCTCGATGTTGAAATGCCCGATAACGACAATCTCGATGTATACCGAGCAAGGGTAAAAGAAGCACTGGAAAGAAAAGGCTTGCAACAAGGCGGTGTGGGTGGTACAATAAGCCTAACCAAGCAAGAGTGGGCGCAGTATTACAAGATTATCGGGGACGAGCAACACGGCGATTTTGTGTATAGAACACCCGAGGGTGGACGAGCGGTTAGACTTGAAAGTAAAATCGTTTTTGACAATGGAAGCTTTATATCGCCCCGAATTAAAAAAGTATACAGATTCAACACTAACGATGAGTTAAATGACGCGGTTATTAAATTAAGAGACGAGGGGTACATACAGTGACGGAAGAACAAAAAGAAGCTTATGGAAAATTCGCGAGATTAGCAAAGAACAAAAACGTTCATTTTTGTATCGCTCTTGTTGTTGCAAGCGTAATGCTTAATAGTGAAGATTGGAGAGCAACGCTCAATGATATTACGTGTTTACTTGAGGAATGCAAAGACGGCGACGATTTCGCAACGCGCTTGATTAGGCTCTATCCGGGACAAGATGTAGCGCAAGAACCTATTGACGATTAAGAATAGGCATAACACGAAGAAACAAAACGGGGAGGAACACCGAAAGGCGTTCTTTTTTTATAGCCAAAAGGAGTGTATATGAAACGGCATTACACAATCGATATAAATTTCAACCAAAGCGAAGAGGGAAGCAACGTATATCAATCGTCGTTCGCTATACCCTCGCAAGCTCAAGGCGTTTCGGGAAGCTCTATGCCAACGATTCCGTCATCGTCAAGCGGTTTAACCCCGAGATGTGCGAGGATATAAGATAATTACAAAAGAACAAAGACAGTGAGAATATGGACGACATCAAAAAAGCCTTGCAAGACTTGGCAAAAGCAATCGAAAATCAAAACGCCGTAGAAAGTGTAAAGATAACGATAACGCTTAAAAACCAAAAGGCAAGCAAGGCAACCGACGATAAATAATCGTCAAGGCAGAGCGGGCGGGAAACCGCCCCTCGTAAGTCCTATTATATAGCAAATCAAAACAAAAAGTCAATCCAAACGCGGTAGATACCGCA
>CAZUZK010000033.1:0-17844 GCA_964624745.1 uncultured Bacteroides sp. | reverse complement strand
ATGGCAGGTATGGCGTTTGCAAACGCATTCCTCGGCGTATGCCACTCTATGGCGCACAAGCTCGGAGCTTTCCATCATCTTCCGCACGGCGTAGCCAACGCGCTTATGATTGACGAAGTATTGCGCTTCAACGCCAGCGAAACGCCGACCAAGATGGGCACGTTCCCGCAATACGCCTATCCGCACACGCTCGAAAGATACGCAGAGGTCGCGGATTATCTCGGCATCAAGGGCAAGAACGATTCCGAAAAGCTTGAAAATCTCATCAAGGAAATCGACAAATTGAAGGCAAGAGTCGGCATCAAACCGACCATCAAGGACTATGTACCCGACGAGGCAGACTTCCTCGCTCGTCTTGACGACATGGTTGAGCAAGCGTTCGACGACCAATGCACGGGCGCGAACCCGAGATACCCGCTTATGAGCGAAATCAAGCAAATGTATCTCAACGCATACTACGGCAAACACACGGAAGTGTAAGGAGGCATATATGAATCTCGAAAGAATTGTTGCAGTGAGAACCAACAAAACGGTATACCGCGACGGCGAATATTGCGTAAAGCTGTTCGACGAGGATTTTTCCAAGGTTGACGTGCTTAACGAAGCGCTCAATCAAGCTCGCGTAGAAGAAACGGGACTCAACGTCCCCAAGATTATAGAAGTCACGAAGATAAACGGCAAGTGGGCGATAGTCTCCGAGTTTATCGAGGGCAAGACGCTTGCCAGACTTATGGAAGAGAACCCCGACAAGAAGGACGAATATCTCGAAAAATTCGTTGACCTTCAGCTTGAGGTGCATTCCAAAAAGTGCCAGCTTTTGACCAAGCTCAGAGATAAGATGAACAGAAAAATCGACCTGACCGATCTTGACGAGAGCATCAAATACGAGCTTCACACGAGGCTCGAGGGTATGCCCAAGCACAACAAGCTTTGTCACGGCGATTTCAATCCGTCCAACATCATCATCAAGGAAGACGGCACGGCGTATTTCATCGACTGGGCGCACGCAACGCAAGGCAACGCGTCTGCCGACGTAGCGAGAACGTATTTGCTGTTCTGGCTCAACGGCGACATCGAGGGAGCCGAAAAATATATCAATCTTTTCTGCAAAAAGAGCAATACGGAAAAGAAATACGTCCAAAAGTGGTTGCCGATCGTCGCCGCGTCTCAATCGGTTAAGGGCAACGAAAAAGAACGCGAGTTTCTCCTTTCGTGGGCAGACGTCGCAGAATTTCAATAAGAAAAAGGGGTAATAATTATGAAAGTTACGGTATGTATCGGAAGCTCCTGCCACATCAAAGGCTCTCGCCAAGTGGTAGAGGAATTGCAATATCTCATCGCGCACAACGACCTTAAGAGCAAGGTTGAGCTGGGCGGTACGTTCTGCATGGGCAAATGCCAGCAAGGCGTTTGCGTGACGGTAGACGACGCGTTTTTCTCGGTCACTCCGGAAACGACGAAGGAATTTTTTGAAAAAGAAATACTTGCAAAGGTATAACGTGCTATGATTATCATACAGATATGCGTCGGAAGCGCGTGCCATCTCAAAGGTTCGCAGGACATCGTAGAAATGTTGCGCCACGAGATAGCGGAGCGCAATCTCGAAGATAAAATCGTGTTGACGGGCAGCTTTTGCTTCGGCAAATGCAATCGCACGGGCGTAACCGTCGCCGTCAACGACGACGTATACGTCGGCATCACAAGAGAGAGCTTCCAGGAGTTCTTCAAGGACAAGGTTCTTCCGCTCGTGGAAGAGTAAAGAGGTTTATATGGATTGTCTTACGCTCAAAAAATCCAACTGCAAGAATTGCTACAAATGTATTCGACATTGCCCCGTAAAAGCCATACGCTTTTCGGGCAATCAGGCGCATATAATCGGCGACGAATGTATCTTGTGCGGACACTGTTTCGTGGTATGTCCGCAAAACGCAAAGGAGATAGTCAACGAGATAGAAAAGGTCAAGGTTATGCTTCATTCCTATCCCGTATACGTCAGCCTTGCGCCGTCGTTTGTCGCAAACTATGAGGGAGTGGGCATAAACGCCATGCGCAACGCGCTAAAGAAGCTCGGCTTTGCCGACGTCGAAGAAACGGCGTTGGGCGCGACGGTGGTGAAAAACGAGTACGAAAGATTGTTGCGTGAGGAGAAGAGGGACATAGTTATATCCTCCTGCTGTCACACCGTCAATCTGCTCATACAAAAGTATTTCCCCAAAGAGTTGCCGTATCTTGCGGACGTGCTTTCCCCTATGCAGGCGCATTGTGCGGATTTGAAGAAAAGACATCCCGACGCAAAGACCGTGTTTATCGGACCTTGCGTCGCAAAAAAAGACGAAGCGTCCCATTACGAGGGTATCGTAGACGCCGTTCTCACGTACGAGGAGCTTACAAACTGGCTCAAGGACGAGGGTATTGCGCTAGAAAAGGAAACGGACTCCTGCCAAGAGAGCAGAGCGAGATTTTTCCCGACAACGGGCGGTATTCTCAAGACGATGAAGCTTGACGCTCCGGGCTACAACTATATGGCAATCGACGGCATAGAAAACTGCATCGCAGTGTTGAAGGACATCGAAAACGGCGATATTCACAACACTTTTATCGAGATGTCCTCTTGCGTCGGTAGCTGTGTGGGCGGACCTATTATGGAGAAGTATCACCCCTCTCCCGTAAGAGAATATCTTGCCGTTGCAAAATATGCCGGCGACAAGGATTTCGACGTGGCTCAACCTGCCGCTAACGAGTTGAGAAAGCATTTCTCGTTTATCGAGCGCGAGCGCAAAATGCCTTCGGAATCCGAAATCAACGCCGCGCTTCGCAAGATGGGCAAGACAAGCAAGCGCGACGAGCTGAATTGCGGAAGTTGCGGCTATAACACCTGTCGCGAAAAAGCGATAGCGATTTGCCAGGGCAAGGCAGAGGTGTCAATGTGCTTGCCGTATCTTAAAGACAGAGCGGAGGGCTTCTCGGACAGAATCGTCAACAACACCCCCAACGGCATTATCGTTTTGAACGACGAGTTCGAGGTACAGCAAATCAACGAAGCTGCAAGAAACATCATGAACATACGCTCCGCAAGCGACGTTTTGGGCGAGCAGGTGGTTCGTATTATGGATCCGCAGGTTTTCCAAGAAGTGCGCAAAACGAGGTTTAACGTACACAATCGCAGGGTTTATCTTGCGGAATATAAAAGATACGTCGAACTTACCGTCGTTTACGACACCGACAATCACCTCTATATCGGTATTATGAGAGACATCACCGACGAGGAAAAACAAAAGGAAAGAAAAGAGCGCATAAGCAGACAAACAGTCGAAACGGCGGATAAGGTCGTTGACAAGCAAATGCGCATAGTACAAGAAATCGCGTCACTGCTCGGCGAAACCGCGGCGGAGACAAAGATAGCGTTGACAAAGCTTAAGGAGTCAATCAAGGATGAATGATCTTTGCGCCGACATCGGCTACAAAAGCATAAACCACGTAGGCGAACAGCTTTGCGGCGATCACGTCGATATAGTCAATCAAGACGATGATTCCACCGTAATAGTTCTTGCCGACGGGTTGGGGAGCGGAGTTAAGGCAAGCATACTTTCAACGCTCACCAGCAAGATTATCTCCACCATGATGGCGGAGGGGCTTACGCTTGAGGATTGCGTCGAAACCATCGCCGCGACTCTTCCGATATGCTCCGTACGCGGAGTTGCGTATTCCACGTTCACCATAGTGCATATCGTCAACAACAGAGAAGCGGACATCATTCAATACGACAATCCGCAGGTTATAGTTTTAAGAGACGGACAAAATTACGATTATCCCAAGACGGAAATGATAATCGGGGGCAAAAAGATTTACAAAACCACTCTTCCGCTTTGTGAAAACGACATCTTCGTGCTTATGAGCGACGGTTGTCCGCACGCAGGGCTGGGATTATCCTACAATTTCGGTTGGAAGAGAGAAGACATCATCTCGTTTATGGAGAGCATAAGCTATGTCGGATACACGGCAAAGACGCTTTCCACCATACTTGTAGACGAGTGCAACAAACTTTACGGCGAAAGACCGGGCGACGACGCTACCGCGTGCGTGATACGCATACGCAAACGCGAGCCGATGAACATACTTTTCGGACCGCCGTCCAACCGCGACGACTGCGACAGAATGATGTCGTTGTTCTTCTCAAAGGAGGGCAAGCATATCGTTTGCGGAGGAACGACGTCCTCGATTGCGGCGAAGTATTTGGGCAAGACGGTACGCGCAACGCTTGATTTTCAAGCCTCGGACGTACCCCCGATTTCCGAAATCGACGGCGTAGACCTTTGCACCGAGGGCGTTATCACCGTCAACAAGGTTTTGCAATACGCAAAGGATTATCTCAAGGACAACGAAAGCTACGAACATTGGAGCTTTAAGCGCGACGGAGCGTCCCTTATGTCGAGATTGCTTTTTGAAGAAGCGACGGATATAAATTTCTACGTCGGGCGTGCGATAAATCCGGCGCACCAGAATCCGGATTTGCCCATCAATTTCAGCATAAAAATGAATCTCGTCACCGAGCTTTCGGAGTGCTTGACAAAGATGGGAAAACGCGTAAAGGTCAGTTATTTCTGATTTTTTAGCGAAGCTAGAAAAAAGTGTGACATAATTATTTTGAATTGTCGTCGGGGCGTGCTATAATGCCTCGTGACTACAAAAGGCAAGAAATCATGAGAATATTCGACACGAAGGTACAACATCTCAAATACAAGGTATTGCGCGAGGTCGCAAGAGAAGCGTGGGCAGACAAGCTCGGAGAAACGGCAATCGACATTCCCAAGCGCATAGTTCCCGGCAAGGTTCCCACTATGCGTTGTTGCGTATACAAGGAGCGCGCGATTCTTACAGAGCGCGTCAAGCTCGCAATGGGCGGCGACAAGAGCAATCCCAACGTAATCGAGGTTATCGACATCGCTTGCGACGAATGTCCTATGGGCGGATACGAGGTTATGCAAGCGTGCAGAGGCTGTCTTGCTCACCGTTGCGAGGACGTGTGCAAGTTCGGCGCGATTTCCTTCGACAGCCAACACGTGGCGCATATCGACAAGTCCAAGTGCAAGGAGTGCGGCGCGTGTGCAAAGGTGTGTCCGTACGGCGCGATTATCAACCAAAAGCGTCCTTGCCAAAACGCTTGCAAGGTTAAGGCAATCAGCATCGACGAAAATGCGGCGGCGGTTATCGACAACAACAAGTGCATTCAATGCGGCGCGTGCGTGTATCAATGTCCGTGGGGCGCAATCTCGGACAAGTCGTATATTCTCGACGTAATCGATTTGATAAAGAAGAGCGAGAACAACACAAAGTACAAGCTTTACGCAATCGTCGCGCCTTCAATATCCAGTCAGTTTACGTATGCAAAGCTCGGACAGGTTATTACGGGGCTTAAGGAGCTCGGATTCTTCACCGTCGTCGAAGCGGCTTTGGGCGCGGATATGGTGTTGCTTTCAGAGGCAAAGGAGCTTGCGGAAAAGGGCTTTTTGACAAGCTCGTGCTGTCCTGCGTTCGTGGCGTACATCAAAAAGAATTTCCCTGCGCTCGAGCCGAGTATATCGTCGAATCTTTCGCCGATGGCAATGATTTCCAAATACATCAAGGACACGACGCCGAATGCAAAAACGGTCTTTATCGGACCTTGCACTGCGAAAAAATCCGAAATTATGGACGACAAGGTTAAGCAATACGTCGATTCCGTCCTTACTTTCGAGGAACTTCAAGCCCTCTTCGACAGCAAGGATATGGACATCACCACGCTTGACGAGGGCGTGCTTGACAACGCGTCTTATTTCGGCAGAATTTTTGCAAGAAGCGGCGGCTTGAGCGATTCTCTCAAGCAATCGATAAAGGAACAAAATCTCGATTTCGATTTGAAAGCCTGTGCCTGCGACGGCATAGAAGAGTGCAAGATTGCTCTTCTCAAGAAGAGCAAAAATCTTATCGACGTCAACTTTATCGAGGGTATGGCTTGCACTGGCGGTTGTATCGGCGGTGCAGGTTGCCTAACTCACGGAGAGAAGAACAAAGCCGAAGTGGACAAGTACGGAAGAGAAGCTCTCGAAAAGACGATTTCCGATGCGGTTTCCGTCTTGCAATAACGCTCGCTATTGTGCGCTTAGGCGCAAATAGTAAAAAACAAGCATAAAATGCGCTATAAAACCGCCAAACGGCGGTTTTTTGATAGAAAATCGCACAATATGCAAAAAAAAGTGTGGCGTTATAATCAAATGTATGATTATAATATAAGCAAGTGCGAGGTGGCATATGCGGGATATTCGCGATTTGAGAGAAAACATAAACGCTATCGACAAGCAAATGGCAAGGCTCTTTGAAGAGAGAATGTCCGTTTGCGCGCAAATCGCGAGCTATAAACGCGCACACGATTTGCCCGTGCGAGACAAGGCAAGAGAAGAAGAGGTTGTCGCTCGCAATATCGAGAATGCGGACGAAAAGCTTTCCCCCTATTACGAGAGCTTTATCAAGCACGTTATCGAGCTGTCTTGCCAATATCAAGAAACGCAATTAAAGCCCGAAAACGTTGCAAACGAAGACGTCGAAATTTCACCCGTCGACGATGATGAATTTTGCGCGTATGCAAACAACGCCTACGTGCGGACGGTACGGCTTGACAAGGCAAGCTATGACGTCGTGATAGAAGAGGGTGCACTCAAGCGCGCGGACAAGTATTTGAATTTGAACAGAAGGGTTCTTGTCGTCACGGACGACGGCGTGCCTAGAGAGTATTCGGAGAGCGTGCTTGCAAAATGCAAGGAAGGCTTGCTGTGCGTTCTGAAAAGAGGGGAAGCAAGCAAAAGCTTTGACAATTTCAAGTCGCTGTTATCCCTTATGTCCGACAATTCCTTTACAAGAAAGGATTGCGTCGTGGCGGTAGGCGGCGGAGTTGTTGGCGACCTTGCCGGCTTTGTGGCGTCTTGCTATATGCGAGGAGTTGACTTTTACAATATTCCCACCACGCTTCTTGCGCAAGTGGATTCTTCCGTCGGTGGAAAAACCGCGATAGATTTTGACGGCGTGAAGAATATCGTCGGCACCTTCTACCAGCCAAAGAAGGTGTTGATTGACGTTCGATTGCTTTCCACTCTTGACGAAAGACTTGTAAAAGAAGGACTTGCCGAGGCGATAAAGATGGCTTGCACCTCGGATAAGGAGCTGTTTGAGCTTATCGAGAACGCAACGGACGTTAACGAGTGCTTGCAGACAATAGTGCAAAAATCGATAGAGATAAAGGCAAGCGTGGTCGAAAACGACGAGAAAGAAAGCGGACTTCGCAAAATGCTCAATTTCGGGCATACGCTCGGACACGCGATAGAGGCGCGTGAAGAGGGACGACTTCTGCACGGAGAATGCGTCGCGTTGGGAATGCTTCCGATGTGCGGAACAAACGTTCGCGCAAGACTAAAAGCCCTGCTTGAAAAGAGCGGACTTTTGACGGAATACGATTTTGAAAAAGAAGAGCTTATCAAATACATCGTCCGCGACAAGAAATCGGACGGAGAGAAAATAAGCGTCGTCGTATCCGACGAGGTGGGAAGCTTCCGTTTTGAAAGCCTTACGCCGAAGCAAATTCTTAAAAGAGTCTAGCCGATAAAAGCAGAGTAAATTCTCGAAAAAGTCTAGAACGTCGAGGAAATTATAAGAATAGAGCAAAGTCTCGGAAGAGCAATGATAACAACGAGAAAATTGCAAACGTAGAGCAAATTCTCAAAAGAGCCGAAATAGCGGCTAGGGAATTGTAAACATAGAGCAAATTTCCAAAAAAGTTGAGATACCAACGAGAAATTATAAAAGTGGAGTAAATTCTCGAAAAGGCGGAGAGAGTATGAAAAACACATTCGGACAGAGCGTATCGCTGACAGTGTTCGGCGAAAGTCACGGCGAGGGCGTAGGCGCGGTTATAGACGGGCTTTGCGCAGGCATAGTCGTTGACGAAAACAAAATAAGAGCCAAGCTTGCAAAGCGCGCGCCCTCTACGGAGTGCGATACCGCGCGTCGCGAAAAGGACGATTTCAAAATTTTGAGCGGGGTGTTCAACGGCAAAACAACAGGCACTCCCATATGCGTTTTTATCCCCAATTCCAACACGAAAAGCGAGGATTACGCATACGGAATCGCGCGTCCGTCTCACGCGGATTATTCGGCGTTTTGCAAATATCACGGCTACGAGGATTATCGCGGCGGCGGTCATTTTTCGGGACGAGTCACCGCGGCTATAGTCGCTTGCGGCGCAATACTTTCCACCGCGCTCGAAAACGTGGGTGTGAAAATAGGCACGCATATTCTTGAATGCGCAAACGTGCGCGATAACGAGTTTTACGACATCGAAAACGAGCTATTAACCCTCGATTGTGCGGAATTTCCCACGATAAGCGTGCAATCGGGTACGCAAATTCGCACGCGAATCGCCTGCGCGAAATCAGATAACGACAGCGTTGGCGGAATCACGCAAACGGCGATAATCGGCGTACCGAGCGGAGTGGGCGAGCCGTGGTTCGACAGCCTTGAAGGAGTGCTGTCTCACGCGCTGTTTTCCATAGGCGGAATTAAGGGCGTGGAATTTGGAAAAGGCTTTGGCTTTGCAGACTCAAGAGGTAGCGAGGTCAACGACGAAATGCGCATAAGTAGCGACGCGCTTTTCGTAAATAACAACACGCAAAACGATAACTGCACGTGCACAAACAACGACGCGCTCTTCTCGCAAGGCAACTTGCAAAACGATAACTGTATGCACATAAGTAGCGACGCGTGTGTCTTAAATAGTAACACACAAAACGATAACTACACATGCACAAACAACGACGAGCTTTTCTCGCAAGGCAACGCGCAACAAAACAATGGCGAGTGTTTTAATAATGTAGAGTCAAGCGATACGGGGGTGCGTAACGGCTTTGAACAAAGCAATGTTGGCGAGCATAACTATTGCGAGCGTGAAGTGGGCGCGCGCATGAATAATTGCGCACAAGCGAGTGATAGCCGTGTGTGCTTAAGCAATAACGGGGTGACGTTCTTGTCTAATAATAACGGAGGAATAAACGGCGGAATTTCAAACGGAATGCCGATAGTGTTTCAATGTGCGGTGAAGCCAACGCCGTCCATTGCAAAGGCGCAACGGACAATAGATTTTGTAAACGGAAAAGACGTTGAGCTTGAAATAAAGGGCAGACACGACCCGTCGCTACTACGTAGGATTTGTCCGGTTATTGACAGCGTAAGCGCGCTTGCCATGTGCGATATGCTTGCGCAACGCTACGGAACGGACGTGTTTTTGAATGGAATATCTCCTGTAAATAACAAATAAAGCAAGCGTTTTGACGGGAATAACCGATGCAAAAAGAGCAAGAAAAACGAGCAAGTTCGGACGGAATATGAGGTTCGGAAACGAACGGAACACGCGATTTCGGACTGAAGTGAGGCTCGGGAACGGACGTGTTTTTGAACGGAATAACCGTTTCAAATAACAAATAAAAAAATAAAACAAGTGCTTTTGAAAAATGCACTCGGTAAAAAACGAATGGGATATACTTTTTTGAAAAAGTGCCGATTCAAAATCAAGGGAATGGGCAAGTTCGGACGGTATATGATGTTTGGGAACAAGCGGAATACTTGCCGGTGAGAGAGGGTAGCGTACTAGAAAAATGAGATACGGACTTATAGGGAAAAAGCTCTCGCACAGCTATTCGTGCGAGATACACGCGCTTATCGCGGCGTACGATTACGAGCTGAAGGAGCTTGCAGAAGACGAGCTTGCCGAGTTTTTCGTGCGGCGTGAATTTTCGGCAATCAACGTGACGATACCCTATAAGCAAAGCGTTATAAAATATCTGGACGAGATAAGCGAGGACGCAAGGCGCATAGGCGCGGTAAACACCGTTGTCAACTATGGCGGTAGGCTTGTGGGATATAACACGGATTATTTCGGAATGGCGTCGCTGTTTGAAAAGCTCCGAATAACGCCTAAGGACAAGAAGGCGTTGATTTTGGGGACGGGCGGCACGTCTAATACGGCTTTTGCGGTATTGAGCGACCTTGGCGCAACAAAAATCGTAAAGGTGTCGAGAAGCGCAAAGGACGGCGCGATAACCTATGAAGAAGCCTTGAAGGAGCATTCGGACGCGCAAATTATCGTGAATTGTACGCCGTGCGGAATGTATCCCGACGTAAACGGCTTGCCTATTTGCGTTGATTCGTTCTTCCGCTTGGAGGGAGTGCTTGACGCTATATACAATCCGCTTTGCACAAGGCTTGTGCTTAACGCAAGAAAACGCGGCGCGGTGGCAGACGGCGGTCTGTATATGCTCGTAGCGCAGGCAATAAAGGCAAGCAGGCTGTTTTTGCAAAAGGATACGGACGTAGAAAAAGCCGAAATAGACGAGATTTACGACAAGATTCTTGCGCAAAAGCAAAACGTCGCGCTTGTGGGAATGCCGTCCTGCGGAAAGAGTACAATCGGAAGACGTATTGCCGAAATAACGGGAAGAGAATTTGTGGACACCGACGAAAAAATCGTCGAAAAAACAGATATGCCGATTTCGGAATACTTTGCGAAATTCGGTGAAGAGAGCTTCAGAAAAATCGAAAGCGAGATAATAGAGGAAGAGGCGAAAAAAAGCGGCGTTATTATTGCAACGGGCGGCGGAAGCGTGTTGAAGGAGAATAACGTAACCGCTCTTAAAAGAAACGGCGTTATCGTTTTCTTGGATAGGGAGATAAACAAGCTTGTCGCGACAGCCGACAGACCTCTGTCAAGAAGCCTTGACGATGTGAGGACGTTGTATGAACAAAGATATGAAATATATTGCGACTGCGCGGATTTGAAAATTTGCGCGAACGGAAGCGTAGCCGAGGTCGCAGAGTCTTTGATAAAGGAGCTGAAAATATGAAATTGCTTGTCGTGAACGGCGCAAATCTCAATATGCTCGGAATACGCGAACCCGAGGTATACGGAAAGGGGACGTACAAAGAGCTTGTCGAGCTTATAGAAAATCACGCAAAAGAAATCGGCGCGGACGTCGAGGTTTTTCAATCTAATCACGAGGGCGAAATCGTGGATAGAATACAGCGCGCATACTTTGAAAAAATCGACGGCATAGTGATAAATCCTGCCGGTTATACGCATACGAGCGTTGTGATTGCCGACGCGCTTAAAGCGGTGAGCATTCCATACGTCGAGGTGCATATTTCAAACGTGAACGAAAGAGAGGCGTTTAGACAAATAAGCTACGTTGCGGACGCCGCGCTTTGTAGAATATGCGGACAAGGATTTGAAGGATATTTGCAGGCTATGGATAAGCTTGTCAAAGCGGAGTGAAGAAAAATATGAGAGTACGTTTTCGTCCGTCTAAAGCAGAAGGAATATTGCAGGCACCGCCGTCAAAAAGCGCGGGGCATCGCTTTCTTATTGCTTGCGCACTTTGCGACGGCGAGAGCGTTGTGAGAGGAATATCCGAAAGCGACGATATGCTTGCGACTCTCGATTGCTTGCGCGCTTTAGGCGCAACCGTAGAAAAAGACGGAACAACCGTAAAAATATCCCATGGCAATAAAACGGCGGCTTGCGATTGGGTGAGCGATTGCAGGGAAAGCGGAAGCACTCTTCGATTCTTTATCCCTATTGCGCTTGCAAGGACAAGCAGAGCAAGCTTTGTTTGCGCTCCTCGTCTTGTCGAAAGAGGGGTAAGCGTGTACGAAGAGACGCTTGGCAAAAAAGGGATATGCTTTGAAAAGGACAAGAATGAAATCCGCGTTTTCGGAAGCTTGAAAAGCGGTGAATACATCGTAAGAGGGGACGAAAGCAGTCAATATATAAGCGGATTGTTGTTTGCATTGCCTTTGCTCGAGGGCGACAGCACCCTGACGGTAACGGGAAACTTTGAAAGCAGAGCGTACGTTGATATGACCGTTTGCGTATTGAGGCGTTTCGGTATTGAAATCGCCGAGAAAGGTAACGTGTTTGAAATAAAGGGCGGACAAAAATATCAAAGCGGTACGTTCGACGTAGAGGGAGATTGGTCTAACGGAGCGGCGCTTCTTGCGCTGAACGAGGTAGGCGGAAACGTGCAGGTTAAGGGCTTGGACGAGAACAGTGTGCAGGGAGATAAAATTTGCAAGGAATATTTTGCGCGTCTTGACAAGGAAAACGTCGTGCTTGACGTTGCGAATTGTCCCGACCTTGCGCCTATACTTATGAGCGTTGCATCGTTTAAGAAGGGCGTTACGCTTGAAAATACGCGCAGATTGCGAATAAAAGAAAGCGACAGAGCGCAGGCGATGTCCGAGGAACTGGCAAAATTCGGAGTGGCGACGGAAGTGAAGGAAAACAGCGTCGTTGTGAAAGCGGCGAAGCTCGAACCGCCTAAAATCGCGATCGACGGACATAACGACCATAGAATCGTTATGGCAACGTCCGTGCTTTTGAGCAGAGTGGGCGGAGAGATAATAGGCTGTGAAGCGGTGAAAAAAAGCTACCCGAGTTTTTTTGAGGACTTGGCGAAGGCGGGAGTGCAATATGACGTTGAATAAAAATACGAAAATTTTGATAGTCGGGCTTGGGCTTATCGGCGGAAGCTACGCGCAGGCGTTGAGCGAAAAGGGCTTCGAGGTCGGCGCAATAGACACAAACGCGAACGCCTTGGACTTTGCGTTGGCAAAGGGATATATTGCGCACGGAAAAACGGTTGTCGAAAAAGAGTACGTTGAGAGCTTTGACGTCGTTGTCTTTGCCTTGTATCCGCACACGCTAATCGAATGGCTTGAAAAACACGTCGGATTTATCAAAAAAGGCGCGCTTTTGACGGACGTTACCGGCGTAAAGGGGAGTGTTGTGTATAAGGCGCAGAGCATTGTCGGCAACAGAGCGGAGTTTGTGAGCGCGCACCCGATGGCTGGTAGAGAGGTCGGAGGAGTGGAAAATGCCGACGCAAGAATTTTTGAGGGCGCAAATTATATCGTAGTGCCGACAAACGACAATACTGCCGAGGGAATTGCCGAATGCAAGGAGCTTGGAAGGCTTTTGGGATTTAAGACGATATGCGAGTTAAGCCCCGAAGAGCATGACGAGATAGTAGGCTTTTTGTCCCACCTTACCCATTGCATAGCGGTGTCGCTTATGGTGTGCAAGGACTCGGAAAGGCTTGCGGATTATACCGGCGATTCTTTCAGAGATTTGACGAGAATCGCAAAAATAAACGATGAAATGTGGAGCGAATTGTTGCTTGCCAATAAAGAAGAGCTGCTTTCGCAAATGGAATTGTTCGAGAAGCATTTTGACGAATTGAAGAGCCTTATCGCCTCGGACAACAGAGAAAAAATACGACAGATGATGCGTTTGTCAACCCAAAAAAGAAAGGCGTTTGACAAAAGCAAGGAGAATATATGAACATAGAATTCAAGCAAAAGCTGCCTACGTTTCAAGAAATCAAACAGACGCTTCCCATTGACGAGCGGCTTGCGGCAATCAAAAAGGAACGCGACGACGAATTGCGTTCGATATTCGAGGGCAAAAGCAATAAGTTGGTGCTTGTGATAGGTCCCTGCTCTGCGGATAGAGAGGACGCGGTTATCGATTATATCTCGAGATTGTGCAGAGTGCAGGAGGAGGTTAAGGATAAAATCCTTATCGTTCCGCGTATTTACACGAATAAACCGCGCACTACCGGCGACGGATATAAGGGAATGCTTCATCAGCCCGATCCCAACGCGGACGAGAATATGCTAAAGGGGCTTATCGCAATAAGAAGGCTCCATATAAGAGCGTTGAGAGAAACGGGATTTTCTTGCGCCGACGAAATGCTTTATCCCGAAAATCACGTTTATCTTTCCGACGTGCTTTCCTACGTTGCGGTGGGAGCTAGGTCGGTTGAAAATCAGTTTCATAGACTTACCGCGAGCGGACTGGATATACCCGTCGGAATGAAAAACCCGACAAGCGGCGATTTGTCCGTTATGATGAACTCAATCCACGCCGCGCAACACCCACATACGTTTGTGTATAACGGCTGGGAGGTGAATAGCAAGGGTAACGAGCTTGCGCACGCCATATTGAGAGGCTCGGTGGACAGATACGGACAGACTATCCCGAACTACCATTACGAGGATTTGAAAAAGCTGTATTATATGTACGCCGAAAGCGGGCTTAAAAACCCTGCGCTTATCGTGGACGCGAATCATTCCAATTCCGCAAAGCACTGGGAGGAGCAACCGCGTATCGCAAAGGAAATAATGCACAGCGCAAGACATAGCGAGGATATTCGCTCTCTCGTAAAGGGAATTATGATAGAATCCTACATCGAGGACGGCGCGCAACCGGCAGGCGGAGGAGTGTACGGAAAATCCATTACAGACCCTTGTCTAGGTTGGGAGAAATCGCAAAAGCTCATATACGAGCTTGCAGAGCTTTAATAAAAAACAAACGCTTGACAAAATCGCCAAGCGTTTTTAATATCCGATAAAGAGAAGCAATCAAAGATTGCCTTGCTGCTTTTGCCAGTCCACGAATTGCTCGTAGGTGCGGATATAATCCTCCTCGCTGTACTCGTCGGACGCCAACACCAAAAGCACGCCGTCGGACGAGAAGTCGTAGATTTCTCTCCATACGTTGTGACCGATGTACAAGCCCTCGGCGGCATTGTCGAGGCATACGACTTGCTCCTCCTTGCCGTCGGTGAGCTTCACCTTGCAGGAGCCGTGAATGGCGATATATATCTGCCTTAAATTCTTGTGAGAATGGAAGCCGCGGCTTGTGTGCTCCCCGACGCCGTAGATGTAATAAACTCTTTTTACGGGGAAGGGAATTTCCTTTTGATATTCGGCAACCACGAGCATGCCGCGCTCGTCGCCGTGCTTTTGAAAAGATACCTTTTTAATGTCCATTGTTTGCCCTCTTTGTGATTCTCTTTATTGCTATAATCGGGTGTTTAATCGTCATATATGCAAGATAAAGTGCGCGTTGTGCGATGTTGTTTACATTGTGCTTTTGTTTGTAGCGTCTTGAAGAGCGTTGCCATTCGGCTTCCTTTCGCCAGTCCGAATAAGCCTTTTTTGCTTGCGAAGGGGATTGCGAAAAGGGGAGGATTTCCTTTGTAAAAATCTCGTCGGACATGGCAAGATACTCGTCGCTCAAGCCACCCTGACTGCTTATTCCGCCGCTTCTGTATTTGACGACCTTTCTGTCCCAAAACAGAATTTTTACGCCTGCGCGCAAAAGTTTCATATTCGACGGGTAATCCTCTATGAGCGGATAGCGCGTATCGTAACCGCCCATAAGCTCGAAGCTTTGCAGCGTGCGCGCGGTGCAACAGCCGAAAATCATATTGTAGCCGCACATCTTTTCAAACAGTTCCTGCGGCGTTGAACGGGTGAGAGTATCGATTTCTTCGGGCGAGGGGGCGACGGATAACTCGTTTGCCATGTCGCAATCGTAAATCGCGCGTTTTGCCGTTATGACCTGCGCGCCCGTTTTTTCAAACTGTTCAACCCATTCGCTTATAACGTCGGAGTCGTAAAACTCGTCGTCGGCGGCAACGTTGAAAACGTATTTGCCTTTTGCGTGAGATAGGGCGAAATTGAGATTTTGCGCTACGCCGAGATTTTGCTCGTTGCGTAAAATAAGAAACTCGACGACGTTTTCTCGTTTTTCCGAAGAGATGAAGGCTTTTAGCTCCTCTTCGTCGAAATCTAAAGACGCGTCGTCGGCTAGTATATATTGAATCGCGGGATAGCTCTGCGACAGCACGGAGGCTATCGCGCCTTTAATCGTCGAGCGATTGTTGTATGACGGGGTGACGACGGTGACTAAAGGCGTCATTATCTGCCCTCGTACATTTTGGCGTAATAGTTTTGGTATTCTCCGCTTATGATGTTCTCCCACCAGCTCTTGTTGGAGAGATACCAGTCAATCGTGCGCTTGATGCCTTCCTTGAACGGCGTTTGGGGGAGCCAGCCTAACTCGTCGTGAATCTTGCTCGGGTCGATGGCGTATCTGCGGTCGTGTCCGGCTCTGTCTTTGACGAATTTGATTTCGCCCTTGCCGAGCGCGTCGATAATGGTTTGTACCACCTCGAGATTGGTTTTTTCGTTGTGACCGCCGATGTTGTAGACTTCGCCGACTCTTCCGTTGTGGATTATAAGGTCGATTGCCGCGCAGTGATCCTCGACGTACAGCCAGTCGCGTACGTTCTTGCCGTCACCGTATACGGGCAGGGGCTTGTCGTTGAGCGCGTTGGCTATCATAAGCGGAATCAGCTTCTCGGGGAAGTGATATGGGCCGTAATTATTGGAGCAACGAGATATGCTCACGGGCAAGCCGTAGGTGCGATGATACGCAAGCACGAGCAAATCCGCAGACGCCTTCGACGCCGAATACGGGCTGGACGTGTGTATCGGGGTGCTCTCGGTGAAGAATAGGTCGGGACGGTCTAGGGGAAGGTCGCCGTATACCTCGTCGGTGGAGACTTGATGATAACGCTTTATGCCGTATTTTCTGCAGGCGTCCATAAGCACTTGCGTGCCGAGAATATTGGTTTTGAGAAATACCTCGGGATCGAGAATGGAACGGTCTACGTGACTTTCCGCCGCAAAGTTGACAACGACGTCCGGCTTTTCCGCCTCGAAAAGGGCATTGATGTTTTCTCTGTCCGTTATGTCGATTTTTACGAACTTGAAGCGCGGATTTTTCATTGCGTCTTCAAGCGTTTCGAGATTGCCGGCATAGGTAAGACAGTCAAGACACACCACGTCGTAGTCGGGGTGCTTGTTCAGCATATAGTATACAAAGTTGCTTCCGATAAATCCGGCGCCGCCGGTAACAAATATTTTCATAGTTCCCTCTTGTTGTTCGCCAAACGAAGCAGATATTGTCCGTATTCCGTTTGCGATAGTTTTTCGCCTTGTGCTTTGAGTTGCTCCGTGTCGATAAAACCGTTTCTCCAAGCGATTTCTTCAAGACACGCAATGTATAAGCCTTGTCTGTTTTGTACGACCTCGACATAGGTCGCCGCTTGCATCATTCCGCTCGGACTTCCGGTGTCGAGCCATACCGTACCGCGTCCGATAAGCACCACCTTGAGCTGCTTGCGACGAAGATACTCGTTGTTGATGGAGGTGATTTCGATTTCTCCGCGAGCGGAGGGCTTGACGTTTTTGGCTATTTCCACAACGCTGTTGTCGTAAAAATACAAGCCCGGAACCGCGTAAGACGACTTCGGCTCGGACGGCTTTTCCTCTATTGAAAGCACGTTGAAATCCTTGTCAAATTCAACGACGCCGAACTCGCGAGGATTTTTGACGGGATAGCCGAATATGGTTGCGCCGTCGTTTTGCGCAATCGCCTGTCTTAAGGTGGTTGCGAAATTTTGTCCGTAGAATACGTTGTCGCCAAGCACCAAGCATACGTCGTCGTTGCCGATAAACTCTTCTCCGACTATAAACGCGTCCGCAAGCCCGCGAGGTTTGTCCTGTACCGCGTACGAGAAGCTTACGCCGAGCGCAGATCCGTCTTGAAGAAGAGAACGGTATTGCTCTATGGCTTCGGGCGTTGAAATAATCAGAATGTCGCGTATGCCTGCAAGCATCAAAATGGATATGGGATAGTAGATGAGGGGCTTGTCGTAAACGGGCAAAAGCTGTTTCGACACCGCTATCGTAAGCGGATACAGCCTTGTGCCTTTTCCTCCCGCAAGTATGATTCCTTTCATAACAGTCTCCGAGTTTCGGTTTAGGACGCAATAGGCGCGCCCATTTCGTTTAGTATATCACCGTGTACGATAAAAAGTCAATATTATATGCCGAGAGAGAGTTTTGAAGAGC
>CAZUZK010000032.1:3093-18165 GCA_964624745.1 uncultured Bacteroides sp. | reverse complement strand
CCCATGGCCTCTTGACCCCCAGTCAAGCGCGCTACCAAACTGCGCTATACCCCGATTTATATTTTATGTTTTGCCCAACCTCGTTCGTTGCTTGCTCTCATTGTTTGGGAGCGCGCTCGCGCTTTCCGTCAGGTCTTGTGTTTTCTACACTCGGTATTCACTCTGTTGTCCTTGCAACTCAAGCCCCCTGTTTTAGGTCTCTCTTATCACAAACCAAACTGCGCTATACCCCGATTATATTTGATGTTTTGCCCAACCTTGTTCGTTGCCTGCGCTCGTTGTTTGGGAGCGCGCTCGCGCTTTCCGTCAGGTCTTGTGTTTTCTACACTCGGTATTCACTCTGTTGTCCTTGCAACTCAAGCCCCCTGTTTTAGGTCTCTCTTATCACAAACCAAACTGCGCTATACCCCGATTATATTTGATGTTTTGCGTGGCATTTTTGCGATTTGCTCGCCAACAGCATAGGTATTGTACCGCAAAAGTTTTATTTTGACAAGCCGATTGACAAATAGTTGTAAAAATTTTTTTGATTTTTTGAAATTTTCCTTTTCAAATGCGTTTTGAAATAAAACGGATAGAATATCGGATATTCGACTTCGTTTCGTTTATATAGCGTTAGAATATCGAAAACTCGACACATTTTCCAAATTGTCGCAAATGCCTGCAAAATTTTGCATTTCTCAAGAAAAAATATTTATTTAGATACCGCAAATATTTGCCAAACGCAATTTATTTGTGTACAATATTCACGATTTGAAAGGATAGATAGCGACTTGAGCGCTTCCGATATAATACTTTGAACGGAGAACAACAATGGACAAAATAGCATTGCAAGCAAAACTTGACGAACAAAAATGGAATGACAGCGTGTTGAATCATCGCGATATGTGCGGAGCATACGATTACTGTGCTTTCTGCGATAAAAACGTATTTCTCCCCTGTGCAAGCGCATACGAAGAGATGAACAAGCCCAAAATCGAAGAACCGATTGCAAACGACGCAACGGAAGACGTAACGGAATTGCACTCCTCTCTCGGAAAAAAATTCGATTATGAAAAAGTCATGGCAAAAAAAGCGTCTCGCAAGAGCTTGACCTTTGCAGAAAAATATGCGCTTTCGGACGAAATCGTCAAAGACCGTTACGCAATCCTCAAGGAAGCATTGACAACCACGGCAAAAGGCACTCCGAAAATCAAAAGCCGCATAAGCAAGCAATGCGATACATATCGTAGAGACGGCGACATCGTTGCCAAAATCACCATCATCGGCACGTCTCTTCGCATAAATCTCCCGCTTGACCCCGACGCCGAAGAGTTTAACGACGGACGCACGCCGCACACCTCGACGGGACACAAGAAGGTTTATGAGGAAGTTCCCTTCCAATTTAAGGTGAACAGCAAGCTTGCGCTCAAGCGCGCGTTGGTGCTGATAGACCTTGTAAAATAATCGCACAAAACCTTATAATCAGCCACCTTTTAGGTGGCTTTTTTATACTTTTTTTTGCGCAAAAACATATGATTTTTTTGTATTTTATTCGGCAATATCTCGCATTTTTTATCGCGTGAAAACGACAAAACCGCATCGGTGTATTTTAACGGTACGACGGAACAAATAAAACACTTTCTTTTTGCACTAAAATATTTTATAATACTAGATATAACGCACAAAGGAGTATTTATGAAAAACCAAACGATACTCATTTTGGATTTCGGCGGACAATACCGCGAGCTAATATCGCGTTCGATACGTCGCATGAATGTTTATTCCGTGGTAAAGCCGCACGACGTTTCTATTGACGAGATAAAAGGAATCAATCCTATAGGAATAATTTTTACGGGCAGCCCAAACAGCGTATATCTTGAAAATCACCCGACGTGTTCTCAAGAGGTATTTTCGCTAGGCATTCCCATTCTCGGCATATGTTACGGTATGCAATATATGGCGCACTGTTTTGGCGGTCGCGTCCAAAAATGCGAAATACGCGAATTTGGTCAAACGGACGTTTCGCTAAGAGCCTGCACCCTTTTTAAGGGCTTGGGACATAAAGAAGTTATGCTGATGAGTCACTCCGACCACGTTGCGGTGACTCCGCAGGGCTTTGAGATTGTGGCAACCACCGCGGATTGCTCGTGCGCGGCAATAGCGAACGAACAAAAGCGTTTCTACGGAGTGCAATTCCACCCTGAGGTCGAGCTTTCGGTGCACGGTATGCAGCTTCTCGAAAACTTCGTCGTGAACATCTGCCATGCGACAAAGGATTATTCCCTTGACGATTACATCGACACTCAAATAAAACAAATCCGCAACGTCGTAGGCGATAAAAAAGTGCTTCTCGGGCTGTCCGGCGGTATAGACAGTGCCGTTGTTGCCGCGCTTATGAGCAAGGCAGTCCCCGACAAGCTGTTGTGCGTATACGTTGACCACGGATTTATGCGCAAAAACGAAACGGATTTCATCAAAAAATCCTTTTCCAATCTGCATCTGAATCTTGAAATAATCGACGCAAGCGACCGTTTTTTGAATAAACTACGCGGTGTAACCGACCCCGAAAGAAAAAGAAAGCTAATCGGCGAAGAATTTGTAAATGTCTTTTACGAGGTGGCAAAATCGCACGCAGGCTATCAGCTCCTTGCGCAAGGCACGATATATTCCGACGTCGTGGAATCTGGCATAAACAATTCGTCAAACATAAAAAGCCACCACAACGTAGGCGGACTCCCCGAAAACCTGCCGTTTGAGGGGCTTGTCGAGCCGTTGCGAAATTTGTTTAAGGACGAGGTGCGCTCTATCGGAAGAAAGCTGGGGCTTCCCGACGGCTTTATTGACAGCCAGCCCTTCCCCGGTCCCGGTCTTGCAATCCGCATTATCGGAGAAGTCACGCAAGAAAAGTTGAATATTCTCAAGGACGCCGACGCGATTTTAAGAGAAGAAATCATATCCAGCAACATAAAACCCGATCAATATTTTGCCGTGCTTACCGACACAAAGTCCGTCGGCGTTATCGGAGATTATCGAAATTACGGCTACGTAATCGCGCTTCGCGCGGTAACGACGTCGGATTTTATGACTGCGGAATACACACATCTTCCCTACGAACTGTTGACAAAAATTTCCTCTCGCATCGTCAACGAGGTAAAAGGCGTAAGCCGTGTGTGCTATGACATAACAAGCAAGCCGCCGGCGACCATCGAGTGGGAATAATATTTGACCGTCTCCCTACAAGGATAAGCCGTTGCAAGGCAAAGCACAAAACATTACGGAGAAAAATATGCAAAAAATAAACGTTAAAATCAAAAAATTGAACCCTGACGCGATTTTGCCGAAATACGGCACGGAATTTGCCGCAGGCGCAGACCTTTATGCGTGCGAAGGCAAAAGCATTTCAATCGGCGCGGGGGAAACGGTGTTTGTGCATACGGGAATAGCATTGCAAATACCCGACGGATTTGTCGGCTTGATTTATGCGCGTAGCGGACTTGCCTGCAAACGCGCGCTTGCCCCTGCAAATAAGGTCGGCGTTATCGACAGCGATTATAGAGGCGAGATTATCGTTGCATTGCACAATCACTCAAACGAAGCTCAAAGCATAGAAGACAAAGAGCGTATCGCGCAGCTTGTGATAGCTCCGTATTTCACCGCCGATTTCATAGAAAGCGACGCTCTTGAGGATACCTCGCGCGGTGCGGACGGCTTCGGAAGCACGGGAAATAAATAACATATATTATGAATGCGGATTTTAAGATAAACGGCACACGAATAGAAACAAAGCGACTTGTGTTGAGGGCGTTTGAGCAATCGGATTTGAACGACTTTTTCACATATGCGTCCGTCAACGGCGTCGGCGAAATGGCAGGCTGGAAGCATCACGAAAGCGTGCAAGACAGTCAAAAGATTTTGGATAAGTTTATAAACGACGACAAAACCTTTGCAATTTGTCTTAAAGAATCGGGAAAGCTTATAGGCTCGCTCGGAGTGGAAAAATACGGATTGGAAAACGCCTTGACGGAATTTGAAAACTATAACGGCAGAGAGCTTGGATACGTGTTGAGCAAGGAGTTTTGGGGACAAGGCATAATGCCCGAGGCGGTCAATGCGGTAATTGAATTTTTATTTAACGAATACAATCTCGATTTTCTTTTGTGCGGACATTTTGCCTTTAATACGCAATCCAAAAGGGTACAGGAAAAATGCGGCTTCAAGCCCTATAGAAAGCTCACGTTCGATACGGCAATGGGCACAAAAGAGGAAGGCATTTTATCCCTTCTCGTCAATCCCGACAAGGCGATAACTCTCAATTTTTCTCATCCCGAAACTTTGATTTACGCAAACGACTAAATCGGCTGAATTTATTTGTGATTTAACAAAAAAAAGAGGTTTACCGTGCAAAACACACACGTAAACCTCTTTTTATAAAAATAACGATATTACAATTTTTCCGCGAACGAACCGTCCTTCGTGTCCTTGACAGCATATCCAAGTGCGGTTATTTTTGCTCTTATTTCATCTGCAGTTGCCCAATCCTTATTGAGCTTTGCAAGTCTACGTTGCTCAACAAGGTCTTTAACCTCGACGGGAATCTCGTCGGCATTCTTATCCTGCTTCGCCTCATAATATGCTAGGAACTGCGCAGGCTCTTCCTTGAGCAAACCGAGAAGTCCGTACGTTTTGACAACCTGCTTTGCGTCCGCAACCGCGTCGGAATCCCCTGCTTTCAATTTTGCTTTTATGCCTTTGAATATTCCAAACAAATCGGCAAGTGCTTTTGCGGTGTTGAAATCGTCGTCCATTGCGCGATTGAAGCCATCGTCAATCCATTTGCTTTCCTTGTCCGACGACAAGCCGCTGCTTGCAACGTCCTGCAAAATTTTATAGAAGCCGTACATATGCTTGTCCGCTTCGGGGAACAAATCGTCCGTAACGTTTATATCTCCTCTATAATTGGTTTGCAAAAGGGCGTATTTAACGGTGTCGGGCTTATATTGCTTCAACAAATCCGCAAGCAGCAAGCTGTTGCCTAACGACTTGCTCATCTTTTGTCCGTTCACCTTTATAAGTCCGTTGTGTATCCAATACTTTGCAAACTGCTTGCCGGTAAGAGCCTCGGTTTGAGCGATTTCGTTCTCGTGGTGCGGGAAAATAAGATCTCTTCCGCCGCCGTGAATATCTATCTGCTCGCCGAACGCCTCCATGTTCATTGCAGAGCATTCGATATGCCAACCGGGTCTTCCCTTGCCCCAAGGGGACTCCCAGAAGATTTCGCCTTCTTTTGCCGATTTCCAAAGCGCGAAATCAAGCGGATTACGCTTGTTTTCTTCATTCTCTATACGCACGCTCTCATAGGCGTCCTCAAGGCGTCTTCCGCTCAACTTGCCGTATCCCGGAAAGCTATCCACTGCAAAATACACGTCTCCTCTTTCGGTGGGATATGCGTGTCCTTTTTCAATAAGCTTTGATACGAACGCAATGATGTTGTCTATATTTTCGGTTGCCTTAAGCCAAATTGTCGGGTCGTCCACGTGAAATTCGCGCATAAGCTTATCTATGCGTTCAATCATCGCGCTTGCGTATTCGAGCGCAGGGATTCCCGTTTCTTTGGATTTTGCTATAATCTTGTCGTCAACGTCGGTATAATTGCGCGCATAATTCACCTTGTATCCGATTTTTTCAAGGTATTTGCGGATAATATCGTATATCAACGCTTGATACGCGTGTCCTATATGCGCTTCGCCCGATACGGTGATTCCGCACGCATACATATTGACCTGACCGTCGTTGATAGGAGAAAAATCCTCTTTTCTTCTTGTTAACGTATTGTAAATTTTCATAGAGTATAGTCCCTTCTCTCTTCATATGCGGATAGTCCGCATAATGATATTTTATTTCTTTTCGTCTTGCCTGTCTTGCGGCAAAGCGTTGTCTTCGTCAAGCGTTATCGAATATCTGCAAGTATGTATATCGAGCTTCTTTTCAAGCTCGTAAATACGATTGTTCAACCGCTTAAACTCTTCCATTATCGGGTCGGGAAGCAATATTTGATCCATATCGGCAACTCGCTTTCCGTCCTGCTTCACCACTCTTCCCGGCACTCCGACAACCGTCGAATACGGCGGAACGTCTTTAAGCACAACGCTTCCTGCGCCTATTTTGCTGTGTGCGCCTATATGCACGGGACCTAGGACTTTTGCGCCTGCACAAACCATAACGCCGTCCTCGAGAGTCGGATGTCGCTTGCCGCAATCCTTACCCGTTCCGCCGAGCGTCACGCCCTGATACAGCACGCAATCGTTGCCTATTTCGGCAGTCTCGCCTATCACCAAGCCGACGCCGTGGTCGATAAATATTCCTGCGCCGATTGTCGCGCCGGGGTGAATGTCTATGCCTGTTTTCACCTTTGCGCGAAAGGCAATATACAACGCAAGCGATTTCAGCTTATGCGTCCACAGCAGGTGCGCATAACGATAAGCACACAGGGCTTTATACCCTGTGTACGTGCGCTTGACCACTCTGCCGCTTGTTGCGGCAGGGTCGCTGTTTATTATTTTCTGCAAATCAAGCGCTTTGGCTTGGCTTATTTTCATATAAATTTATATTACGCCGTTTAGTCGTTTGTCGTGTTCTCGTCGGCTCTGTTTATCTTCGACGAGAAAAGACTATCCTTATGCTCGCTTTCTTCTCCGAACAGCGCGTCGATTTCGTCCTCGTAAATGGTTTCTTTCTCGTAAAGAGCCTTAACCATAGCGTCCATAATCGGGCGATTGTCCTTGAGAATATCGATTGCAACCTGATATTGCGTGTCGATTATCGTCTTCACTTCCTCGTCGATTTTGGCGGCGACTTCTTCGCTGTACGTCAAATGCGTCTGATAATCTCTGCCGAGGAATACCTCTTCGCTTGAGCCGAGATACATATTTCCGATAGATTCGGACATACCCCACTCGGTAACCATCTTTCTTGCAAGTTGCGTTGCGCGTTGAATATCGTTTGACGCACCTGTTGAAATGTCGTGGATAACCAATTCCTCTGCCGCGCGACCGCCGAGCATCATCGCAATGGTGTCGAGGAGCTTTCCTTTCGTCATGTGATTATCGTCGTTTTCGGGCAACGTAATCGTATAGCCTGCCGCCATACCGCGCGGAATGATACTGACCTCGTGTACGTTGTCGCAGTGCTTCATAAGCTTTGCGACGATTGCGTGACCGCTCTCGTGATATGCGGTAATGCGCTTGTCCGTCTCGGTAACCAAACGAGATTTCTTCGCAGGGCCTGCCATAACCTTGTTCACAGCCTCGCTTATATCCTTCATGGTTATAAGCTTTCTGTTTGCGCGCGCCGCCAAAATTGCGGCTTCGTTGAGAATGTTCTCTATATCCGCGCCTGTAAATCCTGACGTAAGTCTTGCAAGGCTCTTGAAGTTTATATCCGAAGCAAGCGGTTTGTTGCGAGAATGCACCTTGAAGATTTCCTCTCTACCCTTTACGTCGGGAACGTTCACGTAGATTTGTCTGTCGAATCTGCCCGGACGCATAAGAGCCGGGTCGAGAATATCCGCACGGTTTGTTGCCGCCATAACGATAATGGAGCTGTTTGCCTCGAAGCCGTCCATTTGAACCAGCAACTGATTGAGCGTTTGTTCTCTTTCGTCGTTACCGCCGCCGAGACCTGCTCCGCGCTGACGACCTACCGCGTCGATTTCGTCGATAAAGATTATACACGGCATATTCTTTTGCGCCTGCTCGAACAAATCTCTAACTCTCGACGCGCCTACGCCGACGAACATTTCCACAAAATCCGAACCGCTTATCGAGAAGAACGGCACGTTCGCCTCTCCTGCGACAGCTTTTGCAAAGAGCGTTTTGCCTGTTCCGGGAGGACCTACGAGAAGCACACCGCGAGGAATGCGAGCGCCTATATCCGTATATTTCTTGGGGTGTTTAAGGAAATCGACGATTTCCTGAAGTTCTTGCTTTTCCTCTTCCGCACCGGCTACGTCGTTGAAGCGCACCTTAATATCGCGCACCTGATTCGCCTTTGTTTTGCCGAAGTTGAGAGCTTGATTGTTTGCGCCTGCGCTTCTGCGAATGATAAAGAAAAATACGCCGAACAACACCGCGTAAAGAAGAAGCGGAACAAGTATGCTCGAAAGCAACGAACCGCTTGACGGATCGTCGTAAACGACAATCATCTCCTGAATGTTCGGGCATGCCGTCGAATCGAGAGAAGCAAGATATTCTTCAAAGCCCGAACGGCTGGAAATATGCACTACGTAGTTATAGCCCTTGTCTCCGATTTTTTTGATGTTGGCGGTATAATTTCCCTCGATATATATCACTTCCACTTCGCCGTTTTTGAGCATTTGCTCAAGACTGCCCTCCGGGCCCTTGAAGCTCAACTCGGTCGGTCTTGTCAGCTCGTATGCCAATACGAACGCAATAATGACGAGCAGTACGACACCGATAATGATAAGTGTGCGTCTTGTAGATGTTTTCATCTTTCCTCCTGAATGTGCCGTTTATACAACGCGCTCTCGCTGTGCGCGCTACACGCTATATATATGTTCTACACATTATAAAAATTAAATACGAAAAAGTCAATGCAACGCGAGCAATTCGATTGCCGTTGCAAACACTTTGTATCTTATTATGAGAAAATGTTAAAGAAAAAATATTAAAATCGTATTAAACCGCACGCAATATTTAATCTATCCTCTTTATTTGTTCGCCCCCGACAAAGCGAATATATAAAAGAAGCCGACAATTTTATATCGGCCTCCTTTATCGTGATTTCCGAATTTGTCCGCGGGCAAACGCCCGTTAAGGACATCGGTTATGCAAATATCGCAATTTAATAGCCTTCGTTAAGACTGCGTTGCTTTGCAAAATAATTGATTTCTCCCACCGTAAACACAATGCCTGCAACAACAAACATGGTTATGCCTATTGCATAACCCACCGTGCCGGATATGAGAAAGAAAAACGCCAGTCCCACCGAAAGCGCGATAAGCGCGACGAGAACGAACAATATCATGACGTTCATATTGCTAAGTTCCGCAACCTTTTTTACGAGATATTTGTCTTCCATATCACACCTCCTTTTGCCGTTAGAATGTGCATAAAGAGCTTTTTTATCCCTTCCGCAATGCGAACGCACGTATAAAATCCGTACGGTCGGCGATAATCATACAATGAAAAACAAAACATCGTTATCCGAAAATCAAATCGTGAACAATGTAAAATCGCTTGCGGAAAGCAGCTCGGAAATCGACGAGCTTGCGCCGTTCGTAACCGCGCTGTTTAATGCGATTACCCAAAAAGACAACCGCGACGTGGTTGTGGTCTGCTTCGGCACCGACGCCATATCCGGCGACGCGCTGGGACCTAGAGTCGGCTCTCTGCTGCAAGAGAAATATAAGCTCCCGGCATTTGTATACGGCACGGAAAAATTCGGCATCAACGGCAAAAATATGAAAAAATGGATTGCCTTTATACGAGCCGTACACGGCGACGCCATATACGTTGCAGTGGACGCTTCTCTCGGTCAAAGGGGCAAGGTCGGACAAATCGTTATCCGTGAAGACGGCGTGTGCCCGTCGGGAGTAACCGGCAAATCCGCACGCTTCGGAGATCTCGGAATACTGGGCGTCGTCGCGCAAAACGACGGCGATCCTCTTATGCAGCTTATGTCGGTATCGCCACTTTATATAAACGAAATGGCAGATAAAATATCGAATATGATAAATATCGCCGTTTGCGGAGTGCGCGCACAAGCATAAAGCAAAGACTTTTTATGTCGTCTTTTTTGTGGCAAAACGCTTGATTTACACGCAAGCGTATTGCCCGAAAAAGCTATGAAAACGGCAGGATTTTTTGCCGTTTTTTATATTGCTTCAAGCGTCTTTAGCAACGTCGTTAACCTTAATAAAGCTATTTTTTGTCGGCAATCTTTCAAATTTATATTGCATATATTCAAGCATTTGGCTATAATGTACTATAAGTAATCTGCGCGCGCTCGCAAGCACACGCACATAAGGAGTATATATGTTCTCATCGCTTCTTTGCCAAAGCTCGCCATATGCCGATATTGCTTTTGTCGCTATCGTCGTGCTGGGCTTGGTATTGGGAATAATCCGCGGATTTGCAAAATCCTTCAAGGGTATTTTTCTTACCCTTGCGATTATGCTTATCTCGCTTCTCCTTATTGCGCCGACCTTTGCAAGCGTTAGAACGCTCGACGTTTTTTCAAATCTCGAAAACACGCTCACCGAAAAATTTGAAGGCGACTCGGCGATCTTCTCCACTCCGATTTATATCGAATCGACGGGCGGCGAGCTTTCATACTACGTCAAGGTCACAAACGACAGCGGAGAGGTTGAAAACGTCCCCCTTGAAAGCTCAATGGGTAGCGATACCGTATCGAGCATAAAAGGACAATTCGCGCTTTGGCTTGCAAAAACGTTTATCACAAAAGACGGACAATCGGTAGGCTCGGTTGCAGGCGTGTTTGTGACGGATATTATAACCGCAGTGGTTATGTTTGTCGTCTATTGTATAATTTTGGGATTGATATGCTGGCTTTTACGCAAAATATTTGCCAAAATGCACCAATCCGACAACGGCGCTCTTAAAGCCATTGATCGCATTTTCGGCGCTTTGATTTCCACCGCGTTCGCACTTATATTCGTTTTGACGGTGCTTGCGATACTAAACGCTTTAAGGGGCAAAATCCCGACAGTCGATCAATATATAGACGATTCGACGATATGCAAGTATTTCTACAACAACAATCCGATAGCAACGCTGTTTGCGCAAATTTTCGGCAAATAAACAAAATCTCGTGCTTCGCAACTCGGAGCACGTTTATTTATAGGAGACATCTATGAGAGTATTACGCGGAACGTTAACCTTCGTGCTGGGTATGGTAATCGGTATCATACTTTTCGTTATCGCAATCGGCGGAGCGGTCGTCGCGCTCGGCACGTCCATGACGGTCGGTCAATTACAACAAAATTTCACCGAAAACGAAATCGTATCGTCGGAAAGCGCGGTTTACAATCAAACCGTTCTTGACGCCGTAAAAAGCGTCATCGAGGACATAAACGCACTCGACACCTTGACGTTGAAAACGTTATACGAGCATTACGGCATATCCCTGCTCAACGGAATAAGCGGAATCGATTTCACTCAAAAGGACTTCTATGACGCCCCGTTAAAATCCATGCTCGACGATTTGTCGATAGTCGTCAATTCGTTTACGCTCAACGACGTAAGCACTATTGCTGGAATTGATTTTACGCAATACAACCTCCCTGTTCTCAACGACAATCTCGACAACAATATCGAAACCGCCGTTGACAACATTATGAAGATGTTTGGCGACGATCTCACCGTACGCGCCATAAAGGATAACTTCGGCATAGACATCGGCGTAAACGACAACAAGCTGATTGCAACTATACAAGACCTCACTCTTTCGTCGTTCGGAGAGGTTATAAACGCAATCACTCTCAACAAGCTTCTCGACGTTGACTCGGATACGTTTATTCCGCAAGGAGCAAACCCCGTATACGTAAAAACCGACGAATACGCCACTGTTTCTCCGAGCGAGCTTACCGACAAAAATTATAGCGCGCCGCTCGGCGTTGAAACGTATATAGCAGGCGCAATAGATAAGGACAACGACGGGCAAACGGACACTCTTGTCGAAAGAGAGCTTCGCTACGTCAAAAAAGAAACGACGGACGCAGAGGGCAACGTTTCCGTCTCGTACGTTGTGGACAACTCCTGCTATGCAGACGATTTCAACGCTTCGGAAAACACGAAAACGTTTTATCGTCACGTACAATATAAACGTCCGACGCAAACTCCCTCGATTTCCGACGCATACGTGCTTGCTTATGCAAATCGCATAGCAACCTTCTCTTCAAAATCCTTTACTCTTGTAAGCAAGGGCTTCATCCCCGTTTCGGAAATAAAATACCCGACAGGCAAAACGCCGACTGTGAGCGGAGGAAATCTCAACATCACCGCAACGCAATACGCGCTTGAAGACGGAACGCTTGAAGAAAGCGAGCTTTACTATATCACCGACAGCCCGATAAACAAGGACAGCCTGCTGCAAACTCTCGACGAAGATGAAACCGCAAGCGGAAAGGCGTATTTGCGCACGCATTACGGAACGTCCTCTCAAGTTCTGCAAGTCGTAGCATTCATGACTATCGCGGAGCTTCAAGACGCGGACAACCTTCTTGATTCCTTCACTCTCGGAGACGTTGTTGACACAACCGACCCCGAAACGTCAAAGATTGTCGTCGCACTTAAGGACTGCAAACTCAGCGAAATAGGTAAGGAGGTTGACAACCTCGCAATCGACGACGTTTTCGACATAACCGATTCCTCGTCCGCCGTTCTCAAAGCATTAAAGGCTCACGGCTGCAAAATCGGCGATTTCGACACAATCGTCAACGAGCTGTCTATCGGCGAGCTTATGAACGTGGAATACGACGTCTATACCTCCAACGCTAACGGCGCATACGTGCTTGTCGATTTGTTCGTCCCCTACAACGAATACATCGCGCTCCATAGAGAAGCAAGGGCACACGGTTTTTATATCGCGCAATTCAACGGCGAATCCGTGTCTTACGTCCCTGCCACGACAGACACTGACGAAATTTTGTACGTCAACATCGGAAGATACACTCTTTACGACGACAAAAACCCCGCGCACGCAGATCTGCAAAGATATAATCTCGAAAATAAAGCGTCAACCTCGCTTGCCCTTCAATCCATGGCAAGAAGAGGATATATTCTCAATACAATCGGCGACGAAATGGACAATCTGTTTATCGACGAATTGATGCGCGTGGATACAAGCTCGGCAATGCTTATGCAATCTCTTGCCAAAAAAGACGCGGTTCTCGGCAAATTTAGCGACGCCGTTGAAACGTTGCGTATCGACGAGGTTATCGAAATAAACGACGACTCCTCCCGCATTATGAAATCTCTTGCAATGAGAGATTGCCTTGTAAACGAGCTGGACACAGTTGCCGACGAGCTTACCTTGTCCGAAATGGTTGACGTCACGTTTGACGAATTTACTGCGGTAACCGACGCAACGCAAGGACGTTACGTAAAAATAATCGACGATACGACGTATGTTTTCTATGACGAAAACAACGTTTATTTCAACGGTATGCAACGCTATGAAAAGGTTGCCGATTCCTATATTCCCGACAACAACGGCAAATACGTCAACGCCTTCTACTTCACTCTCTACAATCCGGCGGTACACAACGTAAACAACGTTGCTCCGTCTACGCTGTATGCAAGAAGAGAGCTTGACGACTCGTCCTCACCGGTGCTTCAACGCTTGGCATTTACAAAGCTTGCGGATTTCTCCGCCGCCTTCGATACCCTCGCTTTGGGCGACGTTCTCAACGTGGACATCGACGTCTTGAAATATGCAACTAGCGACGAAAAAGCCGAAAATGCCGACTTGACGTATTACTATTACGATTCCGCAAATTCGTTGTATATGCGCCAATCGAAAACAACGGACGGCAACTATTACGTTATATCCGAAGGCACGAGCCATTCCGTATTGAGACGCCTTGCATACGCCCCGATAGACAAGCTGTCAGAGGCAATGGAGCAAGCCATCAAGGATATGCTTTTGACCGAGCTTATCGACGTATATTACAACAGCAGAGTTGAAATAATCAACGATTATTCGGTATCGAAGCCAAACGGCTCTCAAATATCCGAGGACGACAGATTTATCATAACCGCAATCGGACAAGACGACGGCGGAGATTACACGTTTGCATACGACAACAACGGAAAGTATATCAAGAGAACCTATCAAATGGTGCTTGCGTCTGCCGAAGCTCTTGTAAACAACGGCACGGCATATTTCAAGTATGAAGAACTAACGTCAAAGGACGACGCGCTCGCCGCGATTGCGACAGGCAACGTTTACTACAAGAACAACGGCGAATACGTTTACAATATTCCTCTCTGCACCTTTGTCGCAAACAAAGCCGTCTTCCCTGCCGACACGCTTTATACGCGCGTTGAAAAATCCTCGAAGGAAGACTCCGACACGCTCGAAGCCGTGCGTTATAGCATTGACGGAGGAACGTTATACGTTCTTGTAAACGGCGTTTACGTTCCTTATGACAACTCAAACGTCGCTCACCTCGGCATGGAGCTTTACGTCAAGGATAGCGAGAACGGCGAATACTTCGTTCCCATTTCCACACCGCAGGTGCTCGGCGAAAGCTATGCGTATCTCGGAAAGGGCTATGACACGACCTACTCCAAGCAATATTGCGAAACAATCTATATCGCAGACGAAAACGGCGACCTTGTATACGTCAACGGCGAATACGAAAACGCAATCGACCACCCCGAAATAGAAGAAAAATATCGCGCTGTTATCGGTTATCTCGCAGAGGCAAACGAGGCGTATCTCACTCTCAACGGAGCTTACACCACCAATTCGGCACTGTCCACGATTGCATACAGAGTCAACGTTATCGACGAAAAGAGCGAAGCCGTGTTGAGAATGTTTGCAGAAAAGAACACCACCATTGCCAACATCAACGACACGATAAAAGAGGCGACCATCGGCGATATAATGAACGTGCAAAAAGGTAGTCTGTTTGAAAACTACAAGGACTCTACCCTCGAAACCGTAAGCAAGGACATTGAAAAGAGCTTGACCGATATGACCATAGGCAAGCTTATCGGATATGCAAACATAACGTCGATAAATCCGCAGGTTCGCGCCGCGCTCGAAAACGTAAAGCTCGGTGACTTCTTCAACTGCCTTACGCCGAGCGAAAGCGCAGGTATCGTCGTCGATTTGGAAAAAGCCTACGGTTACACCGCATAAAACGTCTATAAGTTATAGCTTTATTGCGAACCGAAAAAAATTAAAATCACATATAAAAACGCTACTTTTTGAACCTTCTTAAAGTAGCGTTTTTATTGTATTACAAGCTATCGTTTATCGCGTTTTATTACGCTTTTTTTATCAAATTTTCTTGTGTTTTTTGCTTGTTTTTATGCGTTTTTT
>CAZUZK010000032.1:0-2993 GCA_964624745.1 uncultured Bacteroides sp. | reverse complement strand
TTTTATGCGTTTTTTATATGCTTTTTATGATAATTTTAAGCGTTTTTTTGGCGTGTTTTCACTTCTCCGAAAGCGTCAACCATTCCTCTTCAAGCGGCGACAGCTTTTCGTTAAGTTCATCGATTTTCGCTTGATATTGAGCGATTTTGTTGTAATCGGAATACACGCTTGCGTCGTTGTGAATAATATCTTCAAGCTCTGCCAATTCTTTTTCGATTTCTTCGATTTTACCCTGCAAAAACATAAGTCTATGCGCGCGTCTGGCTTCTTCCTTGCTTTGGGAAACGGGTTTTTCCTTTTTCTGCGGAGAAGCGGATATTTGATTTTTAAGCTCCGCAATCGCTTCGTCGCTTTCTCGCTTACTCTCGAAATCACTGTATTTTCCGTCGAACAATTTGACTTGTCCGTCTTCAAACACTATCAATCTGTCGCATACTCTGTTTATAAAATATCTGTCGTGAGATACGGTTATAACCGTACCCGTGTAGGAGCAAAGCAATTTTTCAAGCGTTTCCTTGCCTATAATATCCATATGGTTGGTAGGCTCGTCGAGAATAAGAATGTTCGGCTTTTTTCTCAATATTTTGCATAGCGCAAGACGTACCTTTTCACCGCCGGACAAATCGCATATGCGCTTGAAAACATCGTCTCCGCCAAACAAAAACGCACCTAACGCGCTACGCGCCTCCGTGTTTGACAGCATAGGAAATTCATTTTGAAAGTCCTCTAAAACGGTCAAGCTTGAAAAGCTTTGCGTAAGCGTTTGGTCAAAATATCCGACGTTGTTGTGCAAGCCGAACACAGCCGTTCCGCTCAACGCCCTTATGCTGTGCATAATAGTTTTGACAAGAGTGGATTTTCCGCAACCGTTGTTGCCGATTATTCCGACCTTCTGCCCTCTTTTTATAACGGTGTCGATTTCTCCCAACGGCTTATCGTAGCCGAAAACAAGCTTTTCGAGTACGACGGCTTTTTCTACCGTTTCGCGATCCGGTTGAAAGTTTGCGTGAAAGGTTGCCGTATTAAACGCAGACGGCGTGTTTATATCTCCGATTCTGGCTATTTGCTTAAGCTTTGCCTGCGCCATTGCCGCTTTATTCGCTTTGTAGCGGAATTTTTCGACAAGCGCGGTGAGCCTTTCGATTTCTTTTTTACGCATTATAGAATCGCGCAAGGCTTTGTCGTAGGCTTGTTGTTTTTGAAGCATAAACGACGAATAATTGCCTGCGTATCTTTTTGTTTCACCGTATTCGATTTCGTACACGACGTTTACGGTTTTATCCAAAAACATACGATCGTGAGAGACGATAACGCACGCTTTTTTGTATGCGCATACGTAACCTTCAAGCCACTCAATAGCCTCTAAATCAAGGTGGTTCGTGGGTTCGTCCAACAGCAAAACGTCGGGCTTTGAAAGCAGCAATTTGAGCAAGGCTATTTTTGTACGCTGTCCTCCCGAAAACGTATTTAACGTCTTTTTCAAATCGTCGTCGCAAAAACCGAATTTTCTTATTGCGGTCAAATATTCTTTTTTATAAACGTAACCGCCCTCTCTTTCAAATCTCTCGCGAAGAGCGGAATAGATTGCGATATTCTTGTCGGTCGCGTCCGTTTGCAACGCGGCGAGAGCGACTTCCGTTTTTCTTTCTATTTCCAACAAATCCTTGTACGCTTCCAGTATCTCGTCAAGCATTGTTTTTGAAGCATCGTCGTTGTTTGTCTGCTTCAAAAATCCGATAACGGGATTGCCGTTCTTAAAAACTCCGTACGGTGCGTCGTCGTATCCCTTTTGAATCTCGACCTCTTCGGTGAGAACCTTCAGCAACGTGGTTTTTCCGCAACCGTTGCGCCCTACAAGCGCGATTTTATCGTTTTGGTGAATGACAAAATCAACCTGCGTAAGCACAGGCACACCGTCATACTCTACCGCTACGTTGGATATGTTTATCTGCATATCTCGATTCTACCCTATTTGAACGGATAAGTCCACAAAATACTCGCTTGAAAACGGTATGTTTTATAAAATCGATATGTCGTTTATATGAGTTATAACCGACTAAAAAACAGAGCTTTTCTCTGTTTTTAGCACAACAATTTATTTCAATACACGCATTCTCGAATTACTCTAGTAATTTAAGTCTTTTTAATCTAACTCTTATTCCGGCATAATTTCTATTGTGTAGCTCGGCAATTTCGGTGATAGACAGTTTTTGTTCCGTATACTCGGAAATAAGCCTATCTTCCTCCTCTTTAGACCAAAGCTGTCCTGCCATATAACGATTTATTGATTTTGAATCGTCGCTTTGTTCTTTATTTTCTTCATCTAAAATCGTTTCTAGATTATCTACGATATATTCTTGAGCCTTTCGCGTTAATAACACATACGGCTTAATTTCTCCCGTGCTATCGTCTGTTTTATTGTCTATTACAATACCGAAGCTTTCCGACTTATCCGTCGTGGTTAATTTGGAAATTTCTTTAACGATAGGGACTTTTTCTTTTACCAAATAGCCTTGTTGAACAAGCCATTTAGAAATTTTACTTTCTCCCAATTTTCGCATTGTTCTCGCGTCTACTTGTTTGTTAATGCGAGTTATCAGGCTTGACAATCGAATAGGAGCATTTGATAATACAATCTCTTGCTTGTTTAATCTCGAAGCTTGAAAATTTATTGGTTTTACTACTTTTATAATATCCCCGTTGTTTCCTATCACTTCTTCTAATACGCCTGAAACAAATTTTAATATATCTTTTATTTCTGATTTTTGTAAAATCTCACTTTCAATAAACTCTTGCGTTGTGGGATCCATAGAGCAAGCCAGCATATCCAAATATAATTTAGCCTTTTGCAATTTTTGTATTTTTTCCATATCCGCGCCACTCCTTTATTTTTTCTCGGAACAGTAATAACAATCTATACCTTTCATAAAGATGTCACAAGCATCTATATAACAATATCATAAAATCAAAATAGAAATCAATAGCGAATGCAA
>CAZUZK010000031.1:10581-18190 GCA_964624745.1 uncultured Bacteroides sp. | reverse complement strand
TCAAGTTCAGGCTTTACCTGTGCCAGAAGTTTCGGGTTCTTTTTGCCGGTTGCTTTACGAAGCAGGTCTGGGTTGTGCATACCTGCCAGTCTGCCAATCTCAATAAGCTGTTCCTGAAATACGATAATGCCATAGGTAGTACTCAGGATGCTCTCCAAATCGGGGTGCAGATAAGTGAACTTTTCCTTACCGCTTTTTCTGTTACAGTAATTGTCGATATAGCCCATAGATCCTGGTCTGAACAATGCGTTTGCTACCGACAGATCGTCAATGCCACTGACATTCATTTTCTTGAGCGTCTGTTTCATTCCGTTTGACGAGAACTGAAAGATTCCGAGCGTGTCGCCATTCCTGAAAATATCAAGAACCTTCGGGTCGCCATAATCCTGCTTAGGATTGATGAATTCTTTAGACTCCCCGGACATTTCAAGTGTATCGTATTCCTGGTCAAGTGTGCGAAGTCCAAGAACATCGATTTTAACAAGACCGACATCCTCTACACTGTGCATATCTCCCTGCAAGAATCGAATGCCATCTGCATCGTAGCTTGACGGAAGATAATAGTCCAGTTCGTTATTGGCAATAATCTTTCCGCAGGCATGAAGACCAAAAGACTTTGGCAGTCCATTGAGCTTTCTTACGAAATCAAAAAGTTCTGCATATGTTTTAACATTGTCGATAGCTTCTTTTGCACTCGGTACAATATCGATTTCGCCAGCAATCATTGCATCAATTTCGTCAATTTCGAAACTCTCAAATGACTTGGCAATTTCGTCCGCAGTCTGAAGGTCGATATTCAACACCTTACACATATCTCGGATTGTGCCCTTTGTTTTGTTTGTGCCAAACTTTCCGATGGATGCTACACGCTTTTCTCCATATGTGTCATACAGAAAATGCAAAACCTCTGCACACGATTCGCCGGAAAAGTCAAGGTCAACATCGGGGATTTTCAATTCCTTTTGTGTGATTTCTCCGCTTTCAAGAAGTTGGAGAGCGCCAACATCAATAAAGCGCTCAAAGTAAAGCTTATGTTCAAGAGGGTCAATATTCGTGATATTGGAAACATAGCAGATAAGGCTGCCTCCGCCTGAGCCACGGGCAATTCCTCTGCGTTTTGCGACATTCGCATAGGAATAAACAAGCAACATATAGTCCAGAAAGCCCATGCGTGTCAGACTGTCTAATTCATATTCGTACCGTTTTATGTATGCATCGATTGTTTCCTGTGACAGATCTTTTTCTTCGTAGCCAATGATTTCGCCATCTTCATTCAAAACCTGCTGAAAAATTTTTCTTTCAGGATCTGCCTGAGAATGTGTTGCAACATCTATGTTTAGCTTCGTGCGAAATCCATTCTCACAAATCGACATCAGCCACTCTCTGCTGTTATCAAACTCCTGTGGAACTTCCATCTTAGGCATGATTGGAGCAGAAAGAGGAAGTTCTACATTGCATTTGTCAGCAATAATGTGAGTAGTATTGATGACATTGTCTATAATCTCTGGTGCCAGATAAGAAAGTCTTTCTCTTACTTCGCTCTCGCTTTGTACGAAACAGTCAATATAAGACTCTCCATCTTCTTTGTATGCACCATTGAATGCGTACTTGTTTTGATAAACTTTATCTTCTTCCCATGTGTAATGAGCGTCACAGGTAACCACACAAGAAACTGAGATATCTTTGGAAAGCTGGAGAATTTGTTTGTTTACAGTGATCTGCTCTGGATCTCTGTGCGCCTGTATTTCAAGGTAGTAGTCATCGCCAAACCTCTCTTTGTATCTGAGGGCGGTTTCTTTGGCTTTTTCATAGTCGTTTGCCAGCAGATTTTTGCTGACCTCTCCTGCAAGGCAGGCACTGAGGATGACCAGCCCATCTCCATACTGTGACAGCAAATCAAAATCAATACGAGGCTTGTAGTATTTGTTCTCAGGTCGTTCCGACAGACTGATAAGGGTGTTCATATTGATCCGCCCTGTCTCGTTTTTACAAAGAGCAACAAGGTGATAGTATTTTGAATTCTTATCTCTGACAGTTAAATCGTCACAGATATAAAACTCAACACCGATAATAGGTTTAATCCCATTTGCCTTGCACAACTTGTAGATCTCGACTGTGCCAAGGCACTCTCCGTGGTCTGTAACTGCAACTGTGTCTTGACCGATTTCTTTTAATCGCTCAACAAGTTCCTCTGGCTTGATAATGCTGTCTCGCAATGAGTACATGGAATGCGTATGTAAATGGATCAGCGCAACCGCCCCCTTTCTTTATACAGTGTCTGGAAAACCTCGAAGCCTTTGTCTACCGGTGCGTCTTTATCTTCCAGAAGATTTCCCCTGTTTCTGACCCATTCTACTTTCGTGTATGGCAGAAGCTTTTTTATATTCACATCATTACGAATATCGATCTCTGCATCGAGTGCAAACACAACCGTTATTCCCAAACGAATCAGCAGCTTAAATTGGTAGTTGTTAAGATGTGAAGTCAGGATTGCACCGGTGTTTTTGATACCCCAACCATCTGCGATCATCACCGACTTAGCTCCTTCGAAAAGAATAATCTCTCGTTTCTTCAGGATTTCTTCCTTGTTCTCTGCAAAACCATAGATCGTGTCAAGAATACCAAGTGGCTTAAAGTATGTATACTTGCGTTGCTTGTGCTCTTTGTAGTCGGGGTCTAAAGTTCTACCGCAGACATTGATGATGTCGCCCTGCATATTTCGGATAGGATAAACAATTCTGTCTGAGAACGGATCGTATCGAACCGAAAACCTCTCCATTGACTCTGGCGTAATACCTTCTTCACGCCAGATAGACAGCTTTTCTTCATTTTCCTCATAACGGTTCATGTAGTCTGAGGGAAGTATCGTACACTTACTCTCTTTTTCTTTCTTGGGGTGACGCTTAAACTTCTTTGCAACCCGTGTCGCCTGAAGTCTTTGTGATGGTTCTGATTTTCCGTCGTCTTTGATATCTGCATATTTCTTGAGTATCTTCAACCCCTCCAGAAAATCGCAGTTGTGATACTGACGAATGAAATCCAAAACATTTCCACCCTTACCAGATGAGAAGTCATAAAACCTTTGTTTGTCCACATTGACGGAGAATGAGGGTGTGTTTTCCTCCTTCAACGGAGAGAGTCCCCAGTATTCACCGTCTTGCTTTTCTTCCAGTTCGCAAAACTGAGATATGTATTCGTAAATGTCTACGCATTCAATAATCTCGGAAACTTCCACACCCTCACTCCCTCTCTTTAATACGGTTCTTGTACTGTGTGCTGTTTTGCTTCCTCATAAGAAATGAGATTGCCTTGGAAATTCAAATCTATGTATTCATCCTGCGACATCTGAGCACCATTACGGTTGAGAACAATCCGCAGTTTTTTATTGCCGCATTCTGCTCCATCTGCTTCGATTTCATCAGGCGTCTTATCCTGAATGATAGCAATAGTAGAAGCATTACGGCCAATCTTGGCACTGTCTGCAACTTTACCATTTACAGTTGCCTGTGCAGCGCCAATTCCAGCGATATTCATGTCTCCGCAGATTTGGTTTTTGACCATATCCACTAATCTGCCAAGCTCTTGATAGCTTGCGAAAGCATCTCCTTCGCCTTTACCCTTGAAGTAATCGACGATCAAAACATCAATACCCTGTGTATGTTTGACCTTCTTCACTGCTGTATAGATACTTTGAGCATCGAACATTGGCATATAGAGATGGGTAAAGCTTTTCTTTTTTAGCCATTCAAGACACTTGTTAATGCGGGCTTCTTCCTCTGGAGAGTAGTTACCACTTCTTACACGGCTGAACTCAATTTTTGCCAGATGTGCGAGAAGCCTACAGGTAAACAATCTTGAGTTAAGCTCACTGTCGATATACAAGACCTTTTTACCTTTTTTCAAAAGGTCTACCGCACAGTTTAGAAGCATCATGCTCTTACCCTGTTTCGCTTCCGCAGCAAAAACCACAAGTTCGCCGGGTTCAATGCTCACATACTGATTGAGTGTCGGAAACTTAAATGGAATACCGGACATTCCGTTTGCCTGTCTTGCTTTGATTTCTTCCCAAAGACCGTCAACAACATCTTTATACTGTGGAACTTCTGTGGCGGTAGAATATTCCATCATCACATCGTCCAGAGTAGAATAGATTTGCTGTTCAATCTCATTTTCTGTACTGTTAAAGCAAAGCCTCTGGCATTCAACAAGCTTGTTATAGGTATCTCTGCGGAAAGCTGCGTTCAAAACGGCATCAGCAACCATCTTGTATTCTTCAATTGAATCTCTTGCAATGCTGTGCGCATTGTCAATAAATTCATCAATTGCAGGTACAGAAAGAATTGTTGCTGCTTTCTCTCTTGTTGCTGCCCTTCCGTTTAAGATATTGGTAATATTGTAGGAATCAATTTTCTCAATTCCCATTTTTGCTAATTCACAAATGGCGTAGTACATATAGGCGTTCTGGTCATTTGTGAAATGGTGCGGTGTAAGCTGTTCCGAATAAAAAACAAATTCGGGATGCAAAATCGCTGATGCAATTACACCGGCTTCGCTTGCAACATCGTTAATGTCACAAACATTCAAGGTTACACCCCCTCGCTTACTTGGTCATTGCGAAGTATTCACACTCGTCTGAATGATCACAGAGATATCGGCATTTCCAATAATCCAACTTTGGTGACCAATCGTCATTCTCGGTGATAGTTGCAATGCTATCTGTTGCCCATTTCTTAGCTCGCTCCAATTCTTCCTCCCTGAACGGCTCGGAGATCCACTGACCAGTTCGGTAACAGTTGAACTCCAACCGCACAGGGTAGGTATGAAATGTATCTTTGATAGGAATGCTGTAAAGGTAGAGCTGGCGGAGATAGTTGTCTAACTCCTCGTCGGACTTTGTTGGGTTTTTTCTTTTAGAGCGTTCTTTTAGCGCTCGTGACTTGTTATCCACCAAAACAATTCCATCATCTTCCTTGGCAACACAGTCGATAATGCCTGTAAATGGCTTGTCTACGACTGTAAACTCGACCCTATGCTCAACGCACATCGGTTTATATGGGAAGTTGATGTCGCTCAGATAATCATATCCTTGATTAAAATAGGATCTGAAAATATCTCTGTTTGGAGCGACACCAAGAACTTCCCGTTTGAATCGAGACAAGTATTCTCCAGGAAGCTCCTCTTTTGTGAGTTCTTCATTGAGATACTGCTCAATCAGTTTATGTATAAATGACCCGTAATCCGAAAAGAACAACGGTTTCTTAGGCGTATGCTTAATATAGTGAAGCAGGAAAGCATACGGACACATCTCAAATTGGTTGATACGCGAGTAAGACCATGTGAAATCAGAGATAATATTTGAATATTTCACAAGTCATCACCACCGATTAGAACGGCAGGTCGTCTTCTTCAACTTCGCCCTCTTCAGCAAGAGCCGCCTTCTTCTTGGTGGGTGTCGCATTTGTTGCTGTGGGGGTAGAACCGTCAGCCATCTCGAAACCAAAGACCTTGTAGTTGACATACTCGACTTTCTTTTCCTTGTCGTAAGTAGTACCAACATCACACTCCAAAATCTTGATGCGATCCTTCTCCTTCAGATTTGCAGCCATCTCATGTGCCTGACCGATAAAAGTGCAGAACCCAGAGAAATCCTGCTCATACTCGTCTGTCTTCTTATTCTTGCGGCTGGAAGAAAGACGAACTCTGGTGGTGCTACCGGACTTGCTCGGCTCAGCAGACCACACTGTCATATAACCACCCTGTCGAAAACCCATAACTTATTCCTCCTTGTTGTTTGTAATCTCAGCCTTCAGCGCGTTCAGAAGTTCTGTTGCCACGACAGGAGACTCGATTGCGTAGTAATTTGCGGTTGCCTTACCGTTTTCCTTGACATACTTCTTAGTGAGTGCAACAATCTTCTGCTTGTCGTCAGGATTTGCAGCGAGATAGTCAGTCACCAGCTTGTGAATCTGATCGACGATCTTTTCGGCAATCAAACGATCTTCCTGATTCTCGGCTTCACGCTGACGGCTACGCCAGTTATCGGGGTCATCATCGGATGTTGCAACATTGAAATACTTCAGCAGGAAGTAACGGGAAGCATAGGTAAGTGCAGAGCCAAACGCCTGACTGGCGTCTGACTGAGAGCCAACGAAGAGCCAGGGAACAACGACACGATCTACTGGGTTCTCGTCATTGACCCAAATCCAGTCCATGTCTGCACGAACCATGACCTCATTGATATGCTCTTCGTAAGTTTTTCCGTCCTTGGTAGCCTTTGTCTTGGTATAGTGATAGGGTTCTACAACGGCGGAACCGTGAGTAATGTTAGGGATCAGCGAGACACCGTATTTCCCCATAAGACCTGTAATTTTGGAGAGGATCTCTTCCTCGTCCACATATGTATAGCCGTAACCCTTGCGGTTTTTCTTTACGACTTCAACTGGCTTGCGAATCTTGGCAAGCTTCTGGTAGATGTTCAAAACCTCTGGCATATTTACTCCTTCTTCTCAACGATATAAGTCGCTGCTTCATCAGCAACATGGACAAGCCATGCAAGAGGAAACTGCTCAAAAGCATTTCCAACATCCTTGTTCCCATCCCATGATGCCATATGGCAGTTGATTGAAACCGCCTCTTCCGGTGTCAGGTTCATAAAGTTCTGAATGATAAACACCGATTTGCTACCATGCCCACCGTAACAAAGCTTCTCCTTGATTGAGTAAGCATCGTAGCTTTCCCACTGACCTGCGCTGTTCTTTCTGTTGCGCTTTTCGATCGTGTAGAAATTGACCTTACAAAGATCGTGAAACAGTGATACGATACGAATCGTGGACTCACTGACACTGACACTGTCTCCGTAAATCTCCAGCAAACGCTTCAGCTCATCGTAAACATTCAGGGAATGTTCTAACAAACCTCCAGCGTAATTGCCGTGGAATCTGGTACTTGCCGGAGCTGAATAGAAGTCACTCTTTTCAAGCCACTCCATCAACTCGTAAACACCATCGCGGTCAATATCATTGCACAGCGAAATGAAACGCTCCTTGTTGGTCATAGCAACCATCTCCTTTCGTTCTTAGTCTTTTTTTCTTATGCAAAAGGGTCGTACTCATGGGGGTCAGCTTGGTTTGCCCATGCGACCCATTTGGTGACTTTATCTTTAAGCTCATCATCAAGCAGGAAAGGTTCACGCACCAAAATTACGGATGTGTTTTCTTTCATTATCCTTGCGTTATCTACAATCTCTTCATAGTCGACAGGACACATGAGCATCTTGGAATAAACCCTATCGCCACGGCTTGATATTCGTCGTGTAAAGCTTGCTTCTCTGAACCGAAACCTGTCCGTCAAATGCGGATTGAGTTTCAGATCAATCTCCTGGATATAACCAATTTTCATTTCTACTCTAATTCCTCCTCATTCACCAAATGTGTGTTTTATATCCGGTGGGTTTAAGAAATACTGCACCTATTGGACTTGAGTCCAATTTCAAGCTATTAACAGACATCGCCAAAACGAAAGACTTTGGAAAAATCGCAGCCCATTACAGCTTGATGAACTTCTCTTCAAGAGCCTTTGGATTTCTATCCTTACCGAGCTTTACAAACTT
>CAZUZK010000031.1:5226-10481 GCA_964624745.1 uncultured Bacteroides sp. | reverse complement strand
GGACAACAAGGGAGCTTTGCAAGTTTCTCCTTTTCTCGTTCTGCTCTCTTGTATTCATCAGTTTGCTGATATTGGCGAATTCCCTCATCGATCAACTCTTGTTTCTTGGCTGCAAGAAAGTTTTCATCAATCCAAAATTTGCAGTGCGGACAAATTTTTCCTCTGTCGCTGATTTCTTCACCACAATTAGGACACTTAATCAATGCCGTATCAACCACCTACCTTGTAAATGCTGCTTTCCAGCATTCATAATCATCCTCAAGATCACGACGAATACCATTTGCAAGCTTATTTCTGGTGTAGTTGCGATGGTATTGATGATCTGTTTTGCCCATACGCTCGACAATGAAAGCATCAAAGTTTACCGGCTCACCAAATCTCTCCATCTCATAAGTTTTGTAGAAAAGTCCAGACAGGCGAATCTTGCCATAGGATGTTTCAATACCTTCAGCCTTAAACTTTTTACCGATGACAGCTCTTATGGTAGTAAGCTTTATCTGAGCAGAACGAATCCCTCTCAAGAGATGCTCGCCCGGATATCTGTTACGATACCCACCTTGTTTCCCATCAGTGTAATTTGGGTTGACATAGCGAAACTCCGTGGCGTTACAAGCCATCTTAAAAGCAGGAACCGCTTCACGATAGATTTCATAAGACTTACCACCATGTTCAATCGTCATGGTATCAAAGTCTATCTCATCAACTGTTACCTCAATCGCTTCCGCCTCTTCGATACCTGCAAATCCCATCCAGAGATAGCATCTGTACAGACAGTCTACTGTTTCGCTTGCTACCGGCTCAAAGATCTTGTTGAGTATGGCTTCGAGATGGATTGGAGAAGCTATCATCATACGCTTCATTTTTTCATCCATCTCAGTCTTCAACTCGTATACATCACTACAGGTAGGATAACCTTGTTCTTTACACCAGCCAACATACGATCTCAGAAAGGCTATGGTTGAGTCTGTCGTTCTTGTACGAGAGCCAAACTTCGCATTCGCAATAGGTTGCAGGATATCCACGGTAAGCTCGCAGAGATCCTTGCCTTCTTTCTGCTCATAAGGTTCTATTGTGTTAAAGACAGACTTACCAAAGTCTACCGAACTTCTCATTTCGGTCAAAAACTGCATCTTTCGATCTTCGTTATACATGGGAACCTCCTTACGCAGCACAGCAGTTCAAGCGGATGGCTGCCTGCCAGATTTCCAGCAAATCACTCTCATTCAAAAACGAGATGGCCGCTGTAGCAAGCAGATTTGCTGCTGCGATTTTCTTCATATACTCGTCGGGAAGTCTTGTCAAAAACTTTCCGATCCTCGCCTTGGACATTTTCTCGGGGTTCTCACACAAAACCATACTATCTCTCCGCAGACCGGAATCCGCAGCGAGTACGACTACATGGGTCGGTTGGTTTGTTTTCTTGATAGAGCTGGTGAGTGGAAGTGCGATCACATTATTTTGAAACACCACGCCAGGTCTCCATCCGCTTTGCTCATTCCCGCTACCATCAAACTTCATAAGGTAGACATCTCCGATAATCGGAGCCACACTACTATGCAGATTCTCGCTCATTCTTCTTCAGTTCCTCCTATGTCGAGCCTTTTTCCTCCTGTTGTGGCTCTATCATAGCACAAACTGGCGTCAATGTCAATAGTTATTTATGAAGTTTTGAAAAACATTTCAAAGAAAATTTTGCAGGAGAGGGGCTGCCGGATAAAGAATAGTCGAAACAAAAGAGAATGAACTCTTTTTCTGAACTGTTTCCGCCGTGTTTTTTGATAGTCTCCACATGACTTAGGCACAGTTTTGCATCACTATTTTTCAAGGCGATATATGGTGACGCAGAAATGCTCACGGCCATATGATCAAACAAGATGGAAAAGCTCAACGGTGTAAGCGGATCTTTGTATGTAAGCAAAAACTGGTTGTAAGACTCTGTTTCGGCACGAAACCTCCCCAGAGAAATTGTAGAATTCATGTAGTGTACCTCCTGTAACTCTTGATTTTTGTTTCATTTCGTGATACACTACAAGCGTTAAGCTGCATATGTGGTAGTGTGCCGCTTAGCTTGCAGTTTCTTATGAGCTGCAATACCAGGTTTTGATACAACGACCTGGGTTTTCCTTGAGGGCGGGCATTTCGGTGCTCGTCCTCTTCCTATATGTACTACAACTCTTGACACAAACAGTCTTTTGTGCTAATATAGAGAAAGCAAACAACTGTTTGTGCCACTATAATAGCACAAGCAGAGAAAACTGTCAATACCTCGGTATCGACAAAATGTGCGGAGGCAGTTATGAACTTTAACGAGAACCTAAAGAACATACGATGCGATGCCGGAATGACACAAAAATCCCTTGGAGATATGATTGGAGTTACTTCGGTCACCATTGGTAACTGGGAGCGCGGCGTGAGGCAGCCTTCATTTGATCTGCTGCCAAAACTTGCAGACGCACTTGACACAAGTGTTGACGCTTTGCTTGGAAAACATCGAACTACCAAAATGACTCAACAGGATCGTGATGAAGAGGAACTTTTGAGAAAATACAGGTTGCTCGATGAACATGGTCGTAAACTTGTTTGTCTGGTATGCGATACAGAAGTTGAGCGAGTTAGACCGCGCACGCCGGAGATCGTTCACTTGCCGGAGAGAAAACCGGAAAAGAAACACAACAGATACATTCCTTTTTATCTTACTCCACCTGCCGCCGGCATTGCTGTTCCGCTTGAGGGTAATGAATTTGAAATGCTCCTTGCTGATGATAGTGTCCCCATGGATACTGATTACGCTGTCCGAGTTTCGGGAGATAGTATGGAACCATATATCCAGGATGGCGAAATGGTCTTCGTAAAAGAAACTCAGGAACTCTATGACGGAGATGTCGGTATTTTCTGTGTAGACGGAGCGATGTACTGTAAACAGTACTATGTGGACGAAGACAGAAACCTGCACCTTCTTTCCGCAAACCCATCAAGGATCAATGCAAATGTGTATGTTGACGGAGAGAGTGGTTCCTCTGTCCGTTGTTGTGGAAAGGTTATTCTTGACCACCCTGTTCCTTTGCCGGATTACTTTTTTGAAAAAGACTATTAAAGAAGAGGGGTGTAAGCCCCTCTTTTATCATGATATAGAATTGTTTCCCAAAAGAATTCTCCTATCAAACTCAAGTATACGCTCTCCTCTTGAGGGCATATTTTGATGCTGTGGGTGAGTTCCTTCCCAATAATAGGCTTCTTCTCCAAGGTACTGATGATAATAAAGTTTAACCTTAGCTCCTTGCAATCGCATCAACTTCAGAATCGTCTCAGCATACTCGTAAGCACTTTCTTTCAGGTCTCGTGCCCCATTTCTCACATAGGCTTTGTACCCAAAGGAAGCCGCCAGCATAGAAACTTTTCCTCTATTTGCAAGCATAATATCCAAAGCTATCGTTTGATTTTTCCTCAAAATCTCACGAGCCTGTTTATGATTAACAACACCAACAATTTGGCTTTCACTGAGAGCGAAACCTCCGTCTAATATATACCGCCAATGCTCCATGGTTGAAAGCACTTTGGATATTTCCTCCCGCACGGCTACATAGTTGCGCTCATCTGCAATGTAGCATTCCAGCCTTGTTTCGAGATCTTTATCTACATAAAGACCTTCCCATTCTGAAACTACTCTATCCCGTTTGTTCTTCTCGCGATCAAATGCAGTGCTCTTTGTCTTGTCTTTACCAACTTTGCATAACACAATCACAATCAGAACCAAGGCCAAAATTAGACTCATATAACAACTCCCTGGTTACGCTATAGCTCTGTCAATACAATCTTTTGCTTCATCAATATTACTGAGGGCATCCTCCAGACTGTCGATTGCATTTTCCATTGCCTCATAGCGCTCGCTGTTCTGAAGGTTTTCAGGCATATTATCCAATGCGTCTTGTTCTTCATCTTTTGCATCACGGATCAAGTCGATAGCCTTGTCAAGATATCCGGCTGCGGTTTTGATAGACGAACGACGGTTCTTATTCATGCCTTACACCGCCTTCCAAAGACCGGCAACTCCAATCTTAATTGACAAATCTCCGTTCTTAGTAGTTGACACATCAAACATATCTACCATACCAAGCAGATCAGAAAACAGTTCCAATCCCTCTCGATACAAGTCGACACTCGGAAGCTCTGCAGCAAGCACAGACATCTCCGTGTTAACAACATCTGTTGACTTAATGCCGCCATCATTCTGGTGTACAAACTTTCTAAACTTATGATATACAATCAGAACTCTCTTGCAAACATCTCCGTCCAGCAAATACTTGCCAGAATACTCTGTAGCGGCGGCCTCAATTTTTGCTGCCAGAGGTGCAGAGAAGTCTACAACCACATCGATACTTTTTTCAGTCATAGCATTTTCCTCTTTTCTTGTATGCTTAATTATAGTTGATTTTGCTGACTTTTTCAACCATATTAGTCTACGATAGAACACTTAATATCCAGTTTGACCGAAGTTCCTGCAGGAACCATAGAGGCAATAGAATTGAAGATCATCTCACGGTTGAATTTGCCAACAAAACTCATAGAAAGCTCAGTCATCGCCATTTCTGCGGGTACACTTTGATCAATCGGGAAAATTTCCTGTCTCTGAATAGGAGCGGCATCACATTCTTTCTTTGCGACAACAGTTTCTTCTTCCTGGACAATATTATTTCCATGACAAAAAATTTCAAATGCTGCACGGTTATCTTTATTCATTCGTTTTCCGGGAGAAAACTTGATACCGATTTCCTCACTGCCACAATGCTTGGTAACTGTCTGTGCGGTAATGCCAAACATTCTGGCGAGGTCAGACGCTGTTGTGGAATACAGCTTAATCAGATTGAGAAGATATTCCTTTTGGATATGTATAGGCAGATTACAAAAATCCTGCCATTCCATAGGCTTACTAAGATTATAGGTCACGGTTTCACCACACCTTTCTAACCACTGTTTTTGTGTCATGTGGTCGGTAGACATTGGGCACTTTTTACTTTTGCTTCCACGCTTGCGATTTCTTGCAGAGTTCGCAACGCGCTTTTTTATCATTACATCATAATCGAAGTCATTCATACATCCTCCTCTTAGGTAGACTGGTAACTATAGATGCCCTTTTGGGTGTCATTGCTTTCTTTTCCGGGAGAAAGCTTTGCCGGATTAAAATCATCATAAGTGATTGTTGCCGGACAATGCTGACATTTTCCCTCAAAGAAATAAGCATCCCAAAGATCATCGCT
>CAZUZK010000031.1:0-5126 GCA_964624745.1 uncultured Bacteroides sp. | reverse complement strand
TCTCCATCTACGCCGTCAAAGAGAATGTTAACGGTCTTAGACCCCTTGTATGGATTCCCGTTAACATGGAGCTCACCAAGTTCTTTGGTAAGTTCGGAAAGCAGAAGCTCTCGTTTATCGTTGTTGGAAAATGCCTTGTCTATGTCTTCATAGGCAGCTTCCGCAGCTTCTCCGATACCAACAATAGCTGGAATGTTTTCTGTACCGGAGCGAAGATTTTGTTCCTGACCGCCGCCAAGAATAACAGGCGACAGAAGATCTTTTTTCCTTGCGCACAAGAATCCTATGCCTTTTGGAGCATGAAATTTATGCCCAGACACCGAGAGGAAGTCAACTCCACTGAGCTCCATGTCGATGTTGATATTTCCATATGCCTGTACAGCATCGGTATGAAACAAAACACCTCGGGACTCACAGAGAAGCCCGATGGCATTGATGGGGAATGCGTTTCCTGTTTCATTGTTTACCGCCATAATAGAAACAAGCCCGGTGTCTCGTCGGAACGCCTTTGTAAGCTCGTCCATATCGAGATTCCCACGATGATCTACTGAAATATAAGTTATTTCAAAGCCCATACGAAACAGGGATTTCATGCATTCCAAAACGGACGGATGCTCAACTTCTGAGGTAATAATGTGAGTCTTTCCGACCGAAATAAGGTAATCTGCTAACCCCATGATTGCCAGGGTATTTGCTTCAGAGCCGCCTGAAGTAAATATGATATCATTTGGGTCTGCATTCAGAGGCTTTGCACATTGCTCTCTTGCTTTCTGCATTGCTCGTGCTGCATCCCTCCCCATCGAGTGAATGCTGCCGGCATTCCCATAGTGTTCTGTGAAATACGGAAGCATTGCATCCAGCACTCGTTGAGAAACCTGAGTGGTCGCAGCATTGTCAAGATAAATCATGGGAACCACCTCCTGTCAATGGTTGTCGTTGTCGGTATGTAGCGTTACGCCGGCACCGAAAATAAATTCTTTAATGTCGATACCGTATTCGTTTAGGAAATCGTGAATCGTGCCATAGTCCTCGCGACTCTGATGATCAATATAATAATCAGACCTGTCACAGCGAATACCTTTACAGCCTGTATACTCCACAACAACATCTTCGATTTCATGAAAAGAATTGGTCTCCACGAAACGCTCAATGTCTACCTGAAAATCTTCTTCACCACCGCCAAAAGACTCCTCGTTGCAATGCTCCAGAATACGAGCCATGGTTAGAAGATAGCAAAGGCGGGTCTCTTGGTCGTTATAGTCCCAAACTTCCCATCCAAACTCACCAAACTCTGAGTGAATGTATCCATCATCGCTGATGAACAGGTAATTAGGCTGTAACCCTTTCCCTCGCCTTACGACAACAGAATGTGTGGAACTACTATTGGTTTCAAAAACGCATTTACGAACCTGTCTCATCAGGCTCCACCTCCATTTCGGTTAGTTGCGCTGCCAGTTCAAGGCAGCGTTTCTTCCAGTAGTCGGCATCAGTGCAGATGTCTTTATGCTCATTTTCGGACAGTTCAACAAAAGTCTCGTCCTGGAAATGCTCACCCTTGAAAAGCGAAATACGCAGGCATAGAGGACTCATGCTGTCATCAATATCTACGACAATGCCGTCACATCCAAACGCCTTTTCTGAGTCGATGCTCAGTTCTCCGATTCGTCTGTACATTCTTCGTAATACTCCTTTATTGGCATAGTTGATTCTTCAACACCATTGTGTTTGGGGACACAGTCATCACAGTATGGGCTGATCCATCCCATTGTAATTTTGGTCGCAGGCTTCCCACAGCAAATACAGGTACGAGCAGAAAGATTTTCGTACTTGGGAATGATTTCGTGCAGCATTTTTTCGGTACATCCAAAGTCATACCACCGCAGATACCCATACTTTTCCTTAATCTGTGAAATACGGTACTTCTCAAGGTAGTTTGCCTTTACAAGCTCCTGCCGAATTTCTTCGCACATTTGCTCTCCGAAAGCAGTACGCCAGCCAGTCGGCATGGCATCAAGTTCGGTGTAAGAGTAGTCATAATCGTCAGGAACCTTGTCAGTCCACCGATTATGTGGCATAAGAAACGGATACTTCTCAACAAGCTTTCGGTTTTGCTCCTTTGTTGTCTCCATCATCCTCACCTCCATTTAATACAGCGTCCACCAGTAGTCGAAACATTTTCTGTACTGGTTTCCACGATATATCTCTTTACTTCTGCGGACAATTTTGTTGGAATAGCGTTTCCAATATCTTTGAGCATTAGAATTTTTGAGATACTTGATATACTTGCCAACTTGCTGCCATTCGCCATCTACCCAATCCCAATCAACATACCCTGCTGCAGGATTATATCCACAATGGTTGATGATACACATCAGATCATTTCTATGTTTGATTGCCATAGCACGGCGATACTCTGTGCCCGTTTTGCGCTTACCATTTTTCTTCTTATTAGGCTTGCTTACATACGCATCCTCACAGTATCCACTGACCAAAAATTCCGTTTGAACCTTGTCACACCCACAATACTCAAACTGTGGGGGATAGCCGCCTTCTCTGGCAATTTGAAGGCGGTATTCAACATTTTCGCTAATCGGACATTCGTCACAGGCAAAATAGCAATTACCGACATCAATCATAGAAACACCTCCAGTCAACAAAGACAAAATCTGTTTATATCCGCTCCAATAAGTATTCGGTATTAGCAGTCTCCATTGAAATATAAATCCCATTGTCGATACAGTTAGACACTACAGAGGTGCATAGTCTATGGAAAACGCCGGGGCTATCACGCAATTCAAATTCCATAAAACAGCTATGTCCTACTGTGAGATACAAAATGCGACACCGACTCCCCAGTATTTCTTTGTGTATATCGCGCATTTCACCATTTTTTGGCGCAACAACTTTGATTCTGTATTCGACCATGCTTTTACCCCATACCAACTACATACAAATCATTGTTGATGATCTTCTTAATTTCTTCTTCGGTCATATTGGTAATCTTCTGAACCGCCCTTACGATACGCTCAATAACTTCCTGTTCACTCTGAGGTTCATTGGAAGTATGATACCAAGGCATTGACGGAGGATAGTAAAAATAGCAGTTTCCATCCCCATCATCGCAAAAAGTGATTGAATCTGTATCATCACAATGACACAGAACATCCGCCATGTTTTCAAATCCATTGCCGTAAAGGTAGTCATCCATATTAAAACTGGAATAATTGTTAGCTGCAATCATATCCAGCAAATCATCGTCATCAGGGAACTGCTGGGCAAAGAAACGGACTACTTTCTCTGTATCAATGTGGTCTTTAATATCCCTTGTACACAGGCCGATTCCTTCAATCATCCAATAATTCATGCTCATTTTGAAATCCTCCCTTAATGTTCGTTAAAGACAACCTGTTCACCTTTCTTCAGTTTCCAGCATCCGCCGTCGGTACAAGCACATTCGGTGCAATTACCGCCACACTCGACAGCATTTTCTCCTGCAGTCGTTGACCCGTCTCTGAAACGCACATGAGCTTCTGGTAAAGAAAAAGGGTTGATCATTTCAAGACCAACCCATCCACTAAATATAATATGCAGATTTTTCGGAAGCTCGCCGTGAGCCTCTATGTATTCGTTTACGATCTCAAACTTCTTAGTAAAGCAGAGAATATCGCAATGTTTCTGGCGAGCTGCTACTTCGACCATTCTATCGAAGTATTCTTTATTGGGGATATCACCGGATACATGAAAGCGGAAGTATCGCGACAACATGATTGTTGCTTCGACCTCCCGCCAATAAATATCAGGTGCTTCAATCAGCACCTGAAGGTTGTTTTTATAAGCCTGTGCCACTGTTCTTCGAATCTTTTCCAGTTTTCTGGCATAGCATTTCTGCTGGCAGTCACAGGCTCTGCAGGTTACCACAGCGGGAAGCGATACACTTTGAATCGCACCCATCTTGGAATTTCCTTTACTGATGCTTACTACTCCCATTACCTTCACCTCGTTTTTCATCAAGATGGAAATATTTCTCGAAAATTTCCATCATCTCGTCGTCTTCAATGTAAAAAGGATCTTTCGTCAATACATTCATCACCAATTGTCCAAAGCGCCAATCGGAACATTCGCTTTCCCAAATGTCCGCAAGACGATTGCAAAACTTACGAATGCGTTTAGGGTCTCTCATCAGTTACCTCCTCTCAGGTGCAATTAAGTGCTTTGAAAATGCCGCGAATAGTGCAAATTATCCCATTATCCCAATTATCCCGCATACAGGTGATACTTTTTCCCAATCTGATCAATCATTTTGCTTTCCATAGGGCGAAAACCAATACAGGTCAATGTCCTTCCATCCTCATCTTCCGGCTCAAGCTCCGTGTAGCAGTTATCACGGACAAGAAAAAAATCCTTTCCTTCAGTCATTCCAAGGCTCTCGGCCATCTCCTTTGCTTTCAGAAGATTATTGCGATTCTTGGCCTGAAGAACGCACTTTGTAAATGCCCCATTGATCCACTGATCATACAGGTCGGTATCCATGCTGAAATTACAGATATAGAAAGGTTTTATCTCTCCGCGTAGACCAAATGTCTCCTGCACATTAGGAGCAAACAATGTACTATTCTCTCTGATTCTTGTTGTAAGAAATGCCATCGAACCGTGAGAAACTTGTGCCGCCAATTTACCAGGAGACATTCTTAAATCTTTTCTTGCAATAATGATTTGCTTGTACATAGCATTTCTCCAATGTTAAGAGTTAAAAACATAATCAACGAATCTCTCCCAGTTGAGAGAAAGCTGCTGATAAATGTCCACCTTCTTCCCGACCGCAAGTCTTACATTGTATTTGTAGTAGCCTTCTTCCTCCGCATTCATCCGCATAAGTTCTTCTTTCTTAATGTAGGGAGGCCACGATGTGATAACAACTTCGTGTTCACACTTGCTCCAGAAGTAATACATTACAATTGATCTTAGTTCTTTCGCGAACTCCTCACGGCTTAGCCCTTTCTTCTTCAACTTGAGCACATCGTCATTGAACGAGCCGTGATGAAATACATCGAACACCTCAATTTCCCGGCGGTTGATGTCTTCTCTGAATACATTCCACTGCATTTTACTCATATAGTTCCTCCTCC
>CAZUZK010000030.1:0-18528 GCA_964624745.1 uncultured Bacteroides sp. | reverse complement strand
AGAGGGTTTTACCCTCAAATTAAAAACCACCAGTTCAACTGGTGGATTTTTATTTGTTTAATCAGGTTGTCAAATCGATAAAAGGTGAATTAGCAGGTGTGTTCGGATTGCTCGGCGAATTTTTCGTTGGGGAGCATACTCATAAGATAATATTGTATCGTCATCGTAAAGCCCATCATGCAGAACATATACGATTGTGCGATGGCGGAAATCGGATATGCGGATTCCAAAACGCCTTTTAGGTTGGCTTTGGTTATCATAAACACCGCCGTCACAAGCACGAAGGCAAGTAAGCCGAAGGATATAAGCCCTTGCTTGCGATTGCGCGCTATCGTTGTGATAAAGAAGAGTAGCTCGGTGACGAAAAACAGTACGAAGCCCGTTGTCGATACGCCGTTGTGGACGTGCCTTAAATACTCGTATCTGTCGGCAAGCTCGCCTTCGACCTCGAGCCACGGTACGGAAATGCCTGCGGTGAGGATAATCGCGCTCAAGCCGGCGAGCGTCAGGAATATTACCTTTGCCGATTTTGAATACTGTCCCATACTCAAGCAGGCGTAGAGCGTTGCGATAAAGCCGATGACAAACACCGAGCCGTATATGTAGATGATTGCCATATGGTTCTCTCTGTACGCGACGTAGGAGAGCGATTTGTAAATCGCAGGTTGACCGTCGAGAGTGCAGACAATCACCGAGAATATGGGGAAGAGTACGCACCAATAGAGTGCGAGAAAAACGTCGTACCCTTTTTTGTGCTCGGTTAAGCGATTGGAAATTTTGGCTTCGCTATTAAAGATTTTCACCGTCTTTTCCCTCGTTGCCTTTTTCGATTTTTATTTTATATTCAATTCGGTATACTGTAAATTATTTATAGAAAGATAGTAAATTTTAATCAAATTTAATCTTTCCGTTTGTATGCCGACTTGCCTTTTCTACACATATTTTAATATGCCGTAGGTGAAAAAGTCTTGACAAAAGCCTTACTTTTCGGCAAAAAAGTAAAGAATTTTGCTTGAAATTGTAAAGATTTCGTAAGAATTTTTTTGTGGGGTATAGGTGGTTTTAAGTCGTATAAAAAATAAAAAACGAGACGCGAATTGCTCGGTCTCGTTCGGTATTTTTCAAAAAGCTCTTTGCGCCGTTAATGCTCGAACTGCGAATTGTAAAGCTCGCAATAGAAGCCGCCCTTTGCAAGCAGCTCTTCGTGCGTGCCTTTTTCTATGACGTTGCCCTTGTTCATGACAAGTATAAGGTCGGCGTTCTTTATTGTCGAAAGGCGATGCGCGACGATAAACGACGTTTTGTTTTGCATAAGCTTTTCAAATGCCTGCTGTATTTTTATTTCCGTGCGCGTGTCTATTGACGACGTTGCCTCGTCCAGTATGAGCATAGGCGGATGGGTGAGCATTACTCTTGCGATGCACAAAAGCTGTTTTTGTCCTTGCGATATGTTGCCGCCGTCGTCGTCGAGTACGGTGTCGTAACCGTTTTCAAGACGCATGATAAAGTTGTGTATATGCGCGGATTTTGCCGCTTCGATAATCTCTTCGTCGGTGGCGTCGGGCTTGCCGTAGGCTATATTTTCGCGCACGGTTCCTTTTTTGAGCCAGGTGTCTTGAAGAACCATACCGTAGCTCAATCTGAGAGAACGACGCGTAATCTCGGATATGTTCTTGCCCTCGACGCTGATTGTTCCGCTGTCCGGATCGTAGAAGCGCATGAGAAGGTTGATAAGCGTTGTCTTGCCGCAACCGGTTGGACCGACTATTGCGACGCGCTGTCCGCTCTTAACCTTGAGCGAAAAGCCCTGAATAAGGGGATTGCTTTTTACGTATGAGAAATATACGTTGTCTATGCTGACGTTGCCGTTTGCGTCGGTAAGTTCGTCAAAGCCCTCGTCCGAGGATTGGTCGGGAGCCTCGAGAAGGTCGAAAACTCTTGTTGCCGCCGCGGTTGCCGTTTGCAATTCCGTTACGACGCCCGTGATTTCGTTGAAGGGCTTTGTGTACTGCGTGGCATACGATAGCACGCAGGAAAGCGCGCCAACCGATATGGCTCCGACACCCGATACGGCGTTGCCGTTGATGACAAGATAAGCTCCCAGCATACACACCACCACGTATACGACGTTGTTGACGAAGCGAGTGCAGGGATTGACCATAGCAGAGAAGAAAGCGGCATTCTGTCCGCACGCTTTAAGCTCGCCGTTTATCACCGCAAAGCGACTTTGCGCGCGTTTTTCATATCCGAAAAGCTTGACGATACGCTGATTTGAAAGCATTTCGGTGACAAGTCCCGAAAGCTCTCCGCGCTTCTTGGCCTGCAGGGCGAACATATCGTGACAGCCCTTTGCGATGAAGTATGCAACAAAGAGCGATAGCGGAGTGAGAAGCACGACTACGAGCGCGATAAGCCAGTTGTACCATATCATGAACGCGAGCGTGCCGACAATGGTCACTATTCCGCTGAAAAGCTGTGAGAAGCCTTGTATCAAGCCGTCCGAAATCTGGTCTACGTCGCTTCCTACGCGCGACATCAAATCGCCGTGCGAATTGCCGTCAACGTATGAGAGCGGCACGGAATTAAGCTTTGCGTACGCACTGCGACGTAGGTCGCGAATAGTGCGGAAAGATACGAAATTTATCAACGTCGTTGACAGATATTGGAAGACGAAAACCGTTGCGATAAGTCCTCCTAAAATGCCTGCGTTTTTGAATATTATACCGAAGTTTACGTTGTTTTCGCCGATGATATAATCCACTGTTTTGCCGATTATTACGGGCGCGAGCAGGGTGGCGCAAATCTGTATGACGGAGCATACGAGCGCGGCGACTATCAGAGGTAGATACGGACGTGCGTATTTAAGAAGCTTTTTGATTGCGCTAAAATCCGTTTTTGCCTTGTTTTTCGGTGTTCTAATGCGCTTTTCGGAGGTTTTCATTTGTTCGCCTCCTTGTTTTGAGAATTGTATATTTCTCTGTATACGTCGGACGTGTCCATAAGCTCGTCGTGCGTTCCGCAGCCTGCGATTTTGCCGTCGTCGAGAACGATAATCATATCGCAGTATTTGATGCTTGCCGTACGTTGAGAAACGGTTATCGTCGTGAGCGCGCAATCCGAGCGCATTTCCTTCAACGCCTTGCGAAGCTTTGCGTCGGTTGCGAAATCGAGCGCGCTGGAGCTGTCGTCAAGTACGAGAATGTCGGGGGAGGATACAAGCGCGCGCGCTATTGTCAGGCGTTGGCGTTGACCGCCCGATAGGTTTTTGCCGCCTTGGCTTATAAGGGAATCCGTCCCGTCCTTCATTGCGTACACAAATTCGGCGGATTGAGAGATTTTAAGCGCCTTGTCGATTTGTTTCTCGTCGGCGTCTTCCTTGCCCCAAAGCATATTGTCGCGAACGGTACCCTCGAAGAGAACGGCTTTTTGCGGAGCGACGCCGAAGATCGAACGGAGCTGTGCGTTGGTGTAATTCTTCACGTCTTCGCCGAATACAAGCACCTCGCCCTCGCTCGCGTCGTACAAGCGCGTCATAAGGTTGATTAGGGTGGTTTTTCCGCTGCCCGTACCGCCTAATATTCCGACGGACGTGCCTTTTCCTATGGTTAGATTGACGTTTTGAATGGCGTCGGACGAACTTTGAGCGTATTTGAAGGAAACGTTTTTAAGCTCTATTGCAGGGGCATCGGGATTCTTTTCGGCACCGTCGCCCTCTTTCATGCTTGTTTCGACGGCAAGCACCTCGTTTATTCTCGCCGCGGAAGCCGAAGCCTTGGTGAAGGTTACCAAAAGATTTGCAAAGACTATGAGCGCGTTGAGAATCTGCGTCATGTAGTTGACAAGCGCGATGATTTCACCCTGCGTAAGCTCGCCGTAGCTCACTGATTTTCCGCCGAAATACAACAGCGCGATTATGCCTATGTTGAGAACGGCGTAGGTAAGTGGATTGAGAAATGCGGACAACGCGCCGACCTTTATCGACGCTGAAGAAAGCGCTTCCGTGGAGACGTCGAAGTTCGCGGTTTCGCGTTGTTGGGCGTCAAAGGCGCGTATAACTCTTGCGCCCGACAGATTTTCTTTTGTAAGTCGAGATACGTCGTCAAGCTTTGCTTGTACGTTTTTGTATTTCGGCATCGTCGTCGTGAGTATGAGCGCGAGCGCACCTGCTATAACAAGGGCGGAGGCTACGAAAATAAGAGACAGCTTTACGTTGATAAGCATTGCCATAACAATCGCGCCAACCGCTATGAACGGAGCACGCAACACAAGGCGTATGAACATCGCGACGGCTTGCTGCGCTTGATTGACATCTGCGGTGAGACGCGTTATCAGCGAAGCGGTGGAGAACTTGTCCAGCTCGCTATATGAAAACGTGTTGATGTGCGCATAAAGGTCTCTGCGCAAATTCGTGCCGAAGCCTAACGACGCGCGACTTGCGAAAAATTGGGCAATAAGCGCAAAGCCGAGACCGAATACGCCTAGTGCCAAAATGATAAGTCCACCGTATATAAGCCCGGTGTAATCGCCGCTTTTTCCACGCGGAATCGCTGTGTCGATAATCCATGCCACCACTATCGGAGTGATAAGCTCGAACACCGCTTCGATAAGCTTGAAAAACGGTCCGGATATCGTTTTTGCACGGTACCCTTTGAGATATTTAAGAAGCTTGAACATAAAACGTCCTTTGCGATATTATGCGTATTTTTACCGATAAATTATAATATCATAAAAAAGCGTTTTCGTAAACCGTTTGCGACTACGGCGAAGCGTTATTTTATTTTTCCGTTTCTTTTATGACGAAATGCGTCGTGTTTTTGAGCTTGTTTTTTTTTGACCGTGCGGATAAGAACCGTTACAGTGAGGCTTGAGCAGTGAAAAGAGAAATCTATATATAAAAGACATTTGTTGGCATACGCGATTGACTTTTTATTATCCGCTTATTATAATTACTTTATTAAACAAATCGGGAGAGGCATATGAGCATTTGGCACGACGTTGACCCTTCAAGAATTACACCGACCGACTTTTTGGCGGTTATAGAAATATCCAAGGGAAGCAAAAATAAGTATGAGCTTGACAAAGAATCCGGCTCGTTGATTTTGGACAGAGTTTTGTATACGTCCACGCACTATCCGGCAAACTACGGCTTTATACCGCGCACGTACAGCGAGGACAACGACCCTCTCGACGTGTTGGTGCTTTGCTCGGAGCCGATTGTTCCGTTGGCACTCGTAAGATGCTATCCCGTCGGCGTAATGATGATGCAGGACAGCGGAGAGATGGACTATAAAATAATCGCGATTCCGTTTAAGGACCCGATGTGGAATTCGTTTAAGGAAATCGAGGATTTGCCTGCGCATATCATGGAGGAAATGTCGCACTTCTTCCGCGTTTATAAGCAACTCGAGGGCAAGCAGACAACCGTATTCCAGGTGAAAAACAAGGAGTTTGCCGAGCTTATAATCAAGGATAACATCGAGGCATACAAAAAGAAATTCAACGTCAAATAAGACGGACGAAATTTAGACCGCGCAGGGATATTCTTGTGCGGTTTGTGCGTAAAATAACAAAATTTTTTATATATCAGGAGAGGCAATGAAATACGATTGTATCGTTATCGGAGGCGGCGTCGTCGGTACGGCGGTGCTTGACAGACTGTCGAGATATGGTCTTAAAGCGCTACTTGTCGAAAAAGAGGACGACGTGGCTTCCTTTTCAACTCGCGCAAACAGCGGTATAGTTCACGCAGGCTACGATTGCGAGCCGAATACGCTCAAGGCGCGCTTCAACGTGCGCGGAAACGAGCTTATGTGGACGGACGTTAAGGAACTTGACGTTCCGCATCTTAAATGCGGTTCTATAGTGGTCGCAAAGGAAGGTCAGCTTCAAGGACTTGAAAAGCTCGCGCAAAAAGCGCGTGCAAACGGCGTTGTCGTTCAAATTTGGGATAGAGAACGCACCGTGGCTTTCGAGCCGAACGTGTCGGACGATACCGCATACAGCCTTTATGCGGAAAGCGCAGGTATCGTGTCGCCCTATCAGCTTGCTATCGCGTATGCGGACAGAGCGGTGCTTAACGGCGCGGATATTCTTTTGGAATGCGAGGTTACGGGCATAGAGAACAACGCGGACAAATACGTGTTGCACACCTCGAAAGGCGACTTCGAGTGCGAATACGTGCTTAACTGCGCAGGCGCGCACGGCGCGGACGTGAACGATATGGTCGGCGCAGAGCATTATGACACCGTTTATCGTCGCGGAGATTATTTCGTGCTTGACAACACCGAAAGGAAAAACGTCAACACCGTTATCTTCCAGTTGCCCTCCGAGCTTGGAAAGGGCGTATTGGTTGCGCCTACCGCAGACGGAAACGTTATTTACGGACCTACCGCGGTAGATACCGACGATTGCGACGATACGGCATCTTCTCTCGATTCTCTCGACGCATTGAGAAAAAGCGTTCCGCTTTCCTATAAAAATCCCGCTTTCAACAAGTGCATAAGAGTTTATTCGGGCTTGCGTACGATTATCGGACACGACTTTGTTATCGGTGAGTCCGCGATAAAGAAAAACTTTATTCAAGTTATCGGCATTTGCTCGCCCGGACTCACGTCCGCTCCTGCGATTGCGGAATACGTCGAAAAACTCATAGTCGAAAAGTCGGGAGCAAGGCTTAAGGACGATTACGTCACGGTCATGCCGAAGCATAAGCGACTTACCGAGCTTGACGAAAACGAGCTTAACGCGCTTATTCAAGAAAACGAGGCGTGGGGGAGAATCGTGTGTCGTTGCGAAAAAGTGACCGAAGCCGAAATCGTCGAGGCTATACATTCGCCCTTGCAGGCAAGCACCGTTGACGCGGTTAAGCGTCGCACGCGCGCAGGCATGGGAAGATGTCAAGGCGGTTTCTGCGGACCGAGAGTTATGGAGATTATCTCAAGAGAGCTGAATATTCCTCTCAACAAGGTTAAGAAGGGCGGAGGGAAGGATTCCGACATCGCTCTTTACGCAATCAAGGAGGTGGAAAGATGAACGTCTTGAAATATGACGTCGTAATAATCGGCGGTGGTCCTGCAGGTATGGCCGCGGCATTGTCCGCGCGTAAGAACGGCGCGAAAACCTTGATTCTCGAACGCGACGTGCGCTTGGGCGGAATACTCAATCAATGTATACACCAAGGCTTCGGCTTGCACTATTTCGGCGAGGAAATGACGGGTCCCGAATATGCCAATCGCTTTAAGGAAATGGTGGAAAAGGAAGATATTGACGTTATGCTTGAAAGCATGGTGTTGTCGCTTGACGAAAACAAGTGCGTAGGCGTGCTTTCGCCGACCGCCGGCTTTTGCAAGGTTCAAGCGGGCGCAATCGTGCTTGCAATGGGGTGCAGAGAGCGTACAGCCGGCGCAATAGCCTTGCCCGGAACTCGTCCGGCAGGCGTATACACCGCAGGTATGGCGCAAAAGATTTGCAACCTCGATGGATACCTCGTCGGCAAAGAGGTCGTTATCCTCGGAAGCGGCGACATCGGATTGATTATGGCAAGACGTATGACAACGGAGGGCGCGAAGGTTAAGCTCGTGCTTGAGCTTATGCCTTATTCGAGCGGTCTTAAGCGTAACATCGTGCAATGCTTGGACGATTACGGCATTCCCATCAAATATAGCCATACAATCACGCGCATAGTCGGCAAGCCGCGTATGACGGGCTTGTACTATGCTCCCGTTGGCGCGGACAGAAAGCCCGAGCTTGACAAGGAGCAATATATCGATTGCGATACGTTGCTGTTGTCGGTGGGACTTATCCCCGAAAACGATTTGCTCAACGGCACGAGCGTCGAGATGAGCAGAGTTACGAACGGCGCGGTTGTTGACGAGCATAGAATGACGTCCGTGCCCGGGATTTTCTCCTGCGGAAACGTTCTTCACGTTCACGACCTTGTTGACAACGTGTCGCACGAAGCCGAAATCGCAGGCGAATACGCCGCAAAATACGCGCTCGGCAATATGGAAAAAGCCGAGTCGAGCGTTAACGTGCTTGCAAAAGACGGCGTGAGATACGCGCTTCCGCAACGCATAAGCAAGGGGGAGGGCAAGGTGCAGATATTCTTCCGCGTCGGCGACGTGTACAAGAATTGCAGACTTATCGTTGAAAGCGGTTCAAACGTTCTCGTAAACAAAAAGTGCATGGTGCTTGCTCCCGGCGAAATGGGCAACGTCGTGATAGACAAATCGGCAATAGACGGCGACGTCACTGTGAGGTTGGAAAAATGAATACCATATGTATAATGTGTCCTATGGGCTGTCCGCTGACCATAGAAGAAAAGGACGGAAACGTAGTTGTAAGCGGCAATACCTGCAAAAGAGGCGAGCTGTACGGCAAAGAGGAATTTACTCATCCGAAGCGTAGCGTTACGACGCTGGTCAAGCTCGATAACGGCGGTGTGGCGTCTGTAAAAACAACCTGCACCGTGCCTAAGGAAATGATATTCGACGTGGTTGATTTTATCGGAAAACTGACTGCGCCTAGCACGGTAAAAATCGGCGACGTTATCGCGGAAAACGTGTTGAACACGGGGGCGAACGTTGTCATTACAGGCGTAAGATAATCGACTAAATGCGGTGTTTATCGTTGATTTTTGCAGCATAAACACCGTTTTCTGTCTAAATTCAGACGGAATTTTAAGCAAATAAACTGCGATTTTACACAAGAATTATGACTATAAACGGCAAAAGAATTTTCAACTTCAGACCGATGTTGGCTTTTGCCGTTTTTATGATTTTCGGGATAATCGTTTCGGAGTGCTTGTACGGCGTGAGCGTGTGGTATTATTTTATTCCGCTCGCGCTTTTTATCGCGTTTTGCATAGTTGCATTATGCGTTAAACGCTTTCGCAGATTTTTTATTCTTCCGCTTGCGCTGCTTGTCGGGTTCGTGTCGATGACTTCAGCCAACGTGTCCTACAACGCAAGGTCGACGGGCGTATTCAACGGCGAGATTACCGCAACGGTGTGCAGCGATATTTTTGTCGAGAACGGCAAGGCGACTTTTTACGTCGAGGGGATTTGCGCGGACGGTAAGGATTACGATTATAAGGCGAAGGTCACCGCGTATCTCGACGACGAGGAGGAAATCGACTTTGGCGCAGGCGACGTCGTTTGTCTTGACGGCACGCTCGTCTATATTTCGCACAATACGAACTTCAACGGATATTTTTCAAGATACCGAGCGACCGATTGCAGATATACGCTCAAGGCTACGTCTGTCAATAAGCTCGGCGAAGGAAAGCTGCATTTCCCCGAAAATCTGCAATTAGAGATAAAACGACTGCTTTATACGCATACCGACGAGCATACGGCGTATATAGCGCAAGCGTTGGTTATCGGCGATAAGACGGGGATAGACGAATCGCTTTATGCGGACATTAAGGCAAGCGGACTTGCACACGTGCTTGCCGTGAGCGGATTGCACGTCACGACGCTTGCGACCGCATTGTATTTTCTGCTTAAAAAGCTTAAAGTAAATCCCAAAATAAGCTTCATAGCGGTTGTCGGCGTTACGTTTTTGTATTCCGCGTTATGCTCGTTTACCGCATCGTCGTTGAGAGCGGTGATAATGAGCGCGGCGTTTACGTTTGCCTCGACGTTCGGGCGTAAGCGGGACGAGCTGTCCGCTATGTCCTTTGCCGCCATATTGATACTGCTGTTCAGACCGTATGCGATAATGGACGTCGGATTTTTACTGTCGTTTTCGGCGGTGTCGGGAATATTTATGTTCGCAAAGCCGTTCGAGCAGGTGGGAATGAAAGTTGTAAAACGCGTGAGCCCGAAACGTAATATCGGCAAAAAATTTGCGAGCGTATGCGCTGTTTCCTGCGCGACAAATCTTGTAACCTATCCGTTCGTAGCCTACTTTTTCGGCGAGGTTCCGATTCTTTTCGTGCTTTCCAATTTTATCGTTTTGCCCTATATAATGGCAGTGTATATTTGCGCATTGGTTTTGATTCTTATTGCGCTAATCACGGGTTGGGGAAGCTGCCTTGCGGTGTTAAAGTACCTTTTCTTGCCGTTTAGGGCATACGTGGGCGCGATAGGCTGTCTCAATTTTTCCACGCTCTCGACGTCGCTCGGAATAGTCGGATTGATAACCGTCCTTTTGATTGTCATAGTTGCTTCAAAATACGTTTTTTTGCCGAAATACAAGAAGGCGAGACTTTGCCTTTCGATAGCGTCGATAGGGCTTGCAATCGCTCCGCTCGTCAATTATTTGGCAGGTTGATTTTCAATATATATGCCGTTTGAAAGCCTACGTATCGCGCGCTAAAAGACAGTTTTATCGAAAAAAAACAAAAATGTATTGCAACCGCGCGCTTTATGTGATAATATATCTTTGATTTTAATACTCTATAAGGGGTGAAATTATGTTAGACGATCTCAAACTCGGTCCGATTCAAGGATATTCCGCGCTGATAATCATACTAGCTGCGGTGCTTGCGGCTGCCGCTCTCATTGCGGTGCTTGTCATCAATATCATCAAAGCCGTCAAGGAGCATAGGGACGAACTCGAGGATAAAGCGGAAGACGAATTTTTTGCCGAATACGGCGTTACCGGTGAGGAGCTCCGCCTTAATCAAAAGCTTGCGATAATGCGCGCAAAGCTTAAAGGAAAGAAGATTTCCGTCGAAAAAACAATCAGAAAAGCACAGCACGTCGTAGTGGAAGAGCCGATTACGGTTGCCGACCAAGCTCCTGCGGAGCCTGTCGTTGAAGAGCCGACACCCGTTGAGGAACCTGTCGCCCCTGTTGAAGAGCCTGTTGTCGAGCCTGTAAAGGAAGAACCGATTGCGGAGCCTGTAAAGGAAGAGCCTGTTCTTGTCGAAGAACCCGCTCCCGTCGTCGAGCCTGCTCCCGTTGCTGAACCTGAACCTATAGTTGAACCGGTTGTCGAGCCTGAACCTGAAAAGAAGGGCGTTGCAAAGCCGGCTACGAAGAAAGTCGTCAAAAAGAAACCCGACGATTGGTCGAAATACGACGGTACGTACGAGGGATATTATTACGACCCCGAAGACGCCTGCTATTACGAGGGTACGCCGTCTGCCGCGCTTGCCAAGAAGCTTGCGGCTAAAGAAGCGGAGCTTGAAGCGCTCAATGCAAACAAGGATAAAAAGGTCGTCATCAAGAAGGTTGCGCCTCCGTTTGCGGCTCTTAAGACGCCGAAGAACGTCCGTCAAGAGCCAAAGAAGGTCGACGGCTTTGACGAGGCTGTTATCTATGGCAAATACATCATCGAACACGTCGATAAAGAGGACGGCACTCAAGAGTGGTTCTACACGCTTTACGACGCGTCGGGCAAGAATATTTACGAAAGCTCGAATTACACAACGAAAGAGTATTGCGAGCGCGCGATAAATCGTTTCAAATCGCACGCAATCATCGGCGCGTATACAATCGAAGCCGCGGACGGAAAATTCTTCTTCGTGCTTAAACGCAAGACCTACGTGCATAAGGGCTCTCCGCAAGCAACGTTCGAGCAAGCAAACGAGCACATGAAGCAAATCAAGAGCTTTGCTCAAACGGATATTGTTCGCGTTCAATAATTCGATTTGATTATTTTAGATTGCAAAAGCGTTGCCAAAACAGGCGACGCTTTTTGTGTAGGAAAATAGCAACGCTTTTATAACGGAAAGCACCTATAACCTATTTGAAAAACGTCTCGCAAATTCCGCGAGACGTTTAGCCTTATAATGTGATAAATATTTATAATTTTATAAACATTTTTTAATGCGACGCAAAGCTTGTTTAGGCTTTGTTTTGCAGCTTGTTGAGCAGTATCTCGCTCTTTGTCGCGACCTCTTTCAAGGCTCCGTCGGCAAACGGCGAGTTGATGCCGGCTTCCTTTAATTGGTCGGTGAAAAATTCAGTGCCGTAGTGAGAGGTGAAGTTGTAGTAGGTCTCAAACGCTTTGTCGTAGTCGTCAAGAGATTTGAAGAGTATTTGCAATGCGTTTGCTTGCGCAAGGCAGTAGTCGATATAGTAGAAGGGCGACTCATAGATGTGCATTTGATATTGCCATCTTGTGCCTTTCTCAAAATAGCGCATACCCTTGGTGTTGAGATAGGGACGGAATTTTGCTTCGAGTTTATTCCATTCCTCGTTGCGCTGTGCCGGCGTAAGCTCGGGATGCTCGTATACGACGTGTTGGAAAGCGTCCACGATTACGCCGTAGGTGAGGAAGGACAGATTGTCCATAAGGTGCTTAAACTTGTAGTCGTCCGCTCTGTCGGCAAAGAACTTGTCTATAAACTTCCAGCACAGGCATTCCATGCTCATAGAGTGCGTTTCGGCGGTTTCCATGCCGAGAGGCGCTTCGGGGTCTAAATCGTTTTTGAAGGCGAGATAGCTTGCAAACGCGTGTCCTGCCTCGTGCGTAAGCACGTCTACGTCGTCGGACGAGCCGTTGAAATTGGCGAGAATGAAGGGTTGCTTGTATTTTGCAAACTCAGTGCAATATCCGCCACCCCATTTGCCCTCGCGCGAGAGAACGTCAAAGGCGTCGTTTTCAATCATCATGTCGATAAATTCGCCTGTTTCCTTGCTCATTTCGTGATACATCTCACGACCGGCTTCAAACATCTGCTTGTCGTTAAGAACGGGCTTGGGGTCGCCGTCTGCAAAGCATACGCCGTAGTCGTACAATTTCATATCGTCGATGCCCATTTGCTTTGCGCGCTCTGTACGTATTCTTGTCACGACGGGTACGATGTCTTTCAACACGTTTTCGCGGAATTTTTCCACCATATCTCTATCGTAGCACAACCTTCCCATGCGGTGATAGCCAAGCTCAACGTAGTCCTTATAGCCGATTTTCTTTGCCATACGGTCGCGCACCTTGACAAGTCTGTCGTACGTGCCGTCAAGAATATCGGAGTTTTCCTCAAAAACTCTTCCTAGTGCGTCGTAGGCTTCGCGTCGCGTTTCTCTGTCCGCGTCCGCCATATATTTCTTCAAAAGGGTAAGCGGAAGTTTTTCGCCTCTGAAATCGACTGTAAATTCGCTCATAAACTGCGAGTATTCGTTGACAATCGAGCTTTCCTCCTGCAGGTCGGCAACTATGCGCTCGTCGAGAGCTTTCAGCGTAACCTCGTAGCCTTTATATACGGGAGCGGGGAGCTGTGCTTCGACCTCCTTGCGGAACGGCGTGTTCAACATCGCTTGAATATACTCGATTTGTACGCCTGTGAGCAAAGGCATATTTTGTTCGTAGTATTCTTTTTCCGCCTTGTAGAACTCGTCTTTGGTGTTGCACGACCAACGCATATACGACAGTGCGCTTTGCGTAGAAAGCTCCTCGCTTATGTCAAGCAATTCTTTTCTGGCACGCAGAACTTCGTCGGCACTTGTGGCGTTTTTGATTTTTTCGATGGCGATTTCATACGATTTTTTAACGTCGTTGACGTCGCATCTTTTGTAGGGGATGTCGCAAACTTTCATTTTTACTCCTTTATATAGTAAATCTATAAAATTTTTTATTACTTATATTATTTGCTTGAAGCGTGAAACTGTCAAGAAAAAAGTGTCAAATCGCATAAACAAAGAGCCGATTTCAAAACGCACGCGTCAATGCGCGCTTCTCTTTGCTCGGAGCTTTTTGATTAAACGATGTACGGTATCAAATATTTGCGCTCTGAAATATTCGATGATAGCGCACACCGTAAACGTTGTGAGAATAAACCCGACAAGTATCAAAAAGGATACGTTGCTATCGAAGAATTTTGAGCAGTGGAATATTTTTTCGTACATTATTCCTCTCATTTCGTTGCTGTCGTGAATGAGATATATGCCGAACGTAAGGGGAGATATTGCGCATATCGCTTTTGAAATTTTAGCGTTTTTGATTTTCAAATCCTTGAAGAACAGAAATACGACTATCGAATGCGAGAGTGTGATAAAGGACGAATATCCGATTATTGTGATTGCGCCGACAACAACCGCGATAAGATAAATGACAAGCGCAATCGGTTTTTGTTTGCCTACAAGGGTAAAGTCTGTTCTGCGTATAAGGCTTGCGATAAAATACAGCCCGATAAACCATATCGAATTGTAGCCCGTATTAAGCGGGAAAAGGTCAAACGTGTGGAATCCTGCGGACAACGAGCCTGCGATTGCGAAGAATACGCATATGCCGAAATGCTGGCGTACGGTTATGTGACGTAGTAAGACGTTGATATAGGGGGACGCGAGCATCATTATTATGTATGAGGTGAAAAACCAATATTTGCCCGTTATGACGGGAAAAATGGTCTGCAACAGCGTGGTGGAGCTAAATTGATAATCACCCGAAACGAGAGTTGAAACATACAATACCGCGCTATAAACATACACTTGAAGATATAGCTTGCCAATTTTCTTCCAGTTTACGTCTGTGGATTTCGACGTGGATAAGAAGTACGCGCTTATCATGACAAACAGGTTTACCGCAGGACGGAATACCGATTGCAAAATATGTCCCAACACCAAATTGATGCCTTGCATATTGTCAATCCATTTTCCGTGCCCGAGGAAGTGCGACGAAACTATCAACAGCATACACAAAATACGCAACAACTCAAACGAGGCATTGCGCGGCTTCTTTACAAGCGACGGATTGATTTGTACGTTGTTTACATTGTTATCGCCCATACGAATATCCTAACACTTCGCGCCCGTCTTTTCAAGGAAAATCGCCCTCTTACCGAGTTTTATTTGCGCTTAATTTACTATTTAGCATTCAAGTCGACAATACTCTCGGTTATCGCGCTATAGCTGAATTGAGAGCCGCCTTGGACGGGGAGGACGACGAATATGAAAACACTTAAAGGGATTGGCTTTTGGATATTATCTTGGACTTGGGGGCTTCCTATGACGCTAGTCGGTGCGCTGGTAGCATTCGTTTTGTTAATCACAGGACATAAGCCCAAGAGATTTCACTACTTCATCTATTTTGAAGTCGGCAATAACTGGGGAGGATTTGAGGCAGGGTGCTTTTTCTTTGCCAATAAGGACGCATCTCTCCACATAAAGCAACATGAATCAGGGCACGGAATACAGAATATAATATTCGGGTGGCTAATGCCTTTTATTGTGAGTATTCCGTCTTGTGTCAGATATTGGTATAGAGAATACCTGGTTCGCAGTGGCAAAAGAAAATATAGCGAATTACCGGAATATGATTCCGCTTGGTTCGAAGGCTCCGCTACAAGATTGGGCGAAAAGTATTTCAAGTAAATAAGATTGATATCGCAGATGGCCTGTAAATTTTGTTGACATAAATACTTGAAATCAGTAGTTTTTGTAAATTAAAGTAATAAAAATGGTTGACAAAGATTTGTAATATGTTATTATTTTGTTGTAAATATTATGGTTTTTTGAACATAATAATAACAAAGGAGGTGCTATATGACTGCATTGGATTGCATTAATGAATATGTGGGGAAAATTGATTTCCGCACACCTATTTTTACGCAAGATATTTTTGAATACATTGAAAGAAAGATGCCGAATGTAAAAAGGAATAGCATTAATGAGTATGTCGCAAGATATATAAAATCTAATACGAATTTTGTCAGATATCAAAAGGGTATCTATTATAAAACGATAGCAACTCCTTTTGGAAGTGCAGGCATCAATTACACGGAACTTGTTAAGAGGGCTTATATAACAGACGGCGAGGAAGTATTTGGTTATGAGTCCGGTGCTTCATTTATGAATAAGATTGGTTTAACAACGCAGATGCCCGCTTGCACATGCATTGTTACAAATCGTCATAGGACTTCTATTGGCGATGGCGGTGCACAACTCATGTTGACAAAACCGGCTACACACATTACAAAGAAAAATTATCGCTATTTGCAATTCTTGGATTTGCTTGATAATCGCATGAATGTAAATATTGAAACAGAGAATTGTCAAGAGATTTTAAGAGACTATATAGACCATTACGGTTTGAATTTTGAGTTGTTGTTGTATTACGCTCAGTTTTACAAGAATAACAAAATATATAGAAAACTTGCAGAATTGGCATTTGGGGAATAATGATATGAATTTGCATTTGGATAAGATTGCATTCGAGAAAGTTATAGGCGACGTATCAAAACAAAGTGGTGTACGTAGAGATGTGCTTGAAAAAGATTACTATGTAACATTATTATTGTTTGAGCTTACTCAACTTGAAAAACAAGGATATGCATATTTTAAGGGCGGTACCGCTTTATATAAGGCGCTTCGTTCTATACGTAGGTTCTCTGAGGATATAGATTTGACGGTCTATGTCGAAGATTGTCCAAATGCAAGCCAAATGAAAAAGAGGCTTGAAGCCGCTACGCTAAAATATAAATCATTGCAAAAGGGCAAAACGATTGAGAATCAACGAGGGACAATCACTTGTGAATATCTCTATGATTCGTTGTTTGAATTTGATAACAACGATGCGTTGCAACGTTTCGGCAAAGTAAAAATTGAAGGAACAAGTTTTACGGTTAGCGAACCAACCGAAAAAATGGAGATTGCGCCGCATTTATATGAATTATGTGGAGATGAGTATCGTAGAATCTTAAGAGAACTCTATGGTGTAGTTCCATTTGTGATTGAAACTATTTCCCTCGAGAGAATCTTTATAGATAAAGTATTTGCTACTGAATTCTATTTTGAAAGAGGGGAATTCGGCGATGTTGCAAAACACGTGTACGATTTAACGGTGTTGTTGCAAAATGAAAAAATCGTAAAATTTTTGAATATTTCCGAAGAGGTGCAAAGGATTGTAAGCTTAAAAAGAAAAGAGGAACTTATTCGCAAAGGCGGTGTAGATTCGGATATGAGAATAGCTGATTTTCCCTATTTTGAAAAATTGCGCAATGTATCCAGCTTTGAGAAAAGCTTTTATAATATGCAAGATATATATGTCTTAAATAAAGATGATATTATTCCGATAGAACAAGCGTTAGATGCAATAACGAAGATCCGAGGATATATGAATATGGATTGTTAATTCGTATAAAAAGTATCACTGTGCTGATACTTTTTTCATTCATTGAATAGAATTTAGTTGTTGCTACTTAAGATGTATATTTGATTTAACAAAAGTTGTTGACATAAATGCTTGACATTAAAAATCGTTTGATGTTATATTATGTTCGCAAATATGTGAACTGAGGCATTATGTGTGGAAATAAAATATACTAATAAGAGAGTTGAAAAGTATTGCAATGACCAAGCGGCAATGTTTAAGCATTTAAAAAATAATAATGTTGTAAGGAAATTGCAAATACTCATGGAAGACTTGGAGTTCTTTCGGCATATAACGGATTTTGTAACAGTGCCCAAGCTGGCAAAATATAGAATACATGATTTAACAAACAACAAGCAAGGAATTAAAAGTCTATCTATTGACTATAGTTATAGGATGGAACTGACCGTAGAATTTTATGCAGAAACTGTAGATGGAGAAGATATTATAACAATTTTGGAGGTGTCAAAGCATTATGAGAAATGAAAAAAGAGATTATGCTGTAAGCGTCGGTGCTGTTTTGTCTGATGATATTAAGTGTATGAACATGACACAAAAGGCACTTGCGGAACAAACAGGCATCCCTAAAAGCCTTATTAGTGAGATTATCAGCGGAAAGCGCAAAATGTCAAAAGACGTTGCTATAAAGTTGGAACCTGTTTTTGGTGTCCCTGCTGAATATTGGCTAAATATTCAGAATGAATATGAGATTGCTAAAAAGAAAAATGGGATGAATCTTGTTGGCGCTACTAAAACTATTAAAACAGGGACGAAACACGCATTAGATATAGCACATTGGCTTATAAATAGAGCGGCTAAAGATGCAGAATTCACGGGAGAATATATCACTCATCTTAAGCTTCAGAAGTTGCTTTACCTTGTTCAGCGAGAGTCGATTAGAAGAAGGGGAGAGGCGATATTTATTGAGCCTATTGTGCATTGGGAGTATGGCCCCGTTGTCCAACGTGTTTATAATGCTTACCGTGATTATAATAGGAAGCCCATTGAAAGTGCACCCGTGATATCATTTGACACCGAGACTGAGAGATTGCTTGATAAGGTTTATAAACAATTTGAGGGCTATTCCGCAATGGGATTGGTTACGATAACGCATGGAAAAACTTCTTGGAAGAATACACAACAAAATGAAGAAATGACACTTGAAATGATTAGTTTAGATGACTAAAAGCGGTGTGTCTCAGTCCTAAATGGGACAGGGGGCAGTTACAAAACGGTGTAATACGAATTAGGTTGCATAAACTATTGACAAACATCAATGTGTTTGATATAATGATGGTGCAATAGAGTGGTAGAGAGTTTATCCCGTCATAAATTGCATATAATAAATAGGGGCGCATCTCGGCCCCAAATGAGAATGTTAAAAAGCGGTGTACCCTACCACAAGTGGGAGCTAAAAAAGCGGTGTACCCTACCACAAGTGGGAGCTAAAAAAGTTGAGGTCGGGGGCAACCCCGACTTCTTTTTTAAAGG
>CAZUZK010000029.1:0-18624 GCA_964624745.1 uncultured Bacteroides sp. | reverse complement strand
TTTGTATGGTATTTTATTTTGTGTGGAGAGGGGATTTTCACAATTAGAAATTGTGACACGGCGTTGCCGTGCGAACCCCTGCGGGCTGACCGCGAGCAACAAGGGAGGCAAGCGCGAAGCATTTGCATAGATTGTGCGAAGCGGACATAGCAAACAAACACAGCACGTTAGTGCGTCGTCGCAGACGGCAGGTGCATAGCACCGTTTGTTTAGCGTAGACGCTGACGCTATTACGAAAGCGTCCAAGACACTTCCTACGAATCCCCTTGTCTCCCACCACTAAAATACCATACGCTTTGTATGGTATTTTATTTTGTGTGGAGAGGGGATTTTCACAATTAGAAATTGTGACACGGCGTTGCCGTGCGAACCCCCGTCTATACTATTAAATTTGATAATAAATAAACAAATAAAAAAACGTTATAACATTTATTCCTGCCTATTCAAACAAACGACATTGATACTCATTAGCCTTTTACTTGATATAAGCTTTGGAATCTGATAAAATTAATATAGAATCCATCGATAAGGAAAATATCCTATGAAAGTAATGTTGACAAGCTCTCTGGGCGGCGCGAGCAAAGTAAACGGAGTAAGGGTTCCGTCTGTTTTAATTCAAAGCAACGGTTTGTTGAACAAGTTGAAAGCCATCTGGACACAAAATGCGAAAGTGCTTATCATTTGCGCAGATCCTAATGACTACAAAAAGAACGACGACGTTTGTTCGTGTCTTGAAAAGTCGCTACCTATGAGCGGTCTTTCTATTTCCCATATTGACAAATGCGACAACCGAAATCTCGACATCATCGATACTTTAGAAAATATTGACGTCCTTATTTTGGCTGGCGGTCACGTGCCTACGCAAAACCGCTTTATAAAGCAGCTCAAATTAAAAGAACGATTGCAGCGTTACAATGGAATCGTCGTTGCTTGGAGCGCCGGTTCTATGAATTGCGCAGATATTGTATACGCCTCTCCGGAGCTTGAAGGCGAGGCAATATCCCCTTTGTTTGAGCGTTGGATTACGGGTCTCGGATTGACGAATATTAACATTTTTCCTCACTTTCAAAGCTTGAAAGACGACTATCTGGACGGCTTGCGAGTAATCGATGATATTACCTATGACGATAGCGTCGAGCATGAGATTATCGCATTAAATGACGGAAGCTATATTTTGATTGAGGACAATAAGACGACCTTATTTGGAGAAGCATACAAAATAAAAGACCGTCGGCAATGGAAGATTTGCGATGACGGAGAAGCTGTCATATTGTCAGAAGAGCTATAAATACTTAAGCAATATTCATATCACAAAAAAAATCGCATCTCGTCGGATACGATTTTTTTTGTGAAACGGAGCCAAGCTTCGGCTACGTCGTTTCCGTTGTACTTATTAAAGAAGAATTACGGTTGTTTGAGGTCCTATCTCCAGCATACCGTCTTTTATGTTGCAATCACCAAAGCCGATGTAGTCCGCTATTTTGACAAAGCCCTCCGGAACGGGGATTGTTATCGTATCCATTTTGTCCGTATTGTGAATAATGGAAAGCGTTGTATCTCCGTATGTAACCTTAAAGCCACCGACATAGCTATTGTCAATCTTGATTGCCTTATAATCTCCTCGTGCGATTGCGGGATATTTGTTTCTCAAAGCAATCACTCTTTTGTAGTAATTGAGCAAGCTTGAATCGTCACTACTTTGCGATTTGACCGTACCGTTAATTTGCAAGCTCGGATCAAAGGTTGTGCCGACGGGGTCCTCCACCGTGTCACCGTCACCCCAAAGCATTGCCAAGCGACGATTTGCGTCTGTGTTGGCACCGCCACGCGAGCCTTTCATGCCTATCTCTTCGCCGTAATAAATGGTAGGCGAACCGCTACAAAGCAGATAGACGTTCGCCGCCATATAGGCGTCTCCCATGCTTACGGTCAAATACCCTGCCGCTCTGTCCGTGTCATGGTTGGCAAGGAACGGCATATACATTGCGTCCTCTCTATAGCTTTTTATGCTCGACAAATAGTCTTCGAGATAGTTGGTGAAAAAGTTGATTCTACCAACCTTAACCGCACTTGCGATATAGCCCTCGGCTTGCGCGGTTGTGAAGTTAAAGCAATTCAATGCGCTGTAATAGTTCTTCACCTCCGCATCGCCCGACCAGCACTCGCCGACAGTGTAAATATCGGGCTTAATCTTGCGAAGCTCGGTCATATACCAATTCCAAAAATCAACCGATTTTTGCGTGTCGTTGTAGTAGATATATTTGACGGCATCGAAACGGAAGCCGTCTATGCCCATATCGAGATAATATTTGGCGACGTCCAACATATCCGACCTTACGTTGTCGTTGTCATAATTTAGTTCAGGCATACCTCCGTCAAAGTTGCACTCATACTCAACGCCATCGTATCTGCTCCAACCGTTGGACGTTGACTGACTATAGTAATCATAATACTTGTTGTCGGAATCGCCACTTAATCTTGCGTTTACGAAATCTTGAAACCATTGATTTTGCGTTGAGGTGTGATTTAGCACCAGGTCGAGAATTATCTTGACGTTGCGCGAATGGCAAAGCTCGATAAGCTCTTGCAAATCCTCCATCGTGCCAAAATCGGGGTCAATCTCGTAATAATCTATGCAATCGTATTTATGGTATGTCGGCGACTTAAAAATAGGCGATAGCCAAATTCCTTGCACGCCGAGACTCTCTCCGGAATTGATATCGCCGTCATTGAGATAATCGAAACGATTGATTATACCCCTTATATCGCCGATACCGTCGCCGTCGGAATCCGAAAAGGAGCCGACGAAAATCTGATAAAACACCCTGTAATTGTCGTCTATCGGATCGACTTGAGGTTGATGCTTATCTTCATTATTCTTGTCGCACGCAACTAACATAAAGCAAAAAACCGTGAGCAAGCAGCAAATCACAAGTATAATTATTGATTTTTTAACAAACAATTTCATATTTCTTATTTCCATTATTATTCTGACACAGAGTTGAGCAAGGCGTCGTCAATCTTGCCCCAAGCGCCGTTTCCCGAGCCTTTGCATTCCACGTGAATGCCGACGACTATTTCATCGCCTGCGGTATACTCGATATCATTGATAGTCACTGTATCCCATTTCCCGTAAGAGGTTATTTTCATCGTTGCTCTGCCCACCTCTACGCCGTTGATTTTTACATATGCGTAGACGTTCGTATCGCCGCAATCGCCACCCATGATCGAAATCGAATACTTATACTTGCCGCTTGACAAATCCGCCACGGTTTGTTCGAGGTCAAAATCGATAGCGTCGGTACCGGACGCCCAGAAATGGAAGTGCTTGTCGCCGGTCAAGGAATCGGTAACCTTGTCTTCAACCCACAGCTCGTTTGCGCTCTTATTATCCGTAACGCTCCAACCCGACGGAACCTTTGTCTTGTTTGCATCGTCCTCAAAGCTGTAATTTGCGATAAAGTTTTTTTCCACCATTGACACATAGCAGTGACAAGTCATACCGCCTGCGGTGCCGACAATATCATATTTCTGCACGCCGTTTGAATACATCTGATTGATTTTTGCATCGGTAATATCCCAAGTAACGTCGATCGCTTGCTTTGAATCGTCAAGCATAATCGCGTTCACCTTTGTCGGCAAAACGAGAGCTTCGTTAAGGTCGCAAATGATGCTCACGTCTTCAAGCGCGTCTACCTTGTTGTCAACCACATTGCCCGTATGAGCAAGCGCAAACACCTTCAAGCTCTCCAAAACGTGTCCGTTTTCGTCAAAAAAGGCTTGGTTGTCAACCGCGCAACCGCCATAATATTTGCCTGCGTCGTTCGGGTCGTACGCAGTGGCATAGGAGGACGCCCAACCGCTACCGTATTGCTCCCAAAGCGCGCTGTTTTCTTCAAAGCTTTCTCCGCCGACGCTAATCCAAGTGCCTTCCCAATAAACGACGCCGATACCGTTTGTAGTGTTTGCCATACACTCGATAACGTCACGCACGGAGTTTGCTTGACCTTGAAGCGTAAACGGATAATTCTTTGTCACGCCGGCTCCTGCACCGATGGTATTGCCGTAAAAATCGGTGTCCGCATCTGTAAATGCGTATGACGTTTCGGCAACCATAACCTTTTTTCCGTAAGTGGTTGCGACGTTGGAAAGCACGTCGGACAAATTGTCGAGAGTTCCGTGCCAATACGGATAGTAGGATGACGCAAACACGTCATAATCTATTTTGTAATAATCAAGCTTAAAGGCGTAATCGGAATAGTTGGTGACCTTCTCCGGATTTGCAAAGTGAAGCACGATAAGCGCATTCGGGTACACTTCTCGTATTGCAGAGCACCCCTTTCCCATAAGCAACGCGATGTTGAACCAAATCTTTTCACCGCACATAGCGCCGTTGGTTTCATTGCCCACTTGTACCATGCTGACGCGGATTTTTTCTTCCTTAAGACGTTCTAGAGATGCCTTTGTATACTCGTAAAGCGCATCGCATTTTTCCTCTATTTCCATGTTTTTCCACGCCAACGGAACCATTTGCTTTGAGGGATCAGCCCAAAAATCGCTGTAATGGAAATTGACCATAAGATTCATACCGTACTTATTGGCGCGTTTGCCGATTGCAACAGCCGTCTCGATATCGCAGTTGCCTCCGCCGTAGCCGTTGCCGTTCGCGTCATACGGATTGTTCCAAACGCGTACACGTATCGTGTTTATGCCGTTATCGGCAAGAATCTTGAAAACGTCCTCTTCCTCGCCGTTATAGTCATAATATTTCACACCGCTGTTTTCCAAAGAAATTACGCTTGAAGCGTCCATACCCATCACAAAATCATCGGCAAGATTATCGACCTTTGTAACATATAGCGAATCGGAGCTTACTCCGTCCTTTTGCGTAACGTCAAAAGGATCCGTCTCCGACTTTGCGGGGGTACCTGGCTTTGTATCGCAAGCGCAAAGCACGCATGCGATAATCATAAGCACGAGCGCAAGCATTAAAAATCTGTTCTTTTTCATAAAACAACCTTCTCTATTGCTTGAAATTTATTTATTCAAACAGTTATTTACCCCTCGCAAGAGGAAAACGTTAATAAGCTTAGCCATAGATAAAAACGTTTACCCCCTATAAAGGGAAAGCGGGGATATAATCCTCGCTTTACATTTTAGATTTAGTTTTCAGAGCTTTCGGCATTTTCTTCCGTAGCCGACGCTTCGGTCGCTTGCGGTTCGTCTGCCTGCTGAGCCTCGCACTCCGAACAATCACACTCGCCGTCGGGAGCCTTTTTGTTCTTCTTGAACTTGGCGGCTAGCCTTTGAAATACGTTTTTCTTTTCAAAATCTTGCGGATTAAGCTCTGCGTTGTTTGCGACCTCTTCGACTTCAACGTCGTTCACAGGCACGTTCTCGTGAGTTGTGAGCAAATTTACGCGCGTATCCTTGTCAAAGAAGTGCATAACCTTGCCCTCGAAAGTGATATAAATCTTGGCTCCCTGAACGAGCAAGCGTTGTTGCTCGGGGGTAAGGTCGATTGTGGGAACGCGCACGATGAGAGCGTCGCCCGTAGCCTCTGTGAGAACGTGTAAATGAAGCTCGCTTCCCATCATCTCGTTGACTTGGACAACGCACGGGATTGCCTGCGGATTGTTTCTGCCCGTAAGCACGATATGCTCGGGACGAACTCCGAGATAGACGGGGCGATTTTCGCCGAGTTTCTCTACAAGCTGTGCGCCCTTGCTTCCGTCAACCTCAAGCTTGGAGCCGAACGGCGTGACGTAGCACTTGCCGTCCTCGATAACGATTTCAGACTCCATTATATTCATTTTCGGAGCGCCGATAAATTCTGCGACAAACAGATTGTCAGGCATATCGAACACCTCGTTCGGCGTGCCGACCTGCTGAATAAAACCGTCCTTCATAATGACGATTCTGTCGCCCAACGTCATAGCCTCCGTCTGGTCGTGCGTGACGTAAATAAAGGTTGTGTCAATCTTTTTGCGGAGCAAAATAATCTCGGCTCTCATCTGGTTGCGGAGCTTTGCGTCGAGGTTTGAAAGCGGCTCGTCCATCAAGAATACCTTGCTGTCTCTTACCATAGCGCGTCCGATAGCGACACGCTGTCTTTGACCGCCCGACAACGCGCGCGGCTTGCGGAGCAAATATTCCGTAATACCAAGCACCTCTGCAGCCTCGGTAACTCTCTTGTACACCTCGTCTTGAGGCATCTTCTTGAGCCTTAAGCTAAATGCCATATTTTCAAACACCGTGAGATGCGGATAAAGCGCATAGTTTTGGAAAACCATGGCGATATTTCTATCCTTCGGCTGGAGGTCGTTGACAACCTCGCCGTCAATCTCAATGGTGCCCTCGCTGATTTCCTCAAGACCTGCGATCATACGCAAGGTGGTGGATTTTCCGCAGCCCGACGGACCGACGAAAACAATAAATTCCTTATCTTTTATGTCAAGGTTGAATTCGTGCACTGCAACAACCTTGTTGTCATATATCTTTTTAACGTTTGTAAGCTTAACTGATGCCATAATAAACCTCCTCTCTTATCCTTTGACCGCACCGCCGGTGACGCCTGCGACATAGTATTTCTGCAACAACATAAACAAGCCGGCAACGGGTATCGAAACAACAACGCCGCCCGCGCAGAAAACCGTATAGTAATTTGCCAAATTGTTTTTGGTAAGCCACAATTTCATACCGACTGCGACGTTATAACCGATTTCGGTATTATGCGCTATATATTTTGCCATTACGAAGTCGCCCCAGGGAGCCATAAAACCCATAAGGATTGTGTAGATGACAATAGGCTTTGCCATAGGCAAAATTATCTTCCACATGACCTGCGCTCTTGTCGCGCCGTCAACTCTTGCAGCCTCGTCGAGGGATTTCGGAATAGTATCGAAATAGCCCTTGGACACGTAATAGCCCATTGCGCTTGAGCCGACGTACACCAAAATCAAACCGCCGACCGCATTTTCTTCCGTCAAGCCGAAGTCGGAAAGCAACTTATACATAAGAATGAGCGTAAGGAAGCCCGGGAACATACCCAAAATGAGCATAAAACGCATCAAACCCTTTCTGCCCTTGAAACGCATACGCGAAAGAACGTAGCTCATTGCAAGCACAAACACGGTTTGCAAAACGGACACGACAACGCCCATAAGCAAGGTATTGCCGAACCACGTCAAAAACTTTGTTTTTGTGAACAGAGTAACGTAGTTATCGAAGCCCCACTCGCCTGCCTTCGGGATAAAGTAATTCACTTGACCGTTTCCCAAGGGACTGCAACGCAAGGAATCGAACACAATTCCCACGTAAGGAAGAAGCCATATGACCGTCATTGCGCAAAGCAACACATAGCCTATTGCATTGCCGATATGACGTTGAGCCTTTAAGCCCATATGATGGCGCTTTCTTGCAAGCATCACGTCGGCAGACTGGATATTATCGTCGGGAGTATAATCGATACTCAAATCGGGCGTATCGTCACAGACAACCGCCGAAACCTCGATATCGATACTGCCATGCTCGTTTTGATGAGCGTCGTTTAATGATGCGACAACTCCGTTCGGAGCTTCAATGTCTATACCATAATTTATCATTGATAGTCCTCCTCGTTACGCATTGACGGCATAAGGTTGTACACAATCAAGGAAATGACCGATACGACAAGGAAAATCATAATGCCGATAACCGAAGCGATGTTATACGTCGCCTCATTTGCATTTTCGACTGTCATCTTGAACAACCACGTTATCAACAAATCGGTATATCCCAAACTGCCGGCACCTGCAGGCGCGTTTGTCATAAGCGGATTGCCCGTTGATAACAGGTAGATGACGTTGAAGTTGTTGAGGTTGCTTGTAAAGCTTGTCAAAAGATAGGGCCCCGTGACAAACAGCATATAAGGCAAGGTAATCTTTGTATACTGTTGCCAACCGTTTGCGCCGTCAATCTTTGCAGATTCATAGAGGTCTTGAGGAATATTCATCAAGATACCCGTTGTGATAAGCATAAGATACGGAATACCGATCCATATATTGATAATGATTATCGTAGCTCTCGCGACGTGCTTGTTGGCTTGCGTATCAAGGAAGTTTATACGCTCGGATATAATACCCAGCTTCATAAGCCATTCGTTGATAACGCCTGTTTGGTTGAACATCTGCGCAACGTACATCAACGAAATAAATTGCGGAATCGCGATGGATAGGACAAGCACCGTTCTCCACCACTTTTTGAAGCGAATCCCCTTTTTGTTGATGAGCATTGCAACAAGCATACCCAAAAAGTAGTTGGTAAACGTCGCAAAAAATGCCCAAATAAGCGTCCAGAGCAACACTTCGCCGAACGTTACGCCCAAGCCGGTTACGCTGTCCGTACCCAACACCTGCCTGAACACGTCGAAGCCTACCCACGTAAACAGCTCGTTCGTGCGACCGTTTCTAAGCGAGGTATAGTTTGTGAATGCAACCAAAATCATAAAGATGATAGGTATAACCGTGAAGAATAATATACCTGCCGTCGGAAGAGCGAGCAACGTCTTGTGGAACTGCTCGTCAACAAGCGACTTCAAATCGTCCTTGGTTGTCTTAAGCTTCTTGCCCTTGATGTTGTATTCGTCGCAAAGTTTGCACTGTTTGACGTTTAGACGCCACGTGTAAACAAACGCGAGAATAAACAAAATGGTTAGAATGCCATACAGCAATATTCTAAATGAATCGTCCCCATACACCTGAACGGCAATACCCGATTCGGGGTCTTCCTCCATATGAGGTCCGATTGTACCTAATGTTCCAAATTTAGAGAGCCAGTACCCACCGCCAACTCCCGGGAGTGCCATATACACGATGAAGATAATCTGCATGAGCATAAATAACACGCCGCGTAAGGGCTGTCCGTACATAAAGTTGCCAAAGCCCATCACAAAGAATGAGACTTTTGTTTGCCAACGTCCGTCGCGGAAGGTTCTGCCAATATCAAAAATGTTTTCCTTGAAGGCAAGCAACAAGCCCCAAAGCTTCTTACCTAGAGCCTTAAACTTGTTTGCGAACCACGTAGGAATGCCCAGTATGAAACTTTGGATATTATATAATATCTTTTGCCATCTATTTAGTTTTAGATAGTCTAGTGTGCTTAGTTTGTTCATACTTCCCCTATTTCATATAGTTTTGATTGATTTTTGACCTTATAGGTCAACCGAAAATTAAGAAAAGACCAAGTCGCAAAATTTGCGACTTGGTCTAATTTTTAAGTCAATTATGCTTTTGCAACACTCAAACCCCAAGAAAGAGTTGCCGTGTCAAAGCTCATCGTAACTACATAGTCACCTGCTTCAGTTGCCTTGTAGTTGTCGCCGCCTGCGCCGTTCGTACCCCAGTTGAGAGTCCAACCGGCATCCATACGAACCTTGATTTCAGCGTCGACTGCCAACGTGACGGTTGCGGTCATAGCGTTCTTTTCACTGTCCCACGTCATTGCTGTATCAGCTGTCTCGCCCCAATTATTGATTGTGCCGACAACACCCATAACTGCGTTAACAAGCTCGATTGTCTTGTTTTCAGCATCTGCCTTAATCCAGTAGAGACCTGCTGTTTCAACCACGTAGTTTCCGTTGCCCGTGCCGAATTCGCCGTTATCCCACGTCTTGCCGAAGCGAATCTTGAATTCTGCGCCTGCTTCGCAGTAAATCGGATAATCGGATGTCCAGACGCCGTTTGCGCTTGTCATTGAATGGTCAATCGTCCAGTTTGTATCACCAAACATATTGCCGATGATGGTTGCGTCTTGACCCGGCTTGTAGTTGGGATCTACCAATACGGAAATAGCGTCGTCGTAGGCTTGGAGAGCCGCTTTCAATGCTGTTTCATTGCCGTTTGCAGACAATGCGCCGGCCGCCAAGGTCTTCATGATATCCCACCATGTACCGTGGATATTGCCTTGCGGTGTTGCGAAAGCATTTTGTTGTGCAAGAGCAGTAAGAGAAACGTCAGCCGTAACTGCGGGATCTGCTTGTGCTTCTTTGTTGGAGGGACCCCAACCAAAATCATTGAAACGGGAAAGTTGATTTTCTTTGTTCGTAATGAACGTTGCAAGTGCTTGGATTGCCTTTGCTCTTTCGAGATCGTTTGTCGGCTTTATACCAAGAAGCTTGCAGCCGTTGTAGGAACCGAGTTGATAAGATTGACCGTCAACGGTGTATTTCGGGAGTTTTGCAACGCCGTAGTTGTCGCCAAGAGCGGTTTGTGCTGCTTTTGCGCCCCAAGTACCGGAGATAACGACTGCCGAACCGCTTTGGAAGTCGGAGGTTTCACCGCTGTCTTTGTATGCTTTGTTGTTCATGAATGCGCTGAGGCCCTTCATTGCAATGAGACCTGCGTCGCTGTTGAACGTATCGTTGATACCCGTGAAGGTCTTGCCGTCCGGAGTTGTCCATTCGGAAACGCAACCTGCGCCGAAGAAGAAGGACGCACCGTACCAGCCCGAACCACCAACGTTGAAGCTGAACGTTTTGTCTGCCGCATTGCAGTCTGCCAAGATTGCGTCGAGGCTGTCAAGCGAGCTTTCTTTAACAACAGACTTGTCATAGAACATGAAATAGCCGTTGTCCGACGTGAGCGGATATGCGTAAATCTTGTCGCCGACGGTTGCGCACGCAACGGAAGCTGCGTCGTTTGCCGCTACAACAGCGTCTTTAGCCGCGGTACCGAGATATTGCAATGCACCTGCTTGAACGAGACGCGTAAGTTGGTCTTGTGCAAAGCAGAAAAGGTCTGCGCCGGTTTCAACGTCTGCAATCATTTGCGTTGCAGCTTCACCCTCGGAAACGCCGGAGATTGTCGCGACAATCTTGTAGTTGTTTTGAGAGTTATTGAAGGCTTCAACCTGTTCTTGGAAAGAATCTGCGATTCCCTCAAGCTCGCTCACCCACATTTTAATTTCATATGTTGCAGGTGTGTTGCCTTTGTTGCCATCATCGTCGGGGTTGTTGTCGCAAGCAACACAGCAAAGTGCCGTTGCCAAACACATAACCGCAACAATCACGAGCAAAGCAATTTTTTTAGTGTTTTTCATCTTTTTCACTCCTTATTTTTTATATACTTTCCCGATTTGCTCTTTCTTCGGGTTAAGCTCTTGATTTATCGAGGATTTATCGCTCCTCTCCGTACGCGCCAAACGGTTATGCGTCCGAGTTCGGACGACGCGCGTTTATGCGCGTTCGGTATTTTTCCGTTACTTTTAACATCAAAACCGATATTTCTTCGTTGTGTAAGCAACGAAGAAAGGGGGTACCCCCCTTTTTGCGCCGTTTGGGCGATTGGGTTATCTTATATTGTTGCCTTTCGGCATTTTTTGCGTTTTTGCGACATTTTTGTAAACGTTACAAATTTCGCATTTTACGGCTTAACGCAACGCCGTTTTGATATTCTATCGCACTCAATCGATTTTGCCGTGCGAGATCGTCGATTATTTCCTACCTCATCAAATAATAAATGCGGAAATATCTCTTATCGGCAGTATTTTACCATTCTGAAAAATCTTTGTCAATCCCCCAAAATATCGCTTTAGAAGTCGTTTTTGTGTTTTTTCGGCATTCTAATCGCATATGTCAAAATTCAACCTATATTCTAACATATGCAAAATATTTTTTGTCATTTTGTATAATATTTTAATTGTCAAACATTTGTCGGTTATCGACGCTTTTGTTTGTCACTTTTGTAGGTTTTTTCGATTGCGAGCGTTTTCATCGGGATTTCTTTGCGTTGCGTTCGGCTTGCAATTATCCGTTATCGCTCACACGTTGGCTTGTTAAATCCTATATTCGTCAAATGCAGGAAGCTTTTTGCCCTCATAATCGAACAAGCATTGATTTGCCCACTCGTTGCGACAGGATTCCTTGTGCGTTTCGCCGATATACACCTTTGCTTCGTAAGACGCCCAGCAAATACCGTCTCCCGGTATCCATAGCGGCTCCCACCAAAATACGCCGTCCAAGCAATGTTCCCTTGCCTTTTCGAGAAAATCATGCACAAATTTGGCTTGTCCCTCTCTTGTGACGGGATATTTTTGCACAAAATCAAACTCGGAGGCGTTTTCGGCATTTATGACAAGTTGTGCATTACCTGCTCCGTTTTCCTTGATGTAATCTTCAAGCGTAAAGGCATAACCAAGCTCAACCGCCATAATCCTTTTGCCGTATTCTCTCAAGCTGTCTACGTTGGCGAAATACTGTGCAAGATTGCCGTGCCAATACGGATAATATGACATGCCGATAACGTCATAATCTACGTCCGCAGCTCGCATTTTATCGAAGAACTCATGATAAACCCTTTGGTCATAACTACGCTCGAGGTGCAAGACAATCTCCGTACTCGGCATAAGCTCTCTCGTCGCCCTTATGCCTGCCTTTAGCAACTTAATCAGGCTCTCATAATTGCCTCTAGTGCCGTCCGCGTTTTCGGTGAGTTTACCCACCGGCCATAGCATACCGTTGGTGATTTCGTTGCCTATTTGTATATATTTGAGAGAAACGCCCCCGTTTTGCACGGCTTTTAGCGTGTCATACGTATATCGATATACTCTGTCTGCAAGTTCGTCGACGCTACGCTCGCTCCACGCCTTCGGAATGCACTGCTTGCCCGGATCCGCCCAAAAATCGCTGTAATGAATATCGAGCATGACGTCGTAGCCGTACGAGGCAAACTCCCTTGCGATGTTTATAAAGCAGTCCAAATCGCAATTACCGGCAAGATATGGCTTGCCGTCTTCGGAATACGGATTTTCCCACAGTCTCAATCTCACTGCGGATACGCCGTTTTTCGCAAATTCGGCAAGCGGATTTATCTCGACGTCGCCATCGAAATATCGTGCTCCGTGCGCCTTTTCCTCCAAATATGTCGAACAATCTACGCCAAGTATCATTGTTTACCTCTTTTTATGCACCTTATTTTGGGGTATGCAAGCTTTTTGCGCAACGCATTACGCTTGCGCAAATTACTGCTCGCCTCGCTCGTGCGGTTTAACCGTCAATGGCGCATTGTCTTCGCCGAAATCCACCACTCTTTTATTAATGAAGCGATAGCGATACTTTGCCTGCTCGTTGAGGCGCAACACGTCCTCTTCACTGCCGTGGAAACTACATCTCAAACAATAATATTCCTTCTTTTCTTCGTCGTAGAACATATCCATGTCAATGTCTCGCATAAAGCAGGACGGACAACGGAAATTCAGTTTGCCTTTTGAAGATTGAGCCATGTCGTCAAGCCTCCTTTTGTAAGTTTCTTTGAAAGCGACACGTGATATACGGGCGAGAAGGCGATTCCCTCCTCGACACGTTTGATTTGCGCGTCTCCTCCCATTTCTATCCTTGTCGTAATTTCGGGAATGACGACGCTTGCGGTGTCGTCCTCTTCCTCGCCTTGTATGCTTCTGCCAAGATATTGGTATTTCATGCTTTGTGTCCCCACGGAAAGCGTAATATTCGACATATCCGCCTGATATTCCGTTGTACCGAAGCCACCCGTAAAATACTCCTCAAGTTCGATTTCTTCGCCGTGAAGGTCGTTTACGATATTTCGTTCGACGATCATCTTGCCCGTGCCGTTTTCAATGCTAAATACCGATTGAATTTCAATATCCAATCCGTCCAACGAAACGGTAACGGGATTTGCAACCACCTTTACGCCGTTTTCCGTGCGTTCAAATCGCGCAAGCGTTCTGCACAAGCACAAATCCGCACTCGTTCCGTGATACTTCACCTTGCATGACTTCACGGTGCCGGCGCCTGCGTAGTGCGTGAAATAACCGGCTCTGTAGTTGGCTTGAATAAGATACGGATAGGACGCGTCGTACACGTGCTCCGTGCCGATGCCTGTCTTCCAGTCCACCTGCCCTGCATACGGTCTCAAATCTATCATGGCTCCGCCCTGATTGAAATCGAGACACGTGCGCATATACGGATCCGCATACCAGAAATATTGCTTGTTGCTTCCGTATAAAATATCCTTCCACAGAGCGCACTCGCCAACGCTATAATCCTTGTGAGTTTCTCTATAGAAGTCCGCAAATTCACTCATCGTCAAGTCAAGAAGCTTGCCTTGCTTTTTTAGATTTCCGTAATACTTCATTCCGTCGAGATATGACTTTGCAAGAAGCTCATACGGACACTCCCAACGCCCCATCTTGTTCAACCAGCCGGGACCTACGAACATCATGTTGTAGCTATATCCGTTGTTGTACTTGCCCAGATGACGGTATTGGTCGATAAGGTTATACAAATACGGATATTCGATTGAACCGTTATCATCGTAGTAAATCATACCGCGAAGCACGTTTTGCGGATGCGTACCGAAATTCGAGCCGTTTCCGTCAAAACAAGCAATCAAGTCGCGAGAAAGATGCGGTATCGCAACGATTCCGCTGTCGTCTTGCTTATCTCTTGCCGGAATATGCGAATTGATTTTTGAAGGAATCCACGGATTCCACGGACCGCCGTCCATAAAGGTATACCAGCTGTTGTTGCAGGTGTGATAGGCTTTCGGGCCTTCCTCCCAGCAGGTTGCCACCGCACATTTTACGGACGGATATTTTTCCTTGATATAGTTGATTGTAAACGCGTCGAGAAAATAACTGCCCGTTGACTCGGGATAGAATCCGAATTTATCGTAAAACAGCTCGAAGCAGTCGTCTACAATCTGCATTTTGGTGCTTTCGTCAAACATCCAAATGCAAAAATCTTCCGTTTTATATTTTTCCTTGAACTGCTTACAGGGCAATCCCAACAGCGAAAGACCTATTTCATCGCCGAACCTTTGATGATGTTCCTTTGCAATATCGATAATCTCGTCCGAAAACAACGAGGCGTACGTTATCTGAATTGTGGTTTTCAACCCGTTGTCATGCGCCGCCTTCTGTTGGAAAAGGAAGATGTTTAACGATTCGTCTCTAACGTCCTTTTTCCCGCCCAACGCTCTTTCGGCATACTCCGGGGAAAGCTCGGGACGATGGATTATATTGACAACAAATTTTTCGTCCATATAGTCACCTTTTGTCGATTATTTTAGTTTTATTCGTCACGGAAAGTGCGATAAAAAATCGCACTCTCGCATTTTGACTTTTTAATTATTTTACAAGAATATATGCGCTGTACGCCGCAACCTCCACAGCGCTCGGCGCCATTTCATTGCTTTCGATGTTAATTCTGTCGCCATAGCCTATAATTTTCCAGTTACCGTCAACCGAAAAGCTTTGAGCGGTTGAAGTCGGATTGAGAAGAATAAGCACACTGTCATCGATTGTTACCGCCAAGGCTCCGCCGTTAGCCGACGTAAACTCCACGTTGCTCGTGCCGTTCGCGCGCAACACGTCATATTCTTTTCTAAGCTCGATAAGCGCCTTATAATACAACATCATCTCGTATTCGTCGCTATCCGTCGTAAGCGCTTCCCATTTGATATTGTTCACCTCGTCGGAGGATTTATAGCTGTTCGAGTCGCCGTCCTTCGTGCGCAGCATTTCTTCGCCCGCTTGCATAAACGGCGTGCCCTGCATCGTCATGACGATAGTAGCGCCGAGCCTATTCATTGCAAGCAGCTCTTCTTTTGTTGCGTCCGGTCTTGAAGCTACAAGCTTATCCCAAAGGGATAGATTATCGTGGCAGGACATATAGTTGATGACAGCCGCGTCGTTTACGCGCCAGCCCACTCCGGAAGCACCTCCGCCCTGATAACCGAATTTAATGCTATTGACGTTGGCGGACGCATTGCCGTTGATATAGCCTGCCCCGGTATCGCTGAACACGCTTCCCTTCAAGCCGTCTCTCGTTGCGTCGTTGAACACGGCAACAGAGCCGACAGCCTCGCCCGTCGCACTGATTTTGCCGATGTGGGTTTGGTTTGCCTGTTGACTGCCGTCCGTGGTTTCGCCCATAGTCCAGCCCTCGCCGTAAATCATAGCGTTCGGATTGATTTCGTGAACAGCCTTTTCTATCTGCGACATCGTTTCCAGATCGTGCAAGCCCATTAGGTCAAAACGGAAGCCGTCAAGCTTATACTCCGTCAGCCAATAGGTTACGCTGTCAATCATGAAACGACGATACATATATCTTTCGCTTGCAGTATCGTTTCCGCAGCCGCTTCCCGACATATTCGTTCCGTCCGAATTGTAGCGGTAGTAGTAATACGGCACAATCTTATTGAGCGAGGAATTCGCGTCGTAGGTATGGTTGTAAACGACGTCCATAACAACGGACAAGCCTGCCTTATGCAAGCCCTGAACCATCTGCTTGAATTCTCTGACTCTCACCTCGCCGTTTGTAGGATCGCTGCTGTAGCTTCCTTCGGGAACGTTGTAATTCTTCGGGTCATAGCCCCAGTTAAAACCTGAATTCGGGTTCGATTCGTCAACCGTTGCATAGTCATAAACGGGCATAAGCTGCACGTGCGTTACGCCGAGATTCACAAGATAATCGACGCCTACGCTGACGCCGGAGCTGTTTTTAAGCCCCGTTTCCGTGAAAGCAAGATATTGTCCCTTATGCCGGCTTGACGCAATGTTGTTGCTGAAATCTCTTACGTGCACTTCCCATATTACGGCATCCGTATAAGAGGAAATCGTATTCATATAGCTTTCCTCTGCCCAGCCGTCGGGATCCGTAGCGTCCAAATCGACTACCATACCGCGATTTCCGTTGACGCCTGCGCTCTTTGCATACGGGTCGACCGCCTCTTGCGTGCCAAGCGCGGTTGTAACGGAATATGTGTAATATGTGCCGTGCTTTGCATTTGCCTTGTCAACGAACGCAAACCAAAGCCCCTTGTCCTGCTTTTGCATATCTACGGTTAACCTTGCGTCACCCGTCGAACCGTCGTCAAAGAGGTTAAGTACGACCTTGCTTGCGGTTGGCGCCCACACTCTGAAGTTTACGCCGTTATTGACAATTTCACTTCCAAGCTCACCGTCATAATTATATTTTTCCTCAAATTCGTCCGAATTGAACACGTCGATAGGCACAACCGTCTTTTGACCGAAGCCGGATATTTCAAGAGTATATGCTTTTGTAATGTCAAGCTCCTCTTTCACGCCTGCGTTTCCCCAGTTAACGTTGTTGCCGAGCGATGAAAGCGAAATGATTTCAATCTGTTTATCGCCCTCATAAAGCTTGACGTCGCTCAACGACGTAATTCTTGTCGCCGGATTGATTTCGTAATGGATTGTGTGCAAATCTTTCATACTTGCAACACTAAATGCCTTGATTTCTTCCAAAGTTTTGCCTCCGTCCGAGCTGGTATATTGCTCGCTCTTTCCCTTCTTGAGATAAATTACAGTTGACTCGCCCGTCAAAAACGCATAGCGGTCGCCATCGTAGTCTTTGGTTGCATTGCCCCAACTGGTTCCACCCGGCTCCGAGCAATTCTTTCTAACGATAAATCCAACCTTTGCGACGGTATCGGGGACGTTAACAACCACTTTTGCACCGTACGTGCAAGGATACATCAAATAGCCCTGTCCGTCTTTGCCGTCCCACCAAATCCACATATCGCATTCGGATATGTCGATATTTCCGGAATTCCAGTAAAATGTAACCTGCTTGCACCCCTCTTCTATGGGAAGAAAATAATCGCTACCGTCATCGATAACGTTTGACTTGTTGTCATTGCCCTCATCGTTATTGTCACAAGCGACAAAGAAGCAAACGCTCAACGCAAGAATCATAACGACAAGCAACGCCAATGTCCATTTTCTTTTCATACCTATCTCCTTATTTGCAAAATATATGCCGCCATAAAACCTTTCGCGTACACATATGTATGCAAAATAAAAATGTATTCTGTTGATATTCTACCATTAAAAAAGGCGCTGTCAATATGGAGTTTCGGACATTTTGTCGCTTTTTATTGTAAAAAAATGCGAATTATCGCAAATTCACCACGTCTGAATGCCGAAAAACCGATATTTTTCAAATTGCAAAATATTTTTTTTCGCCAAAGAATTGCAAATATAAAAAATCAAAAACTGCAAACGGATATGACAATTCCGTTTGACATCGCAAAGTTTTTGTGTATAATAGAAAAGTACAATTTCTTAAGAAAGGAGGTGAATCAGATGTCTACAGTCAGAGTCGGTGAAAACGAAAGCTTGGATAACGCAATCCGTCGTTTCAAAAGAAAGTGCGCTCGTGACGGTATTATCGGTGACCTCCGCAAAAAAGAGGCTTACGAGAAGCCGAGCGTAAAACGCAAAAAGAAAGCAGAAGCTGCTCGCAAGAGAATGTACAAATCATAACACCAATCGCATGGCGCGCTACGGCGCGTCAATACGGAGGCATGGCTCAGTTGGTTAGAGCACACGGTTCACATCCGTGAGGTCACAGGTTCGAGTCCTGTTGCCTCCACCAACACCTTAAACCCTACTAAACAGTAGGGTTTTCTTTTTGTTTTTATCTTCAACACGGCTCGAATACAAGGCATACGTATATGCCTTGTGCAATGCTGGCGCATTGCCCCTGTGACTATCGGTCACACTGCACGCTTCTCTTATGTGAGTAAACTCACCCGTTCGCTGATGAGCGAGTCCTGTTGCCTCCACCAACACCTTAAACCCTACTAAACAGTAGGGTTTTCT
>CAZUZK010000028.1:13401-19785 GCA_964624745.1 uncultured Bacteroides sp. | reverse complement strand
CGCCTCGACGACGGCGAAGAGGAATCCGCCGACGTTGACGACAATTCCCAAGACGCAACCGAAACGCAATCCTCTTGCGAAGAGAGCGTCGAAGAACAATCGTCGGTCGCCGAAAACAACGATAACGTCGAAGCGCAAACCAACGCCGAAGAAAGCGATAACGACAGTGCGCTAGGCGACGTCGAAGACAACGCTTAAAATCAATCGCCCGACGAAAACTAGCCGCAAGGTGTCGCACGACGGCGAATTTCCCGTCAATCACACACAATTATACGCCCGTTTGTTATTCCCCGATTAAGGCATAACGTTTCGGGCGTTATTTTTTTGCGCGCTTTAGTATTTTGTGATTTTCGTAATATTTCGACTTTTTTTGCAATACGCTTTAACGTGAAAAAAGCGTTCAAAACAGCAGCACTATACGTCGGCACGGCTATCGGCGCAGGCTTTTCGTCGGGTAGAGAAATAGCCTTGTTTTTCGGCGAAGCGTCTCCGCTGAACGTGGCGATTTCGTCGATATTTATGTCAATGCTTTGCGCCCTGTTTCTAATAGCCGGCAAACAAGGGCTTATGCCCAAGGGCAAGGTCGTGCGCTTTGCGATTTTTCTTGCAGGGTGCATATCGCTTTGCGCCATGCTTGCAGGCGGCGATTATATCATGTACTCCATGACCGGAGTGCCTCTCGCGCTCGGACTTGCAATGACGATTTTAGGCGGCGTCGTAGTCGTTCTCGGTATCGAAAAAATCCGTCTTCTCAACAGCATACTCGTCCCGTTGATAGTCTTGTCAATCGTTCTTATATTCGTCAAGCTTCCAACTCCGTCGCACTCTCTCGCATTCTCTTTAAGCAAGCCGATTTTATACAGCGGTTTAGACGTTCTTATCGGCGGCGTTATCATATCTCAAGAGGGCGAACACCTTTCCTACAAGGAAATTTTTATGTCCTGCGCGCTTATATGCGGTTTCTTGTTTGGAATGCTGTTTATGCTCCAAACAATAGTTTTATCTGACAAAAACGCAAGTTTAATGCCCGTTTTGGCGATTTCCGAGCTTTTGCACTTAAAGCCAGTATGCGGCGTTTTGATAGCCACCGCTATATTCACCACGCTTGTTTCTTCGCTCAAACTAGTAAGCGACGGCGCAAGAAATTTCGCTTCTGCACACACGCTTATACGCCCTCTTTCTCAAGACAAAAACAAGGCTATTGCAGTGTTCCTGTGCCTTCTTGTCGCCTATCCGTTAAGCTTCTTCGGCTTTGATAATATCGTTGACAATCTCTATCCCTTCAACAGCGTTTGCGGCGTGCTTTTAACCGCTGTCGTGCTTGTAAAATTTGTTGTTCACAACACAAAAATTTTGTCCGAAAGTATAAAAAATAAGCGCGCCCGAAACAGGCGCGCCGACGCAAATTCTTCTACACTCAATCGCAATCCGAACGGTGGTGACAGCACCCGTTTGAATGCGTGTGACGGCAATCCTCGCCGTGGTGATGTTCGCACTCCTCACCGTCATGGCAATGACATTCGTCATCATGACAATGGCACTCGTCCTCGTCGTCATGACAATGACAACCGCATTCGTCATCGCAATCGTCGTCGCAATCGTCGTGACAGTGACAATCGTCCTCGTCGCAATCCGACTCGGTTGCGTTGCCCGAATTGAAATAATCCTCGAACGGTGATTTTCTGCTCTCCTCGTCAACTTCGTCAAGCCCTTTGAGGAAGCGATACAGCGGATCGTCTGAAAAATCCTGCTTCAAATCGAAATCGCCGCCAAGCTCCTCAACCGCGTTGCGAAGCTCCATATATTCGTTGTAATTCGGCTCGTAATTTTCACAAAAAGTCTTCAAAACCTCAACGCCCTGCTCGTCGCCGTATGCGCCTATCAGGCGCGCGAAAAGCGCAACGTCTTCCCCTTTATACAAGTAGCTCACAAGCCCCATAAATATGGCTTTATTGCCCTTATATTCCGCAAGAATTTCCATAAGCATTTTGCCCGTTTCGCCGTCCAACGAATAGATTTTGTCTATCATATCGTCCAAAATCGGCTCACAGTCCTCAAGCAAGTATTCGTATGCGTCAAGTCTTTTTGAATACTCCAGCTCCTCGTCGAGCAAAATATCAAGCTGTTCAAGCATTTCTTGTTTCGTCTTATTCTCGTCCATCGTCGTCTCCGAAAATTATGTCGTAATATTTATAAAAAATGCGTTCGTTGAGCCGGTATCTCTCTATCGTGATTTCCTTCATCATCGGGTCGTCGTCCTCGTACACCTTGCTTAAAATCACGCCGATAAGCGTACGCATACTTTTCATATTGTTAATTTTTGAATATCTGCTTTGCGTATATTTTGCCTTGCCCTTTTCGTCCAACAGCACTATTCCGTTTATAATCGACGTCAGCCTTGCAAGATAAATATTCGGCTCCTCGTCCGTATACACTATATCCGACACGCAATATCCGACTGCGGAGTGAAGCACTCCCGACATCTTGTAAAACGCGTTGGGAAACGTCATTTTTATGCTCTTAAATCTGTCCTGCGCAACAACGTCCACGCAAAGACGGAAGCTGTTTTCCTTAAGCAGACAGAACATAAGCCTAGACGTCAGCTCAAAGGACAAGTCGTTTGAAATAAGTTGCCTTTTGACAAAGCCGTCCGCCCATTCGCAATTAACAAGAGCAAGCCTATCCGCAATAATGAGCTTCAATTTCTCGTTGTCGTCAAGAAACGCCCATTCGAGAAGCTTTCGTGTCCTTGCAACCTGCTCTCCGTCGCCGTCGATTGCACTCTGCACGTCGGCAGGCGAAAGCTTAAGAAATTTGTCAAGCTCCTTATATCTTGCAAGCTTTTCCATATACGGAAGACTCATCGAATACGCCACCTTATCCGGGTTTTGCGCGTACAATTCCAAATAATACTCCGCAGGCGAATAATCCCCGAACACCGTACGCACCTTTTGCATTACCCTGCGCGCCTCTTCCTTTTGTCCGAGGTTATATAGTCCCTGCGACAACCAAATCATCGTGTTCGGCTGCAAATCCAGCTTCTCAAGCACTCTGCGCGTATATTTCACAACGTACGAGTGCATCTCCATATTGACAAGTATGGGCAGAAGCATGAGAATATCTTCCATTTCCGTATAATCTTTTTCAAGAATTTCGTCTAAAACCGCATATGCTTCCGCCGTTTTTTCTTCCATGAGAAGCGCAGTGGAAAGCGTGCATTTCACGGCAAGATTATCCCCGTCGCGCTTAAGCATATCGCGCGCGTTGACAATAACGCTGTCGATGTCGTTTTTCATCATAAGCGACACGAGTACAACGTGATTTGCCGCCCCCTTCGACTTTGACCTCGGATCAACCTCGTCCAAAATCGAAATCGCCTCGTCAAATTTCCTTTCTCGCACAAGCCCGTAGGCTTTTTCAATCAACATCTCGTAATAGTCCTCGCCTCGAGGATATACGATATGGAAGCCCTCCGCCTTTTCGTCTCCGTCGGCATTGAAGTCCAGCGACGGCATATCTATGCCGTAATCGTCCGCAATGTCGCGCAAATAATATTCCGCAACGTCGGGCTGATTGGTTTCCATAAAATTGACGGCTAATTGATAAAAAATGCGCCCCTTCATATCCTCGTCCGGATGCTCGGATAAGGCTTTGAAAAGAGTCGCATTTGAAATTTCCCACGCCCCCAAGGACGCATAAACGACGGCAAGCGCAAGCGACGCTTCATAGAAGCGTCCGTCTACACTCAACGCCTTGTTAAGATAATTTATGCTTTTTTCGGCTTGTCCCTTTGAAAAAGCTTCGTCGGCAAGGTTGAGATAATCCTCTTTTGAAAGATTAAACCCTATGATTTGCGCCATTATTTTTTCTTTTTCTTTTTCGGATTTTGATACGGCTTTGCCTGAACGTTTTTCTTTTGTTTATTCTGTTTGGGCGCGCCCTTTATCTGTCCGTTTGCATACGGATTTTTTTGTTTTGCAGCTCTGCGTTGCTCGTATTGTTCAACTCTGTCTTGATCCTGCTTGCGCTGACGACATTTCACCATTCCGCGACTTGCAAGAGCAATCCAGCACAGTGCCATGAAAATGCAACCGACAAGCGCCATCGCTATATAAACGATGATTCCAAACGTCTTGCTGACTGCGCAAAGTGCGAGCGGAGCGCAGGATATTATGCCCGTAAGCGGAACTGCGAAAAGGTTGTTCGCGATAATAACGAGCGAATTTTTGAAGCATTGCGCAAACGTCAAATCATAGGTAACGGTAAGTCCCATCATAACCATGGGGATACACAACAGCGGAGCTCCGAAAACCCAGCTGAACACCACCGCGCAGTAGGCGCCGGCACCTGCCGTTCCGAGCGTTTGCTGCTCGAGAAGGAACATAAGAGCCTCGACCATTCCCAAGCCTATCACAACCATAAGCAACGCTTCGAGAAGGAATTGCCACCAATATTTTGCAAAGCCCATCCAGAAAGTTCTTGCAAACTTCTTGTAATAGTCTTGATAATAACTGCGTTTTGCGCAATAGAATAATCCAGAAAGCCCCAACGAGCCGAACAAGAAGCACGCGCCGTACATTGCCATAACCGGCATACGCACGTCTCTGAACAAGCTTGCGACGCTTTGAGAAATGCTATCGCCGCCGCCGGGGAAGCCTATACCTATATCCCCCATAAAATTGTACGTACCGCCGATTGTGAGGTCTTCAAAATACCCCGCAAACCACGCGAAAATCACGATAAACGGAATCGTAAATAAAACGAAAAACAAGCCTGCCTTAAACAGCGTGGAAAATTCTCCGCCCATAACGGCAGTCGCTCTTTTGAAAAACGTATCGGGATATTCCTTTTTCGGACGAGCTTCCGCAAGTCCCGCTACGAGAACCTTTTGAGGCTCTTCTGGTTCTACTCGAACCGTCGCGTCGGTAAAGAGCTTACCGAGCAAGAGCTTTTGCGGTTTTTCAGGGCGAGAGTACGCCGAATTAGTGTTGTTGTTTGCCATATACACTCCTAATAAAGCATAGATAAAATGATTATACATTATAAAGCCCTAAATATCAAACGATAATTGCAAAATTATATTTATTATAAGCCGCCGAGCGAACGTCAAGAATTTTTTAAGCATAAAGTATATCAAACCAAGTCCGATGCAACGCTGCGCGCAAGGCAACCGATACATAAGGAGCTAGGAGGAAATATGAAAAAATTTAACGTCGCCGTGGTGGGCGCAACCGGAATGGTGGGAAACAAATTTATAGAAGTGCTCGAGGAGCGCAAGCTTCCCGTCGAAAACTACTATTTGTTCGCCTCGGGCAAAAGTGCCGGTACGAAAATCAAAATGTACGGAAAAGAACACACCGTCATCGAGCTTACCGCCGACAACGTAAAAGCTCTCGACGGCAAAATCGATTTCGCCTTGTTTTCGGCAGGCGGAGCGGTTTCGGAAGAATATGCGCCGCTTTTCGTTTCGATAGGCGCAACCGTCGTAGACAATTCCTCTCGATGGAGAATGCACGACGACGTTCCCCTCGTAGTCCCCGAGGTAAACCCGGAAGACGTGCTCTTCTCAAAAGGAATAATCGCCAACCCGAACTGCTCGACGATACAAGCCGTCGTCGCGTTAAAGCCCTTAAAGGACGCATTTGGAATCAAACGAATAGTATGCTCAACCTATCAGGCGGTATCGGGCGCAGGCGTAAGCGGATACAACGATTTGAAAAACGGAATAAACGGAATTTCGCCACAAAAATTCCCGCACCCGATAGCGTACAATATGCTACCGCACATCGACTCATTTATGGAGGACGGCTACACGAAAGAGGAATGGAAAATGATTGAAGAAACGAAGAAAATTTTACACGACTCGAAATTGCGCATAACGGCGACAACCGTACGAGTTCCGGTGTTCTACGGTCATTCTGAATCGATAAACGTCGAATTCGTGCAAAACTGCACAAAAGCTCAAATCGTAGAAGCGCTTGAAAATTTCAACGGCTTGGTGGTTATGGACAAGCCTGAAAGCAACGTTTATCCCACTCCTCTTCAAGCGGAAAATCGCGACGAGGTTTTTGTCGGAAGAATACGCAAAGACGACAGCGTAAAAAGCGGTGCGAACCTTTGGGTAGTTGCCGACAATATACGCAAAGGAGCGGCGACGAATGCCGTGCAAATAGTCGAATTGCTCATAAAAAACATGACGGAGGCATAAATGATTTTCAAAGGAACCGCAACCGCGCTAATCACCCCTTTTAACAGCTACGGTGTCGATTTCAAGGCATTGGACAAGCTTGTCGATTATCAGCTTGAAAACGGAGTAAACGCGCTCGTTGTATTAGGCACGACGGGCGAGCCGTCAACCATGTCGCATTCGGAAAAGGAAATGAC
>CAZUZK010000028.1:0-13301 GCA_964624745.1 uncultured Bacteroides sp. | reverse complement strand
TATTAGGCACGACGGGCGAGCCGTCAACCATGTCGCATTCGGAAAAGGAAATGACAATAGCCCGCGTCGTAGCTCATGTAAACGGCGCAATCCCCGTAATCGCAGGTGCAGGGGCAAACGACACGCAAGACGCAATCGAAGCCTGCAAAACGGCTCAAAAACAGGGCGCGGACGCACTTTTGGTAGTAACTCCGTATTACAACAAATGCACTCAAAACGGGCTTTTGGCGCATTACGGCGCAATAGCGAAAGCGACGTCGCTGCCAATAATTTGTTACAACGTTCCCTCTCGCACGGGAGTAAATCTGATTCCGTCAACCTTCGCGGAGCTTTCAAAAAACAATAGCATAGTCGCGATAAAGGAGGCGAGCGGAAGTATGGTGCAAATCGAAGAATGCTTACGCTTTTCAAACGGTAATGCCGACGTAATATGCGGTGACGACGCCCTGACAATCCCCGTAATGGCAATGGGCGGAATCGGCGTAATCAGCGTTGCGAGCAACGTGTGTCCGCGTTACGTTTCGGATATGACGACAAGCGCGCTTAAAGGAGATTGGCAAACCGCGCGCAAAATGCAGCTAGATTTGCTCCCCTTAATTTCCGCATTGTTTAGCGAAGTCAATCCAATACCCATAAAAAAAGCCATGCAAATAAAAGGCTTTTGCAATGGAAAATTGCGACTGCCGCTTACTGAACTGAGCGAAGAAAACGCAAAAAGACTTGCCCGTGAACTAGAAAAATTCTGTTAATTTGTATGCAAAAAACATATAAAAACCGATATAAAATGCAACAAAAAAAACAATGATAAACACACACAACAGCCAAAAAATTGACAAAAAAGCATTGTAAAAACCGCCGAAAAAGCATCAAAAAACGTCAAAAAAACACGCAAAAACCGCATGAAAAGCGCATGAAAAGCGCATGAAAAAAGTCGAAAAATCAAACAAAAAAATATATGTTATTTATAGAATATATATTTTGTTATATACGTTTTTATATAAAAAATGCTTGTATTATCGCTAGCAAGAAATAAAAAAACCGCCGCCGAAGCGACGGTTTTCCAAATCGTTTTAACGCTTAAACGGTAGGCGCGTTTGCCAATGCGCTACAACCCTCAAACGCGTCCTTTGCAATCACGGTTGCGCCTGCGCAGGTTATCGTATCGAGCGCCTTGCAGTTGTAGAAGGCTCTTGAAGCAAGCACGCTAACACTGCTTGCAAGTTTTATCTCCTTGAGGTCAAGGCAGTATGCAAACGTCATTGCATTGATTTCTTGAAGCTGCGTATTGCTTGTCAAGTCAATGCTTGTAAGACCGCTACCCTCAAACGCATTTGCGCCGATTGTGTACAGTGACGTTGCTCTTGACAGATCTATTTGTCTAAGGCTCGTACAGCCTGCAAACGCGCTTGTGCCGATTTCCTTTACGCTTTCGGCAACGTATTGCGCGGTTCTGAACATATATCCGTTCTCGCTCGTATAAATGCTCGGCGTTACGCTCTCGCCGCTTGTGGTCTTGATTTCAAACACGTTGTAAATGCTGTTGGGCAAGAACACTTCCGTATTGGCGTCAACCTTGATTCCGTCGGCAACTCCTACGATTTTATAGGTTACGCCATTTATCACGTATTGAGAATCGATTGCAAGCAGCTTGTGCGATTCGTCCACACCGTTTGCCAAGGTTATTCCGTCGATATTCTTAAGCTTTGCTTCGACAACGGTCTTTCCGTCCACCGTAGTGCTTGACACCTCTTCGAGGTTGGCGGTTGTCAACCGCGTCTTTTCGGCATTGACCTTTTGTACCGTATAAATGTTTTCGAGCAACGTGCAGTTAGCAAAGCTTCTTGCGTTTATGGTTTCGATTGTCGCAGAAAGATATATTGCCTTAAGCGAACCGAAATCCTCAAAGACGCCCTTCGTTGCAGACGGCTTGCCTATCTCGGTAACCGCATAGGTATTTCCGTTTACGGTATAGGCTGTGGGAAGCACAATCGTATCGGCGCTCTTTGCGTTGCAGGACGTGATTCTTGCGGTGCCTGCGTACTTGACGGAATCGATTGTCACCTCTCTTTCGTCGATGATTTCATACGTGAACATCGAAGAATCCGCTTCGAGAACAACGAAATATACCAACGTCTTCAGCAAAGCTTTTTCAGCGTCGCCTGCGGCGTACTTAATGGAAATGGTGTGCATACCGAGCGTCGTCGTGTTGACCGTCGTAACGGATTTGCCGTCTACCGCGACAACCGTGAAATTTGACGTACTCAAGGACATCGACACTCTGTTTCCGTCTTGACCGACAAGCTCGACCATAAACTTATTCATGTTCTTTGCAGTGCCGTTGAGCGGAATCGAAACCGCGCTCGTTTGTTCGATAGCGATATACTTCGACTCTTTAACCTTGTATTGACACTTAAACTTATACGTGCCTACGCCGTAGAAATCGACCGTAAACACCGCTTCGCCGTTATCGGTAATCGAAGACGTCGAGAAGCCCGAAATGTCGTACGGCGACAATTCGATCACACCGTCGTCCATCGTACCCTCAACCGTCTCGTATTTATAACGGAATTTAACGGTTACGCCCGTGTTTGAGGTATAGAACACCGGAACGTCGGAATCCTCAACGGAGCCTTCAAAGCCCTCGAGCCAGAAATTGTCCGCGCTCGTATGCTTGGAGATGTCGATAATCGCGCCGTTCTGTGCGTATTTGTCAACGTCGGATTTGTAGAACACGTCAGTCGGAGATGCCGAACCGCCGGCAATCGCATTATGCTCTGTCACGACAAACAAATTGCCGCTATCGCCGTGAATATGGCAACCTTCTGTGGTGTTTTGATATTTGAAGGTCACGACGTATTTCGTCACGCCCTCCTCGTAATAGCCTGCAAACTCGCCGTCTTCTTGAACGAGAACGTAGCTTACGGAGTTTCTAATCTTGTCGAGATCCTCGTATCTCATAACGCCGGTGTTGTCCATAATCACCAATGCGCCCTCGATAATGTTGGGATAGGTTTCGTCAAAAGCGTTGACGTCCTTATTCTTTCTCACGAGATTAGACGCGACCTTGGAGGAATCGATCCAAACGCCCGAAACCTTTTCTTCGACAAAGCTGTCCTTGTGCAGCTTGTAGAATTGCAACCAACCGAGCGTCGTCTTATCTACGGTGGTCTTCGTTCCGTTCGCGAGTGCCTCGAGATAAGTCAATACGCTCTCTGCAAAATAGAAGTTTGCGTCGTTGAGCAAATCGCCGTTGTTGTCCGCAAATGCGTCCTGCTCGATATACGGAGCATTTTCAAGCTTTGTTTGAGCAGAGTCTACGGTTATTGCCGAGAATATGAAGCTACGCAACATAGCCGCGCCGGCAAACGCTCTGTTGTCGATATATTGTACGGTATCGCCGAATTGGAGCGTTTCAATAAACTGCGCATACGTTCCGAACGCATTTTCGGAGATAGAGGATATTGTTCTGGGAAGAACGATATTCACCGCGTTCACGTCACGTTTTTCGATATAATATTCGGCAAGTATACCGTTTACGACGGTGTATCCGTTTGCGGACTTCTTAATCCATTGCGTGCTATTGAACGCGTCCTTGCCTATGCTTCTTATGAGCGCGGAATTTTTGAAGGTTATCGTTTCGACGCTCTTGCAATCGTTGAAAGCGTTTGCCGCGATATGCGAAACTGTATCGGGGATTTCTACGCTCGTAGCTGTCGTCGCCAAGGAACGATAGTACAATTTTCCGATTATAATCGCCTTGCTGTTTCTATCGTAAAGGCTGCTTGAAGAGGACAACAACGCGGTGCAACCGCTGAATGCGCTATCGCTTATGGAAATATCCGAATCGGAAGCGTTAAGCTTCGAGGTCTTGTTGATTTTGAGCGTTACGAGCTTTGTGAGATTTGCAAATGCGTTTTGCTCGATAGCCACTATGCCGTCGCTCAACGTAATTTCTTCAAGCTCCGTGCATTCGGTAAACGCGCCCTCTGCAATGCTGGTAACCTTTTCAAGCACCGTAACGTGCTCCGCGGCGGAAAGGTCGATTGTCTTCACCGACGTATCGCCGACATATTTATAAAGAATATTGTTCAAAACAATGAAGTCCGAACCGCTGGCTTGCTTATACTCGTTTTCAAACGTCGAATCCGTGAAAACGTCCATGCCTACGGAGCTGATGTTCTGCACGCTCGGAAGCTTGACCGTCTTAAGCGCGGGGCAATATGCAAATGCCTGCGTTCCGATAGCCGTGAGATTTTCAGCTTCCGTCATGTCGATTTCGACAAGCCCCTTAAGGTTCATGCACGCGCCTTCGGCGATTTCGCTGACGGGGCGAACCTTTCCTTTGTATTCAAGCTCTTTAGGGATAATCAGCTTGTTGACGGTTTCGTCCTTTATTCTATCAATACGGATACTGCCGTCTGCTTTAATCGAAAGTCCGTCCTTAAAGACGACCTCGGTATAATATCTGCTCAATCTCGACAGATAAAGCGCGTCGTAATTAGAATCGCCTGCTTCGGGCAAATTAAGCTGCCAGTTTACGTAACCGGTCAAGTCCGTAATCACCTTGCCGAAAGAAACGGGATTTTGACAAGGATAATCCTTGCAGACCTCCTTTGCGACAAGATATTCTTTATCGCCCTTAACAAGGTTCGAGCGAACGTCGGTTATCTTCATATAAACCGTCTTGTTTTGTTTTGCGTCCACCAAAACCTTTGCGACGTATTTGGAATATTCCTTTCCGTAATCCAAGCCGGAGAACTCGATTCTGTTAAGCGTGCCGCCGTCAAGAGAGAATCTCGTCGTTGCGCTCACAAGCTTATATCCTGCGGCGACGACTTTTTCATCGCTGTCAAGCACGGTGCTTCCGTCAACAGAGTTCTTCACGTCGGAAACGAACACGCCGCCCATTGTGTAAATCGTTGCCGAATAAGTGCGTTGCGTCCATTTTGCCACAAGCACTATATCCTCGGAGCCTACCGTCTCGGCAAAGTTCCAAAGCTTATCGTTTTCGTCATATTTTCCGCTCTCGTCGCCAACGTCTTTGTACCAGCCCGAGAAATAATAACCGTTAAACACGTTGATTGCGTCAGCGGACGGCATATCGATTTTGCCGGAATTTCTGGCAATATATTGGTCGTTAAGCGGCAGCGTCTCGTTTTGCGTCGGATCTACGCAGCCGTCTGCAAGAGTTGCGTCTTCGGGCTTGTTAAGCTCGAATTGAACCTTGATGACGTCCTTTGTCCATACCGTCGTGATGTTTCCGCTCGCAAGCGTTTTTACGGAAATGCCCTTTGACAAATCCGTCGTTGCGTTTATCTTTCCGTCCTTACCGTATTTCAATTCCGAAAGAGCCTTGCCGGCAAGCGTCATCGGGAAGGTTTCCAAAATATCGTCCCAGCTGTTGAAAACAACGTTTGCTTCGATATTGCAAGTGACCTTGTTTCCGCTCGCTTCCGTCTTTCCGAAAAGTGCGGTTGCGTTTTTAGGCTCGCTACCCGTGGCGGTGGAATCCGTAAGCACAAACGTCAACGCTACTGTTTCCGTGGGATTGTTGCGGTCTTGCAGGTGGAGTGCAAAAGAGCCGGACGCTCCTTCGGGAACGGTGACGTTTATCATATGGTGTCCGGCGGTGGTAAGCTTTGCCTTATCCTCCTCGGCAACCATATCCTCGGACAACGCCTTGCGTGTGCTTTCGTTCGTCGTCTTTCCGTCCGTCAAAACCACGGCATATTCGACGTCGGCAATATTAAACTCATCGATAAAGAGGCTCTTGAAAACCGACGAAACGTTTTTGGTGAAATAGAACTTGAGCGATATATCCCAACTGCTCGGATCGTCCTCGTTGACGGAGGGATTGATCGTCGGCGGGAGCTTGCTCTCGTCCTGCGGTTCGCGGTTGCACGCAAACAAGGACAACGCCAACAGCGTGCAAAGTGCCAAAATAAGCAATACTGAAACTTTCTTTCTCATAGATTTCCACCTTACGCGTTTACGCGTGCGCGTAGCGCAAACGCACAATATAAGAATACAAATATAATACTACATTATGGCGAGAAAATTGTCAAGACTTTATGTCACGCAATGTTTCCGACGCCTCCGACGCGTCAAAAAAACCGCTACAAGCGGTTTTCTCTAAACGTTTTTATAAAAATATAATGAAAATTTTTCGCTATTTTTTCGCAAGCTTATACGCCTCTTCGATCGCAAGCACGTATTTTGTGGCGGCTTGAACCTTGTCGAACATAAATCTGTAAACGTGATTTTGGTCGTACATATCGATTGCCGTACCGGGTATATTTGCCACCGTGTCGCACCTGTCAACGGCAAACTCGACGTGGCGGAACTCTTCCTCAACAGGCTCCGTTCCCTTGTCGTCCGAAAAGTCGCAAGTCATTGAATTTACGCCGTATTTCGCCTTAACCCCGATAGGTCGATTTTGCCAATTCGTATCGAAACTCAACTTGTGTCTATCAAGTCTTAAGGTGCCGTTGGCAATAAATCTGTATCCGTTGTTTTTGACGTTTTCGACAAGCAAATTCACGGATTCCTCCAGCACGAAATCCTCTCTTTTCACAAGCTCTGCGACATTCTCTCTTTGCTTTGAAAACCAGATGTCTATGCGCTCGAAAGCTATGCTTTCGCCAATCGGTTTAAGCCTACCGTCAAAACCGTATTCAACCTCGTTTGCGCATTTTTTGCACACAAGCCGACTTCCCTCGGATTGCATACAAAACTCTTCTCCGCACTTCGGACAGCGATACAGCAATCTTTCAAGTCCTTCCGCATAATGCTTGCCCTCGAACCTTATTCCGTTTTCTATCTGCCACTTGTGTTCGTTGTGTTCGAGCGCGTTTTTAACTCCGTCAAGAAGCTCGTCTTTACTTAACGTTTTAGCCTCCTCGGCGGTAAACAAAACGTCGCATTCGGTGTAAACACTACCCTTGCGTATCATACGCAAATTGTGCGCCCATTTCGGGCGCGCGAGGCTTGCCCCTTTCATTTTTATCACGCCGACGGGATAGCCGAGCCATTGTATAAGCTTTGCAATCGAAGGACTTATCGGTCCCGTAGTGCCGTCGGCAGACACTTTGCCCTCCGGGCAAATCAACACGCTTATCCCTGCGTCCAAATACCTTTTTATGTTTTTGATACATTGAAAATCCGCAAAATATTGCTTCTTCGTTATCGCGTGATACGATCCGATAAGCTTTGCGAAAATCGGCATGGAATACATCATGTTTTCGGCAACCACAAAGTTTAACGGCGCGCCGTACATTGCCGACGAAAAATGGATAAAATCGTATGCGGAAAGATGGTTTGACACAATAAGCATCGCACCGCGCTTTTTTTGCTCCTTAAACGCTTCGGTTTTAAGGCATTTTCCGTGCAAAAACGGTCTTACAAAACGACATAAGCCCAAGAAAAAATTGCAATATGCCATTGAAAACGGCACGTTGCGTTTAGGTTTTTCGCTTGCGGTTTTTTGACGATTTTCTTCCATGCTTTCGTTATACCAAATGCGCGCGCGATTGTCAAGGCGTGCAAAACGCGCGCGCAAGGGTTGTTTGTAAAATTTTGTTTAATCCGCTTGTCAAGCTCCGCACATAGCCCCGTCGTATGGAATTTATACCATTTGTTTAATCTGCTTATCGAACCTCTGTAGCGTAGCTTCGTCGTCGGGTATTTTACGTCCCTTTGTTTACGCTACCCGTCAAGCTTCCGCAACATTGCGCTCGTCTTCAAGATTCCACAACCATACCGCAAAGCGTCGGCTTACGGTTGAACCGCTATTATTTCTCAAACAAAAACTCTTCGGCTTTTTTCGTCATTTCTTCGTTTCTGGAAAAATCAAGTGCCTGCACAAACACCTTTTCTATTTCCATATGCGTTTCGCGCGCCTTGTTCAATCGGTCTCTTGCAAAAGCTATTTGAGTTATTGCGCCGTTCTTTTCTTCCGTCGCCCCCTCCTTATCCGACGTCTCGCCGTAAACGCTCAAATCTATATGCGTGCTATTTGCGACGGCTCCGCCGCAATCGCTAGTTATCGCAACGTCCCCGGCCGTGATACCGTCAACGATATTCGGTTCAAGCGGATTTAGAAACAAAGTGCATTTGTCGATATTCTTTTTCAGCTCGTCAAAAAATACGGCTCTTGCATAATCACAGCCCTCTACCAGCATAACGACCTTATCCTTAAAATGCTCGTAAAAAACGCTTTCGCCGCTCGGACATATTGCGCTTGAAAACAATTTTCTTATTCTGCCTCCCTCGGCTTTGCTTTTTAAGTCTCTTGCAAACATAGCCGCATAAGCTCTTATTCCGCTTTCGCTAACGCCCTGCTTTTCAATATCAAGCTGATTGTGAAAATGACACAACGCACACTTTAAGTGTTGATATACGCGCATAAAGTATGCTTTTTTGCGTTTTATCAAGTTTTGTATATTAGCACGCTCGCCCTTAAGCTTGTCTGCGTTTAAGCCTTCCGCAAGGTCGATTATCTTGTCCTTTACAATCGGAATATCCACTCCGCTGGCATGGGGAGCGGTTGCGTCCACTATAGCTCTGTCAAACTCCTTTATATAAACGCCGTCGAGACTTTGCGGATCGCCCGAGCAATACCAAAGCTCGCAATCGCACCCCATTGCCAACGCTTTTTGCGCGATTTTTTTCATAAGCGTTGACTTGCCCGTTCCTGCGCCGCCTTTCAATAAAAGCACTCTGTCCTTGCTCTTTAATTCGTTATCATACTCGTTCCAAAAGCCGTAGCCGCTGTTATTTCCCAAAAAATATTTTTCCATAAACACCTCCCAATATTCTATGTGCGATTTCTCATCTCGGGTGATTAACTCATTTTTGAGAGCTTGCATAACATACCGTATGGACAAAAACAATCTAATCGTGCATGAAACCGACGAAAGGACATTCTATCTGAAAGAGTTGTTGAAGGGCAAAAATACCGACGTCCCCACACACGTTTTTGCGCCCAATGTGCTTATTGACGTTCGCACGTTAACAGACGTTCCCGACGGTTCGAGAATCGTTTGCGGACGAATTTCGCAAGAGGCAAGCGCGCTTTCCAACAGTCGCGACATAACGGTATTCGATTACGGAAAAGACGAACGCTTTCAAGCCGTCAACGCTCGTCTTACCGCCGAAGGCACGCTTAAGGCAATAATCGAGCATTCTCAAAAATCCATTGCCGATTGCCATGTGTTGATTATCGGTTTCGGACGCACAGGAAGCGCAATCGCGCGCCTTCTAAACAAGCTTGACGTAACTTGCGATATTGCCACAAGTTCGTCCGTACGCCCCGCTCACGCTTTTGCAAAGCGCGTGATTGCCATGAAAAGCTTTGATTTCTCAAGCTATGACGTCGTTGTCAACACCGCGCCGGCTCCGATTATAAGCGACAAAGAGGTTATGACAATGAACAAGAACGCGGTCTATATCGAGCTTGCGTCTGTCCCAGCAATAAATCTCGAATACGCTCAATATCTCGGAATAGACGCGGACATATACCCTGCTCTTCCTGCAAAAACCTGTCCGTACAGCGCAGGCAAAGCAATGTTTGACTATATATCGGAGGTGATACTATGATAAAAATCGGGCTTTGCGTAACCGGCTCTTTCTGCACGTTCGCGACGCTGATAAAATATCTCGACGAGCTTGTAAAAAAATTTGACGTCACGCCTATATTCAGTTTTAACGTATCGAGCCTTGACACGCGATTTTTCAAGCAACAGGATTTTGAAAGTATAATCGTTCAAAAGACGGGCAAAACGCCGATAAAAACCATTGCAGAAGCCGAAGCGTTGACAAAATCGGCAATATCGCTTATGCTTGTCGCTCCCTGCACCGGGAATACGCTGGCAAAGCTTGCGCACGGAATAACGGATACCCCCGTAACAATGGCGGTGAAAGCCACCCTACGCACGGAAAAGCCCGTCGTTTTGAGTATATCTTCAAACGACGCACTCGGCGCAAACGCAAAAAATATCGGCACGTTGATTAACGCTAAAAACGTCTATCTGGTGCCGTTTGCGCAAGACGATTCAACAAACAAACCACATTCGCTTGTCGCTGATATGTCACTGCTTATTCCGACAATAGAAAATGCACTTAACGGGAAACAAATACAACCTATCGTGAAAACGGCATTGCGGTGAGGTCGTCAAATAAAATTTAACGTCAAAAACCGCATTTGTTTTCACGATACTACCGCTACACACAATTCGTCTATAAAAATCTCTAAAATAACAACAAATTGAAAAAATAGGTTGAATTTATCCTAGTTTTGTAATAATATAATATCGAGGTGATATTATGACTATAAACACGGAGCAAATAGTATCTATGACTGAAGCAAATCAAAACTTCTCGCGCGTCGCAAAAATTGCAGATACAACAGACAAAGCAATCATTTTCAAAAACAATAAGCCAAAATACGTCATTATAAATATCGAAAACAATCCTGTTTTTGAGCTTACCGACGAAGAGAAAATCGACGTTTCGGCAAAACGCATTCTTGACAAATACCGTCCGGCGTTTGAGGAGTTGGCAAAATGATAAAATTTGACGACAAAAAAGTTTTGCTACTTCACCAGCTTATCACACAAGAAACAGGCGGTAGCGCAGGAGTTCGAGATTTTGGCTTGCTCGATTCTGCTCTTGAAAGCATTTATGCCACCTTTGGCGGAGTTGAATTGTACCCGTCAAAAGAAGAAAAAGCAGCAAGATTAGGGTTTAGCCTTATATCCAATCACGCCTTTGTAGACGGAAATAAGCGTATAGGCATGTACGTTATGCTCACCTTTTTAGAAGCAAACGGCATTCACACAGACACTGACAATGAAGACGTTGCGCGCGTCGGGCTTGCCGTCGCCTCGGGTGAAATGAAGTACGACGACATATTGGCTTGGATATATCGTGTCGAACGCTTTTAACGCTTCGCCCTATATTTATAAAAAACGATAATAAAAAAGGCACTCATGCGAGTGCCTTTTTTATTGATAAATTATCGATTATTTTGCATCCTTAATGCCTTGTGCCGTACCGACCATAACGATTTTGCCGACTCTATAAACACAATCTTCACCAAGAAGTCTCACTGCATCGGATTCTGCGTCCTTTGCGTCATCGGAATCTTTGTATTTTACGATAGAAACGGTGTCCCAGTTCAAAAGGCCGTTTGCTTTGGTTGCATTCAAGCCCCATTCGATTGATGCGTCGGAATCCTCAAGGTCTTCTTCCGTAAGAGCGATAACCGTGTAACCAGCTTTTTCGAGTTTCTTGCTGTAGCTTTCAGAGTTGCACGCGACGAGGCATACACCGAGAATTGCAACAAGTGCGATAACTGCTACGATTGCGATAATCTTTTTGTTCATAATCTGTTCCTCCATGGGAATTATTTTGGAATGACTACATTATATTAAAAAAAGCTTAAAATGTCAACGTGTGTTTATCAAAAATACGGGCATTATACAATGTCGTACTATATGTTCGTTTTCCTAACATTAGGTAATTCAATCTAAACTCATTGAAAGCGGATATTTACATATATGTCGAAACAAGGTTTATTCAAGATATTTTGTGCGTTTTTTCAGCAATTTTTGTCTTTTTTCGTCATTTTTCGCACTTTCGGATTGCAATTCGGCTTGAAGTGCAAACAAACGGCATAACAAAGCATCGTCACGCAATTTCGATAGCGAACGATTGGCAATTTCAACCATTTTTTTGTTTTTCCTTGCGACCGTACACATAAAAAATAAGGTGCCGCCACGAAAGACGACACCGTAGGATACACCTCTCGCATAGTTGCAACACCATAACATACATCTATTCAAGACGACGGCGAAAAGCATATTACTACCAAGAATGGTAGTCGTCTTAAAATAGATTTATACTGTATGTGGTTAAAAATAACCGCGGTGTTGCACTGTTATATTAGCACACAAAAGTGCAATAGTCAAATCAACAAATCGCAATGCGCGTATTTGTTGAAAAAACATATGCGAAAACTTATCGATTTAGTTGAAATTCAAACCGATTACGCTTTGAGCTTTGCACCGTCGCAAAATGCCTTGCCGACCTTCTCGCCAAGCGTGATATAGCTGTGGCTTGCCGACTCGTAGGCAATCGGATTGAGCTTGAACACGTCGATTTTGCCGTCCGTCAAAATCTCTTCGTCCGCAAGCACGCCGACTACTTCGCCGTATATGCAGGTTTCCTTTTCGTCAATATAATCAAGCTTACATTCAAGCACAAGCGGAAGCTCGTTTATAATCGGCGCGTCAACCTTTTCGCTTTTGCTCGTAGTGAAGCCGCTCTTTTCCATTTTGTTCGGATCGTCGTTTGCCGACACAAGCCCGACGTAATCGCAGGCTACAACGTTGTCCTTGTTCCCGATAGCAACGGTAAACGCCTTGCGCGATACAATATTTGCATACGACTTATGCTCTGACGCCAAATAAAGCGCAATTTTGTTGAAATCGCTCACCGTACCCCAAGCCGCATTCATTGCGTCTGCGGTGCCGTCCTCACAATACGTGCCGATAATAAGCACGGGTAGCGGTGCAACATAAGTCTTTTTACCCAAATCGATTTTCATAGTTAATCTCCTATTTTTTTCTATTATATAACACACATAACATTATTTACAAGAAAATTCATTTTTTCTTGTTTTAATTGCTTATAAATGTACTCTAAATTGGGTGTGGTACGAACATATAAAATAGAATACCCCCTCTTTCCGGACACGCCGGTATTTCTCCCACCACTCAAATAGGGGACAAACCTCTATATAAGCGAACGTCGTTCGCGGGGGAGACAGCCTGCCTCCTTCCGTGGGACAATTCACTAATTATGCCACTCGTTCGCCGATGAAAAAGAACAAAGCACATCGGCTCACTTGTACAACGAAGCTATCAGTCGGGCAGGAAATACGCTCGCCTTGCGAGCTTTCACACTCCGAATAGGCAAATACCGTGTATAGGAAGGCTACGAACTAGTGCAATAAAACGGCTGAAAGCCGTGCCACTGCGCTTTGTGCGCCAGGCGTAGCCAACAGACGGCGCAGTCGCTTGTACAAAACGTCAAGCTCGGCGCTCAATGCGGTCGCCGCCCTGCGGCTCCAAGCCTTGAATAAGCAGAGTCGTGAATAGATAGGCAACGAATGGGGGATAGTGCGAACATATTAAAATAGAAATATCACCCCTTCCCTGCGGGCTTTCCCCTATTGCTCAAACGTAGGACATTACACTACAAGAGCAAAACGTCGTTCGCAAGAGGGGAAGTCGGCACTC
>CAZUZK010000027.1:0-20337 GCA_964624745.1 uncultured Bacteroides sp. | reverse complement strand
AAATGACTTTTACAAATTATAGAAAAGAAATGAAAGGTGTTGATTGGGGACAATTATATGATACCTATCACGAGGCTACTTATGATTTGAATAAACTTGAAAGTCGCATCAAAGAATTGATGATGGATGATGATGTTACGAATAAAAAGGGAATATATCCTTATATATTATCTGGTAATGAAAGGACGTTGAATATACGTGCATTTTCTGAATCGCAAAAAAGAAAAGCATATGAAAAACAGGATGGTATTTGTCCGATATGTGGTAATAAATTCAAATATGAGCAAATGGAGGGCGACCATATAACGCCTTGGTGCGAGGGAGGAAAGACATCAGACGAGAATTGTCAAATGTTATGCCGAACCTGTAATCGTATAAAATCTAACAAATAAACTTAAAAACAACCGCTATCGCGGTTGTTTTTAATACAAAATCAAAAATTTGTTGGTTTTCTTGTCGCTGTTTGTCGAAATCTCGTATTGAAATCTGTTATTTGCGTATTGTATAATATTTTTATCTTAAATATACAAAGGGGATATTTATGGGCAAACTACAAGGACTTATCGACAACAAGGCGCAAAGCGCGCAGTTTATGTGTGATGAAATCGCGCATATTTGCAACGATATGCCTAAACGTGATCCGGGAAGCTTGGGTGAAAAGATGGCGTGCGAATATATGGCGGACTATCTCAAAAACGAGTGTAATTGCGAACGTGCGGACATAGAGACGTTTGAAGAACATCCCAATGCGTTTTTCGGCTGGATTTATTTTACGATTACGTTTGTGCTGTTGGGCATGGTGGCGTTTTTCTTCCTGCCGATTTTCGGCGCGGTTATAACGGCGCTGGGCTTTGTGATTTTGTTTATTCAATTCGGACTTTATAAAAAGCTCGTGGACAAGTTTTTCCCCAAAAAGACGGGACATAGCGTTACTGCTATTAAAAAATGCACGGGCGAGGTGAAGGGAAGAGTTTTCTTTAACGGTCACCCCGACGCGGTGTGGAATTGGCCCGTAAACAACAAATTCGGCGGTACGGCACACGTCGCCCACCTTGCAAGTAGCGTTGTTAGCGGACTTGTCGTGCTTGCGTTGAACATCGCAGCTTCCGTAAAAACGCATTGCGGTGTGGTGCAAACTTATACGGTTGCAGGATACACGGAGCTTTACGGCGCGGTATTGTTCTGGGCAGGCATCGCAATTCTCGTTATGGTTCCTTGTCTTATCGGTATGTATTTTATGTGGGACGAAAAGACGATTACGGACGGCGCGAACGACAATCTTACCGGTTGCTATATGGGTATTGCGATACTCAAAGCCATGAAAGATCAGGGAATCGAACTTGAACATACCGAAGTCGGCGTTATCATTTCGGGCAGCGAAGAGGCAGGCTTGAGAGGCGCAATGGCGTGGTGCGACGCGCATAAGGACGAATTTAACGACGTTCCTACTTGGATATATTCGTATGATACGATTCACGAAAGCCGCTTTTTGGGCGTCAATTATCGCGACCTTAACGGCACTGTGAAATCGGACAAGGAAGTGAGCGATTCCTTTATTCAAGCGGCAAAAGAGCTTGATATAAAATGCTCTAAGACATGGGTTCCGCCATTTGGAGGCGCAACGGATAATGCGGCGTTCAACAAGGCAGGATTTAAGTCAACCGGAATAACCGCGCTTGACCATAACCTTCAGGATTATTATCATACGATGCGCGATACCGCGGACAACCTCAACCCCGAGTGCTTGGCGGATTGTTATGCTATATCCGTAAAGTGCCTTGAAAATTTCGATAAGAAATTCGACGCATAATTAAGGAATATTGAGCTAAAAATGGCGTCTACAAAGGAATACAGAGATTATATTTTGGAGCAGACAAGTGCGCTCGAACTAACCTATAAACAAATGATGGGCGAGTGGCTTTTGTATTGCAACGGAGTATATTTTGGTGGAATATGCGACGACCGCTTGCTTGTGAAAAAGACAAAATCGGTTGAAAAATATAATTTCTGCGAGCAGGCTCCGTATGACGGAGCAAAGCCGATGTTGCTTGTGGACAACGTTGACAACAGAGAGCTTCTGTGTCGCGTCATAATCGATATTTGCAATGATTTGAGTACAAAAAAGAAATAGTATATTAAAGCGATAAAGACGTTTATATATGTAGAAAGCGCACTTAAAGTGCGCTTTCTACATATTGAGAGTATAAACGTTATCTTTTTGCGAGAGCTTCCGCCGTCATCATAAAATCGTATAGCGGTTTTATAAGAGAAAATCGCTCCGCCAGAGTATCGGCAAGCTTATCCGAAAAAAGAAGGTCGGCGTCTTGTGAGTTTGCGATGAAACACATATCCTTTTTTTCAAGCCATAAACGAACGTCGTCGGAGAAGTCGGGATAATGTGATTTTTTGTAGGTTTCGCCCACGAATTGGAATATGTCCTGGCTTTCAAAGCATTCCTTTGCCTGTCTAAACGTTTTTGAGTCGGACAAAATCAGTTCTCGTATGCTTGCCATGCTTTTTGCGTCGGCACAGTAATATCCGCAACCGTAGCGGAAGCCGTACGGCGACAGCTCGAAAAAGTAGCCGGGCATACCGTGCATTTGATTTTTGTCGCGCATAAACGTAAGCCACATATGGTCGCGATAAAGAGAGGTTTTGTCCTTTGCGAAACGCAAATCTTTATATAAGCGCGAGATTATGCTTTTGGGCTCGACTATAAATTGCGAGTCGATTTTCAGCATTTCGGGGGTAAGCGCAATGGCAAGCTCGGTAAAAGGCGCGGACAGATATTTTTTGAAATCCTCTCTGTGCTCTGCGTACCAGGCTTTCGAGTTGTATTTATTGTTAAAATACAGAAAATCTATAGATTTTTGATTAAAAGGCGTCATTTTTCTTCAAAAAGCTCTACCAGCGTGTTTTCAACGATTGTGCGCATTGCCGTATAGTCTATATACGTGTGATGGTCATAGACAAATTCGTGTGAAAATGATTGCACAATATCCATTGCGAAATGGACGCGTTCGTTGATGTCGGAAGGCTCGATGCCGAGCGCGCGGAATTTTTGAGCTATCGATTGGGTTATTTCGTCCTCCAGCGCGATGAATTTGTTGTTTACCGCTTCGTCGCTGTGAGACATCGAGTGCAACGCTTCGTGAATGTTCGCTTGCGTATTGTGTATTTCGATTGCGCCGTCCAATACGTGCGATGCCAAGCTCTTTAAGTCCAGCGGAGCGCGAAGGTTGTCTATCATATCCAAAATAGGGGCGAATGCCTTGTCGATGTATATTTCGAGAACGTCAAGCAAAATATCGCGTTTATCCTTGAAATATCCGTAGACTATGCCTGTGGAAACTCCTGCTTGTTTTGCTATTTGCACCGTGTTGGTGTTGTAGTATCCCACTTGCGAAAAAAGCTCGTAGCCGGCTTGTACTATTTTGTTTTTCTTTTCGATAGAGCGTTCTTGTTTCGGTTCTCTGACTTCTTGCGACATAAATCCTCCGCGCGTGCGCTTTTTTGTTTATTGTTTATTATATATCTATTTCAAAAATAAAGCAAGAAAGAAAAATATGAAAAATTTTTCACATTTCTTCCGCAAATCGGTTGACATATGTTTTGTGAAGATGTAATATCGTAATGAAAATATGAATAAAATTTCATATTCACATTAAGCGGTTAAGGAGAGAGAAAATGCCGTTGGTATTTGCGCCGTTAGGCAAGGATTTAAGAATAGTGAGAATTTTGACAGATGAGAAAACCAAAAAACATCTGGAAAGTCTCGGTATTACGATAGACTCGACAATCAGTCTTATCGCACAGAGCGGCGGAAGCGTCATTTGTCTTATCAAGGACGGAAGGCTTGCGCTGGACAAGGAAATGGCAACTAAAATTTTGGTAGCATAATTAGGAGGACACAATGGAAAAGCTATTGAGTGATTTCATTATCGGCGAGCACGGCGTCATAAAAGCCGTCAACGGCGAAGGCAAAATAAGACGTCGCTTGTTCGATATGGGAGTTACGCCGGGCGCAGAAGTCTATTTGAGAAAAAAAGCTCCGCTTGGCGATCCTATCGAAGTAACCATTAGGGGATATGAGCTTACCCTGCGCAAAACGGAAGCTTCGGCAGTACAGATGGAGGTTAAGGACTGATGAAAAGATTTGCTCTCGCAGGCAATCCGAACTGCGGTAAAACCACGTTGTTTAACAGCTTGACGGGTTCGACGGCTCACGTGGGAAACTGGCCCGGTGTTACGGTCGATAAGAAAGAGGGTACGTACAAAAAGTGCGCAGAGCCTATTTCTATCGTAGACCTTCCCGGTATTTATTCTCTTTCTCCGTATACGCCCGAAGAGGTTATTTCGAGAAATTATATTCTCGATGAAAAGCCCGATTGCGTTATAAACATCGTCGACGCAACCAATCTCGAACGCAATTTGTATCTCACCACGCAAATAATGGAAATAGACGTGCCGATGGTCATTGCGCTCAACATGATGGACACAGTTGAGAAAAACGGCGATAAAATCGACGCAAAAAGCCTTGAAAAGAAAATAGGTATCCCGGTTGTGGAAATTTCCGCCTTGCGCGAAAAGGGCTTGGACGAGCTTATGGAAAAGGCTTACAGCGTATGTCATACGCAAAGAAAGGGCGTAAGCGTGCTTGACGGCGGCGCATTGACGCATCTGATAACAGATTGCAAAATCGCGCTTGAGGGTTCAGGCGTCGAAAATTCGCTTTTCCATGCGGTTAAGCTTGTCGAGCTTGACGAAATAGAGGTCGCACAGCATCCGCAAGCAGGGCAGATGGTCGAAGAATTTAAGAAGACGTTTAACGACGACGTATTCGGAACCGATTTCGAGGCTATTGTCGCAGACGGCAGATATAAGTATATATCGAAGAATTTTTCAACCGTGCTTACTAAAAAGGTTAAGTCGGACAAGGATAAATTGTCCGTTTCGGACAAGGCAGATAAGGTGCTTACTCATAAGGTTTGGGGTATACCTATTTTCCTTGTGATTTTGTTCTTGGTGTTCCACCTTACGTTTGCGGAGGATTTCTTGTTCCTCGGCGCAGGCGGTGTGTTTGACAAGGATCCTATCGTATGCAGTGACGCAACGGGTACCGTTATTGACGATTTCGATTTGAGCAAGTATGATGAATCGGCGACGTATTACACCGAAGACGGCTTTAAGGCGGACATCGCTTTCGCGGAAGACGGAAGCCTGGAGGCTGTCGAAGCAAAAGCGTACGTGTATGACGCCGGACATAATATAGTGTATCTCGACGAACTGGACGATGTGGTTGACGGAAGCAAATTTTATGCCGACGAAAAAGGCAAATGGGAGGTTACCGTCGAAAAGAACGACGACGGCGATTACGAATCGGCGTTCGTAAGTCAAATCGACGAATATTGCTCGGGCGTTACGGCGGCGACGTTCTTCGGATATGAAGAAAGCGTTTACGGCCCCGGCGTTATACTTACCAATACGCTCAACGCATTCACCGATTTGATTACCGCGTGCATAAGCGAAGGACTTACGCTTGCAGGTGCGCCCGAATGGTGCATGGGACTTATCGTAGACGGTGTTATCGGCGGTTTGTTTGCAGTCATAGGCTTCTTGCCGCAAATCCTATTGCTGTTCCTCTTCTTCTCTATACTTGAAGATAGCGGATATATGGCGCGCGTGGCGTTTATTCTCGATAGAATTTTCAGAAAATTCGGATTGTCGGGAAGAGCGTTTATGCCGATGATTATGGGCTTCGGTTGTTCTGTTCCTGCCTTTATCAATACTCGTACGCTCGCCGACGAAAAAGAAAGAGTTGCCACAATAAGAGTTATCCCGTTCTTTAGCTGCGGAGCAAAGCTCCCGATTTTGACGGCGGTTGCCGGCGGTATAGCATCTATATTCGGCTTTGCGCACCCCGACGTAATTACGTATATGATGTACGTGTTGGGCGTGGTGGTTGCAATCGCGTGCGTCATTTTGATGCGTGCGACCACGATGAAAGGGGACGTGCCTCCGTTTATTATGGAGCTTCCGGCATATCATATGCCTCAACCTAAGAATCTGGCATTGCACCTTTGGGACAAGACAAAGCACTTTGTCAAGAAAGCATTTACGATTATCCTTGCCTCGACTATTCTCGTATGGTTTGTGAGCCATTTCAGCTGGACATGGAGCTTCCTTGCCGACGAACAAATGGATCAAAGCATACTTGCAGGCTTGGGCGGACTTATTCAACCCTTGTTTACTCCGCTTGGCTTCGGTTCGCAGTTGCAGTCGTTCGGCTGGGTATTCGCTGTCGCGGCAATCACGGGACTTATCGCAAAGGAAAACGTCATTGCGACCTTCGGTACGCTTGCGGCTTGCATAGTTGGCGGAATGATAGACGTAGAAGCGGACGGCGGTATAGCGGCGGTATCGGCTATGATACAAGCAACCGGCATCAGCGCGGCAGGTTTGATTTCCTTCATCGCGTTCAATATGCTTACAATACCGTGCTTTGCGGCAGTTGCTACCGCAAAGGCAGAGCTTCCGAGCAAAAAATCATATCGCTCGACGTTGCTCTTCTGGGTGTTTACAAGCTACGTTGTGTCAATGATGATTTATCTCATCGGCGAATGGTGGTGGACGCTCTTCATCTTCCTTGCGCTTTGGGCTGGTATAATAACGCTTATCGTGCTTGACAATAAGGGCAAAATCGACGTAAAGAAATTTTTTGCGGACGTCGCCGATAAATTGAAAATAAAAAAGAACGCGTAAGACTTGAAAGTCGAGTATACGCAAGAAAGAGTGATTATGGGACCTATTGAAATAGTGACTATTATAGCGGCGGTTGCAATCGTAGTCGGAGTTGCGATAGCCTCGATTGTGCGCAAGGTTAAGGGTAAGCCCTCTATCGGGTGCGATTGTGCAGGCTGCGCTCATCAGACAAAATGCAGCGGGAATTGCTGTTCTCAACAAGACGTTGATTTAACCGAGCTGGTAAAACAACGCAAGCAGGAGCTTGAAGCGCAAAATGCGCAAGACGGTAAGTCTGCCGAAGAGCATTGCGGTTGCGAACATTGTTCATAATCCTTTTGTATCGAATAATTGTAACTAATCGATACACATGACGGATACGTTGTAAAAAACAACGATCTATATTCTCTCTCAAAAGCAAAGGAAGGCGTTTTGCCTTCCTTTGCTTTTAACGTTAGATGAATTATACCTTCAAGCGCAACTCCTAAACAAAAATAAAACAGCTCATACGAATGCTTTGTTATTATCTCAATTTACTGTCATAAGTATTAAAACAAGGTCACGTTGTTTATCTGAATATTGCATAGATTTTGCATAAAATCGACAATATACATAAAAATATACAAAATAAAATAAAAAATAAAAATATTTTTGAAATTTTATGCAAAAACGCTTGCATTTTTTTTGCACAAATCTTAATATGTGTTGGCTAACGAAAAATACAAGGCAATTAGAGATAATACAAAATGAAAAAAATAACGAAAATAGCAGTCGTAATAGTAATCCTTGCACTGATTGTAGGCGTGGTTTTCGCCTTTGCGAGCAAAGACGGAGGGGAAACCAATTATGTGATAGCGGACGCTGCGGATTTGCTTCAAGAGGATTTCGGCATAGCGGTTACGAAGGGCAACGTCGCCCTTATGAATGCCGTGAATACCGTTATAGACGAATGGACCGCAAACGGCAAAATGACGCAATATATGGACTATTATTCCGCTCTTGCAAAAGAGGAGTCTTCGGGAGAGCTTGCTTCTGCGCCAGACGGCTTGCAAATCAAATGGGATTTTGCTTCGGCAACAGAAACTATAACCGTATATACCGAGTCGGGCTTTGCGCCGTATGAGTTTTTGTATGGTGGCGAGGTAGTCGGACTCGATATAGCGATTATGTCGCAGGTTGCGGTAAATATGGGCAAGAAAATAGACGTTAAGGACGTTGCTTTCGACCTTATAGCGACGGACGTCGCTCAAGCGGACGGAGACGCCGTGGGCGCGGCAGGAATAAGCATTACCGTCGAAAGGAAGAAAGTAGTTGATTTCAGTCATATTTATTCAAGTTCGACGCTTGTCATAGTTTCGCAAAACGGACAGTACACAAGCGTTAAAGAGCTTGCCGGCAAAAACGTCGGCGTTCAAGAGGGAACAAGCGGCGACCTCATAATCAGCGAAGCGATTAAACCGTCGGGATATAGCTATAAGGACGACGAGCAGGTTGTAACCGTAAACGCGGACGGCGCGAGCGTGACTCAATACAAGCAATATGCGCTAGCCATACAAGATTTGAAAAACGGGCGTATAGATGCCATATTGATGGACAAAATTCCTGCGCAAATGAACGAAGGCTTGCTGGCTGAAACCGTGCAAGACAGGCTGTATAAGGCGTTTATTTACGACGCTAGATACAAATTGTATTTCCAAGGGCTTGGCAATACGCTATTGATTGCCTTGCTTGCAACGCTTATAGGCGTGGGAATCGGCGTAGTGCTTGCCATGATAAACTACGTCAACAAGAAGACCGGAAAGTTCAATATCCTTTCTACGATAGCGAAAACGTATATAATGATAATTCGCGGCACTCCGGTGGTACTTCAATTATTCATAATGTATTTTGTCGTTCTTGCGTCTTCCGACAACGGTATACTTATTGGCGCGCTTACGTTCGGCTTAAACTCGGGAGCGTACGTTGCCGAAATAGTGCGCGCAGGCTTTGAAAGCGTCGATTACGGACAAATGGAAGCGGGCAGGTCGCTCGGATTGTCAACGGGGCGCACAATGCTTAAGGTTATAACACCGCAAGCCGTACGCAACGTTATGCCTCCGCTTTTCAACGAGTTTATAACGCTTGTGAAGGAAACCGCAATAGTCGGATATGTCGGCATACTTGACTTAGGCAAGGTTCCGGGGCTTATTCAATCGAGAACCTTCGATTACTTGTTCCCCTTGCTTATCGCCGCCTGTATGTATTTGATTATCGTAATAGGGCTTACGGGAATACTTAAGCTGATAGAAAAGCAAATGTCGAAAACGGATAGAAATTATAGAAGAATCAACGTAAGAGGGAAGAAATCCCACTGTGTCGCAGAGGAGGGTTAAGATATGCTAAGCGCAATAAATTTAACTAAAAAATTTGACGATTTGCTAGTGCTCGACGATATTACCGAAACAATCGAAGAGGGGGAAAGAGTTGTAATAGTCGGACCGAGCGGCGGCGGAAAATCAACCTTTCTGCGCTGCCTTAATTGCCTTGAAGACCCGACTGCGGGAAAGATTATGTTCGACGGTGTGGACCTTGCAGATCTTAAGGTCGATATAAACGAACAGCGTGAAAAAATGGGAATGGTGTTTCAGCAATTTAATCTGTTCAACAATATGACCGTCAAGCAAAATTTGACGCTTGCGCCCGTTCAAATCGGCATAAAAAACTTGCGCAAAACCAAGCTTGAAAACGCAATCGTACCTATATATAACAAGTGGTTTGAAAAGCACGGCACGCGATATAACGAAAACGTCGATAAAAAGGCAGAATTGCTCAAAAAGCAACTTGAAGAGCTGAAATTGCAGCTTGAACCTATCGTTTCTGCGTGGGAAGAAACAAAATCGATAAAAGAGATAAACGGAAAAGCGTTCGCCACGTACGATAAAAAACTCACTAAGCAAAAGCTTGATTTGACAGAAAAAATAGAAAAAATAGAACGTAAAATTTCTCATGCCGTTCACGCTTGCGAAAAACAAATCAAGACGAGTGAATTTACCTCTGCAAAGGAGATAAAGGCACACGCTTCAAAGCGTGCCGACGAATTGCTCGCGCGTATAGGTTTGGAAAGCAAAGCCGACGTTTACCCCTCGACGTTAAGCGGCGGTCAAAAACAGAGAGTCGCGATTGCGCGCGCACTTGCGATGAATCCGAAGGTGATGTTGTTTGACGAGCCGACGTCCGCATTAGACCCCGAAATGGTCGGCGAGGTGTTGGAGCTTATAAAGCAAGTCGCAAACGAGGGAATGACAATGGTTATCGTTACGCACGAAATGGCGTTCGCAAGAGAGGTCGGCACTCGCATTCTTTTTATGGCGCAGGGTAAAATTTTGGAGCAGGCACCGCCTGAAGAGTTCTTCACCAATCCGAAATCCGAGCGTTTGCGTGAATTTTTAGACAAGGTTTTATAAAATTTCAACCGAGTTTTATAAAAATTCACCTCCCAAAAGCTTCGATTTATATGCGTTTTTTGCATAAAATCGAGGCTTTTTTGCGTTTTTTATGGCTACTATATAAGGATAATTCTTTATCTGAAACTTTTACTTGAAAACGCCATAACATGGTGTTATACTTTTTATATAAGCTTATGGAAAAAGATATGAACGTCGTTCAACTTAAGAAAAGCATATTGGAGGACAATGACGTCGACGCACAAAAATTGCGTGCGGAGTTGGATTCGTCCGATATTTTTTACGTTAACGTTATGTCTGCTCCCGGAAGCGGAAAGACAACGCTTTTGACAAGCCTGATAGGCGCATTGAAGGATAAATGTAGCGTAGGCGTTATGGAGGCGGACATAGACGGCGACGTTGACGCGTATACTATTCGCAATGCCGGCGCACAAGCTATTCAGCTTCACACGGACGGAATGTGCCATCTCGACGCGGATATGTCCCGACAAGGCTTTAAGGCGTTCGGAACAGACGCGCAAATAGTTTTTTTGGAAAACATAGGCAATCTCGTGTGTCCTGCGGAATTTGATACCGGCGCGCACCTGAAGCTTGTGTTGTTGTCAATCCCGGAGGGCGACGATAAGCCGTTGAAATACACGTTGATGTTTTCGACTTGCGACGCGGTGGCGATAACCAAGTGCGATACGCGAAAGTATTTCGATTTCGATATAGAAAAATGCCGCGCCGCCGTTGCGAGGCTGAATCCGAAAGCGAAGGTGTTTGAGGTTTCGGCAAAGAGCGGAGACGGCGTTGAGGATTTGGCGGAATGGCTGTTGCAAAAACGCGCCGAGTGGAAAGAGGGCATAAAATGAAAATTATTTCCGTAAGAGAAAGCGTGTTTGCTCATAACGACAGAGTGGCGGACGAATTAAGACGCTCCTTACGCGACAAAGGCACGTTTATGATAAACGTGATGTCGTCGCCGGGAAGCGGAAAGACGACGCTTTTGACAAGGGTTATAAACGACTTGAAAAACAGACTGTCAATCGTAGCGTTGGACGTTGATATCGAAACGGACGTCGACGCAAGAAGAATTGCGGAGAATACGGGCGTAGAAAGCGTGCAAATTCACAACGGAGGACTATGCCATATCGACGCTCAAATGGTAAAAGAGAGCCTTGATAAAGCCGAATTGCCGCAATGCGATTTGATTGTGCTTGAAAATATCGGCAATCTCGTGTGTCCTGCGGAATTCGATACGGGCGCGCATCTCGATATGATGCTGTTGTCAATTCCCGAGGGCGACGACAAGCCGCTGAAATACCCGTTGATGTTTTCAAAATGCGACGTTATAGTCGTGACGAAAATCGATACGATCGAAGCGTTTGACTTCGATATGAGCAAATTTGAAAAAAACATCTCGGCACTAAATCCGAAAGCGAGAATTTTCCCCGTAAGCGCGAAAACCGGAGAGGGTATCGACGCGCTCGAGGGTGAATTATATAAAACGATAAAACAAATTTAACAAAAAGAGGAGAAACGCAATGGCAGAGATGAGTAAAGCATTCGTCCCCAAATTTATGGACGATCCGAATCCCAGTGAAAAAATACTCAAGCTTGCAAGAAAAATCACCGATTGCATCGATCACAAAATCAAAGGCGTAACGGCGCACGATCCCGAATATTGGGGCCTCAAATGCGTTATGACCGATGAGATGGCAGACATCGCGCTTACAATGAAGCTGCGTCATCATTACACCATCGAGCAAATCGAGGCTCTCAATCCGAACGTCGAAAAAGAAAAGGTTCGCGCTCTCGTAAAGCAGATGAGCGACATCGGCATTTTGGAATACGATTACGGCAATCACTATGACGACAACGGACCGATTCCGGGCGCAAAGAGAGAGCGTAGATACGTCCTTCCGATGTTTGTCCCCGGTTCTGCGGAGTTCACCAATATGATTAAGCGTCAGCTTGACGAGCATCCCGAGCTTGCTATGTTCTTCGAGCGTATGACGTATTTGCCTTTGACTATGGTCACGCCTATGGTTCCTCCGGGAGGCGCAGGTATCGGTATGCACGTTATCCCCGTCGAAAAGGCGATTGAAATGGAAAATCAAACTGCCGATATCGAGCATCTTTCTTACTGGCTTAAGAAATACGAGGGACATCTCGGCGTCGGTATTTGCTCTTGCCGTTACGGTCGTTCAAAGCTCGGAGAGGGCTGTGGCGACAGCTGTGAAGAGTGGTGTATCGGCGTAGGCGATATGGCGGATTATTGCGCCGAAACGGGCAAGGGACGTTCTATAACGTACGAAGAGGCAATGCAGATTCTCCGTAATGCGGAAAAGAACGGCTTTGTTCACCAAATTACCAACATCGACGGTCAAAACAAGATATTTGCAATCTGCAACTGCAACGTGAATATTTGCAACGCATTGCGTACGTCACAGCTTTTCAATACGCCGAATATGTCAAGAAGCGCGTATGTTGCAAGAGTTGAAAAAGACAAATGCGTCGCTTGCGGGAAGTGCGTCGAATATTGCCCGGCAGGTGCCGTTAAGCTCGGACAAAAGCTCTGCACAAAGCAAGGCGAGGTGAAATATCCCAAGCACGAGCTTCCCGACAATTTGAGCTGGGGACAAGACAAGTGGGACGAGGATTACAGAGATAACAACCGTATCAACTGCTATGAAACGGGTACTTCTCCCTGTAAGGTTGCTTGCCCTGCGCATATTGCGGTTCAAGGCTATATCCGCAAGGCAAAAGAGGGTAAATACAGAGAAGCGCTTGCACTTATCAAAAAGGATAATCCGTTCCCGGCAATCTGCGGTCGCGTCTGCAACAAGCGTTGTGAAATCGCTTGCACGAGAGGCAAAATCGACGAGGCTGTTGCAATCGACGATATAAAGAAATTTATCGCAGAGCAAGATCTTAATGCAGAAACGAGATATATTCCCGAAGTTGTCATTCCGTCCAACGTAGACAAGCAATGGTCGCAAAAAATCGCTATTATCGGCGCAGGTCCTGCGGGCTTGAGCTGCGCATACTATCTTGCGACAAAGGGATATAAGCCGACTGTATTTGAAAAGAACGAAAAGCTCGGCGGTATGCTTACGTACGGCATTCCGTCCTATAAGCTTGAAAAGAACGTAATCGAAGCGGAAATCGACGTTTTGCGCGAGCTTGGCGTTGAGTTTAAGTGCGGCGTCGACGTCGGCAAAGACGTGACGATTAGCGAACTTCGCGAGCAAGGCTACAAAGCGTTTTACGTCGCAATAGGCTGTCAAGGCGGAAGATTGCCCGGTATTCCCGGCGAAGACGCTCTCGGCACCGATATGGCGGTTTCCTTCTTGCACGACGCAACGGAAAATCACGACAGAAAACTCGTCGGCAACACCGTGGTCATCGGCGGTGGTAACGTTGCGGTTGACTGTGCGCGTACTGCAATTCGTTTCGGCAGCGCAAACGTCGGTATGTATTGCCTCGAAAGTCGCGATACGATGCCTGCAAGCGCACTCGAGGTTGAAGAAACGCTCGCAGACGGTATTTCAATCAACAACGGTTGGGGACCGAAGGAAATTGTCAAGGACGCAAAGGGAAGAGTCAAAGCTGTCGTGTTTAAGAAATGCACGAGCGTTGTCGATCCTGCGACAAAGAAATTCAATCCGCAATACGACGAAAACGATACGATTACGGTCGAAGCGCAAAACGTTATTTTCGCAATCGGTCAATCTGTCGTTTGGGGCGATTTGCTTAAGGACACCAAGGTTGAGTTCCATCACGGCAATTATCCTGTCGCAGACGCTCTTACATATCAAACGGCAGAACCGGACATCTTTGTCGGCGGCGACGTATACAGCGGTCCGAAGTTCGCAATCGACGCAATCGAAGCCGGTAAAAACGCGGCAGTGTCCTTGCATCGTTTCGTGCAACCCGGCACAAGCATGACTATCGGTCGCAATCGTCGCGACTTTATCGAGCTCGATAAAGACAATATCGTTATCGACAGCTACGATACGGCAGGCAGACAAGAAGCGAAAGAGCTTGAAGGCGACAAGTTCTCGTTTAGAGACTTGCACGGAACTCTCACCGAGGAGCAGGTTAAGAAAGAAGCCTCACGTTGCTTGGGTTGCGGCGCAAGCGTCGTAGACGAGAACAAGTGTATCGGTTGCGGTATTTGTACTACAAAGTGCGATTTCGACGCGATTAAATTGCATAGAGAGCATCCGGAATGCTCGACGATGGTTCGCAGTGAAGATAAATTCAAAGCAATTCTTCCGTATGCAATTAAGCGCGGAATGAGAATCGTTTTCGGCAAAAAGACAGCGGAAGAAAAGGAATCTCAAAGAAAGCATAAAGAGTACAAGAAGCAAGCAAAACAAGCTAAAAAAGAGAATAAGTGAGGACGTTATGCACGAGCTTGGAGTGGTGTTTCACATCGCGGATATAGTGAGCGACGTCGCTCGTCAAAACAACGTTAGCAGAGTGGCAAAGGTGACGTTGAGAGTCGGTGAGGTTTCGACGGTCGTAAACGATCAGCTTATTGATTGTTGGAACTGGAACGCCAACCGTTCGGAGCTTCTTAAGGGGTGCGAGTTGGAAATAGAGACAATTCCTGCCGTCACTTATTGTGAAGACTGCAAAAAAGAGTATTCTACTGTCGAACACGGCAAGATTTGCCCGTACTGCAACAGCGAGCATACTTATCTCTTGAGAGGCAATGAGGTTGAAATAAAAGACGTTCTTGCCGAATAGCCGTAAATCGCAAAAATATTTGTAAATATGCGACAAAAAAATATCCGTAGCATACGATGCTACGGATATTTTTACAGCTGATATTTTTTTGTTCCAATCCTAAAAAATAATCGCTTAAAACGTAAACAAAATATCAGATTTTGCATCGTAATATCGTTGTTGTACAATAACTTTACGGTGCGACGACAAGCTAAAATAAAAAATGCAGATGAGTTAAATTAACGACATATGGTTTTCGCAAAAACAATTATTTGTAGATAATAACATTCAAAATCCAAAATTTTCGAGCCGAAAGACTCGTGAATTTTTGTTGAGCACATAATTTTTGGCTAGTTAAGCTCTTTTATATCGCGTATTATTCGCAATTTCTCGCTTTTTGAGGCTCACACATATTTATTTATGTATACAGTTGTATAAACTTGTTGACTTTGTAAACTTTTTTATTGAAAGTGGTGTTTGCTGATGTTATAATATTTATATGGAAATGAACAATACGGCATATTTTTTTGCGGCATTCCGCAAATTGTTGCGCGCTTATACCGATTGCCAATTAAAAGCGTTGAAAGAATACAATCTTTCACCAAACGAAATTGCGGTGTTATCCGGTATCGGCACGATGGGGCTTGCCAGCGACATTGCGTCAAGTGCAAACGTATCGAAGGCGCTTGTTTCGCGTAGCGTAAAACAGCTTAAAGATAAGGGATTGATAATTTCGCAAATTTCTACCGTCGACAAGAGAGAGCAGGTGCTTACTCTTACAAAAGAGGGAGAAAAGGTCGCGGAATTAATCGATGAAGCAAATCATAAGTTTTATTCAATGGCGTTCAACGGGTTGGAGGACAACGAAAAAACCGTGTTGCAGGTGATTTTGCAGCTGATACTCAACAATCTCGACAACAGCAACTATGACTGAATTTGATAAACTGCTAGATAATAAGAACGACGTAGGAAAACGCGCTTGCGAGGAAATTGCAAACGTGTGTTCTACTATTGCTCCTCGCGAAGCTTGCGGAGAGGGTGAAAAACGTTTTGCGGATTATATGGCAGATAAGCTTTCGGGCATTTGCGACGAGGTTAAGCAACAGGAATTTAAGGCATATCCCGACGCATTTGTCGGCGGCACGTACGTGTGCGCGACTTTAGGAATATTATCTTTGACCGCGTATTTCTTTTCGACATTGGTATCGGTGCTTTTTGCGCTTTTAGGCTTGAGTGTTTATCTTGTTCAGTTTGTGTTTAACAAACGCTTTTTCGACGCCTTGTACACGGCTAAAACCTCTAGGAATTTGTCTGCGGTGAAAAAGTGTGCCGAGGATATTAAGCATAGAGTGGTTTTTGTCGCACATTTGGACGCTCCCAGAGAGTATAAAATTATTTATCACGCCGGCGGAGCGGTATTTACCACGATTGCCGTTGCGACGATAATAGGCTATGTTTACGTGCTTGCAATCGACGTGGTGCGGTGGATATTTATCGGCGGTATCGGAGCGCAGATAGCAAGCGGAGCAATGCTTATATGCGGCTTGGTAGGAATAGTATTCGTTCCTGCCTGGTTTGCGCTGTATTTTATGCTTGATAGAAAGAAAACAATAGACGGCGCAAACGAGAATTTAAGCGGTTGTCAGGTCGTTTATGAACTGCTAAACGAGATGAACGCCAACGGCGTTACGCTTAAAAACACCGAGGTTGTCGCTTTGTTTACCGGAAGCTCGACAATAGGCGAGAGAGGCGCAATGGCGTGGTGTGAAGAAAATTCCTTCGACGACGTGCCGACAACGTTTGTAGTGTTCGACACCTTGAGAGAATCCGAGCATATGCAAATCAATACCGTTGAAGGCTTTAAGAAAAACGATAAAAACGTCGTGGAGTTTGTCAAAAAATGTGCCGATTCCGCTAATATCGAGTGCAAAACAAAAGTCTTGAAATTCGGCGTTACCGACAGCGCGATATTCTCTCAACACGGGTGCGCAAGCGTTAGCGTTACCGCCTACAACGAAAAGTGTCCGCAATATTTGCACACTAGATACGATTCGAGCGACAATACAAGCGCAACGTGTATTTCGGACGCATATGCCATTGCGTGCAAAATTCTACAAAACACCGAAGAGACGTGATGAAAGCTTATTTTTTTGCGTTTTTCCTTGAAGTTTTCAAGTTTAATTGACAATGATAAATAAATATTTTAATATAAGTCCACGCTTTGAGCGTCGTCGACCTACTCTGTAGAGAGAATGCGGCAAAATACTAACACTCTTGTGTGAAGCGTGACTGTGCTTCTTAACGCTATTGGTCGAGGGCTTACCCTTAAAGTTTAACACAGGTTGGTGCGTTTGTAAGTTTGACACCGTAATCCTGAGCCAAAATTAGTCAAAATAGGGCACGTGACACGAAAGTGCATCACGACGCGCAGCCTGTATGTATATGTTAGTTAAATACAGGTAACGAAACGTTTAAATAGTGTGAACGCAACTTACACCCCCGAGCCGAAGGCTCGGGATTTTTTATATAAAATAATCAAGAAAAACTATAGCTTCTTATAATAAAAATCCACAGGTTCAACCGATGGATTTTTATTCTTTGGGTATTGATATTGTTTTCAACCGATTATATCGCATGCTTAACGAAAACCGCCCGGTCTTCCTCCCGGTCCGTGTCCGCCTGCGCCCGGTCCTGCGTTTTGTGCCGTTCCGATTAGCGTAAGCGTGTCGGATACCGTAAAGGTGGACATCAATGTGTCGTTGCAATAGATAGTGTACGTTTCTCCCGTTGCGAGAACGTTAGTGCTGAAGATAATCGATTGGCAATTCTTTGCAACGTCAACCGTCATAATTGCATTTCCGTCGCTATCCTTTAAGGTGAAGACGCTGCCCTCCGAAAGAGTGGTTTTTTGCGCGTATGACACGACATATTGCTCGGAATTGGTCGATGGAGTTTCCACCATACCGAGTGTTGAGCTTGCCCATACCGTGCCGCCGTTTATGATAATACCCGTATCTGCGTCAAGAGCGGCGTCGCCGCCTGATGTCGGTCCGTATACGATAAGGCTACCGCCGCTTACAAGTATGCTTCCGTTGGAATCCACGCCGTCGCCGTTTGCATTGACAATAATATTTCCGCCGGAAATGATGATATATTCTGTGATTTTTCTGTCATCGCTAGCGGCGTTTATGCCGTCGTCGCTTGCGACAATATATATGTCACCGCCTGAAATCTTTACATATGCACCTTCGATACCCTCATAGCTTTTTTCGATGTCTATTGTGCCACCTGTGATTTCGCTAAGCCCGTCTGACGTGATGCCGTCGTCATAAGTGTTGATGGTTATGTTTCCGCTCTCGATAAGCACGTCACCGCTGTTGGTGTGTATCGCATCGTCCGTTGAATTTATGTTGATTGTGTTGTCACCTGTGATAACGATGAGATATGCGCCGTCAGTAACGACGATTTCTTCGCCGCTAGTTTCATCGTCATATTTGATTTCGCCCACTTTAATGCCTTTACAGCTTTGCATAAGGGCGTATGCGTTGGAATAGCTTATGCGCTCATCGCTTGCGACCTTTTTATAATCACCGTTGGAGTAGACGTAACGGAAGTCGTCTTTCTCAAGGTCATATTCGTCCATGTTTGCAGTGCTGTATTTGATAAAGCTACCGTTGGTTTTAATGCTTATATTTCCGCCGTCGATTTTGCAAAACGTGTCTGCTTGAATGCCGTCGCCGTCAACGCTGCAGGTGTAACCTGTATTCTTCAAAATGACGTAGCCTTCGTCATCGGTAAATTCGGTTACGTCGTCGTCGCATTCGGCGTTTATTCCGTCTTTCTTCGCAGAAGCAACGGAGAGTGTCGCATTGTGTATTTCAACAAAACGAGCAGTTAAACCGTGATTTTCGCTTGATAAAGTCACGTTTGCGTCAACCATTGCAAATCCTTTGGTGACCTTGATTGCGCTTTTTGACAAGCTTGTAACGCTCAAATTGCCCTTGCCGTTTATACTCAACGTTCCTTTGACGTGAAGAGCGTTGACGTCGTTTCCGTCATTGGTTATTGTATTTTGAGTGCCTTCTTGGAGCGTTATAATCAGAGAGGATTTTTTGTTTGTGTTTGAAAGAGCTATTCCGTCTTCATTTGAAATATTCGTTCCGTTTAGAACAATGCGCACCGTCTCTTTGTCGTTAACGCTTACGACTATACCGTATTTGAAATCTCCGCTCAATACGTATGTGCCGGCGGCTTCGATTTTGTATACTTCATTACTGCCGTTTATTATCGTGCCGTCCGCGGAAGTGTTTGATTCCAAATCCGAAAAATCGGTGTATTCTATGTCGTTTTGAATCGAATCGGAGTCATCGGGCAATACTCCTGTTCCGCCTCCGCCCAGATTGTCTCCCGGATTTACAAAATCCGTAGAGGGTTCTTTTGGCGGTTCCTTGCCGTTGGGAGAATCGCCGTCGTCACACGCAAAAAGCATTACGCTTATAGACATAACAAGCACCAAAACAAGTGCGAGAACTGCAATTTTTCTTTTCATTTTCCGCTCCGTATTTATTGTTTAGGTTAAGCGACACCGAAAGTGTAGACGCTATATGTATATCATTATCGTGAGATATTAAAATCACATTAAATTTCGCAAACGATTTCAACCGTTTTGTATGATTTTTCAGAAAACGCTGTAACATACAGTCACGTTTTATAGTTGATAGGCAAATAATATATTTGATTATTGATATGCAAAAGGTGATTTTAATTGCTTTAATTTAATCGCAAAAACGAAACAATCCCTTGAAAAAAACGAATGTTTTTATTGTGTTTTAGCTTTATTGAACGCGTGAACAAAAATAAACCCCCATACTTTGTAGCAGGGGAGGACGTGGTGATGTGTAGGGAATAATTAGCGTGCACCCGAATTGGGATTTATCATTCGGGAAATCGCAGATAGTAATAGTCGTTTCCTTCCATAACGTTTGTTTTCTTAAAACCGTGTCTTAAATAAAAACGTTCGGCTTGAATATTGTCCTTATGGCATTCAAGTGCAATAGGTCGCTTGCCAAAGTCGTCATAAACAAATTGTATGGCTCTTTCCAATATCTCGCCGCCTATTCCGCAATTACGATATTTTTTATCGACAACCAACCCCATTAAGCGATAAAACGGCTCTTTTTTCATTTCGGGCGGATCCGTTTCCCATAAAATTGCTTCGCCTAAAAGAATGAGCCCGATTGGATTTTCATTATGCTTTACAAGGAACGTATGTCCGATACAATTATGTTCGACGCCATAACAAGTCAAATTCATTATGGTTGAAGGTGTGTCGAGAAAATCCTCGGATATGTCATCTCGCTCAATTTTGCACGCGTCGGAATAGTTTTGATGCGTCAATTCTTCAAATTTCAATTCCATAATCAATTTTCCAACT
>CAZUZK010000026.1:16827-20835 GCA_964624745.1 uncultured Bacteroides sp. | reverse complement strand
TTATCGCAACGAAGCTCCGGCAACCCCGTCCACTGGCAATGCAAACGCGATGCCGTGTGCAGGTGTGTGTGTACCCACACTCTTGTAAAGCGCGTGTAGCACGTCTTCCTTTATCTTCTCGTCAACGAGAATCATAATCATTTCTTTTTCGGGCTGAATCTGAATGCTGAAAGCTTTTTCTGCTTCGAGATTGGCAGTTCCTCGCGCGCTTAAAACCGTACCGCCCTTTGCGCCTACGGCTCTAGCGGCGTCCATTGCGGCGTCTGCGAAGCCGTCGTTGACTATACATATTACGACTTGATTTTGAAAATCGCTCATTGTTTATCCTCCTTTACGGTTTTAAGATTATTGCTCAAAAATCCGAACGTCGCAACGCCTATTACGCTTGTAAACGGCACGGCAAACGCAATGCCTTTACCTCTTTTTATGGCGTTGAACTTTTCGTCGAGCATATTGAGAGCGTCCTTAACTCTCTCTTGCTTTATTACGCTGAAAATCACCGTCTTTGTCTGGTCGGTAAAGCCGTAGAGGCTCAAGCCCAAAAGTTCTGCATTTGCAGTGCCGTGCGCACGCGCCGTACACTGAAAATTCACCTCGAAATTGGATTGCAGCAGGTCGGTGTAAAATTCCTGCTTGGCACTCGGCACGATTGTAACGAGAAGCTCGAGCTTGTTGGATTCCAGCTTCGGACGTCCCGAACGCACGTCCGCGACCTTTGCGGAAACCTTTTTGGCGCGCTTTTTGACCTTTTGCACGATTTCGTTTGTTTTATCCGCCATAAGCCCTCCTTACATAAAATCGATAATTTGCTCGTCGTCCGCATCGAGAATGCGACGCATAACGATTTTTTCTTTAACGCGCGACGCCATAACCGCCCTAAAGCCGAGCAGCTGAATGGTTATCAACGGCGTCATTGCGACCATTGCGACTATGCCGAAGGCAAGGTTCAAAACCTCGCTCTCGCCGCACAACGCCGAACACGCTCCGACCGCCAACGGCAATATAAAGCTTGACGTGAGAGGTCCGCTTGCGACTCCGCCCGAGTCAAACGCTATCGCCGTGTAAATCTTCGGGACGAAGAAAGACAAGCCGAGCGAAATGAGATAGCCGGGAATCAAATAATAGAGCAACGAGAAGCCGTAAATTATTCTTATCACGCTCAAGCCGATTGAAATACCCACGCCGATTGAAAGCGCAAGAAGCATAGAGCGTTTTGACACCGCGCCGTTGGTGATTGTTTCGACCTGCTTGTTCAAAACGTGCACCGCAGGCTCGGCAAGAACCACCACAAAGCCTATTACGAACGCAAAAACTATAAGCAACGGCTTGCTGTACGAGGCGATTTCGACGCCGAGCTTGAAGCCTATCGGCATAAAGCCGACCATAACGGACGTCAAGAACACCACAAGCCCTAAATACGTATACACAATACCTATGCCGATTTGCACTAGCCTTTGTTTGGGAAGCTTCAACACCGTGCATTGAAGAATGATGAAGAACGCCACTATAAGCCCTAGCGCGATAAGCACCTCGAGCGCGATTCCGCCAAGTGCCGGCGCGAAGTTTTCACCGAGATTGGCATCTATCGAGTAATCGGGAAGCGTATAGCTCATATCCCCCGTCGAAGCCAGCGACAACGCCATAACCGCAAGCATAGGACCTATTGAGCAAAGCGCGATAAGACCGAAGCTGTTTTCCTTTGCGTTTTTACCGCCCGTATTGAGAGCGACGCCGACGCCCAACGCCATAATAAACGGTACCGTTATCGGCCCCGTGGTGACGCCACCCGAATCGAACGCGAGGGGCAGGAAAATTCCCTTTCCGTTTTCGATGAGAATTGCGGACATGGCAAACAGCACCATATAAAAGAATATGAGAAGCGAGGACAAATCCTTTCTGAAAACGATCTTCACTATTGCGATAAGCAAGAACAAGCCCACGCCTGCGCCGACGGTGACGATAAGCACAGTGCCGTTCATAACCGCGCTGACCTGCTCTGCAAGCACGGACAAATCAGGCTCCGCAACCGTTATGAGCATACCCATAATAAAGCCGACGCCCAGCAATAGCGGAAGCTTTTTAGAGCGCGTCAAGCCTGCGCCGACGTGTTCGCCCATAGGCGTCATGGCAAGATCCGCGCCCATATTGAAAAGCGCGATGCCTATAATAAGGCATATCGAGGATATGACGAAAGTGACAATTTCCTTCGTCGAGAAATCGGTTATCGGTGTAAGAGCAAAAATAAGCACTATCAGCGTGACGGGAATGACGGAAACCAACGCTTCCTTCAGCTTTTCAAGCGTACCCATTCCCACGCTTCTTGCAAATGCGGAATTTTGAAGCAAATCCTTGACGACGTGTCTTTCGTCATCATCTTTTTTCTGCGCTTTTTCGCGTTTTTTCGCGCCTTTTTTTGCGCAAGCTTCAGCGTTGCCCGCTTGTTCCGCTTCTTGGTGCACGGCGTTTTCCTCTGCAACGTCAACGCCTACGGCGACCTCTGCCCCTTGAGCGGAATTTTCGCTCGTCGAAAAATCGACAGCCTCGAAATCGGTTGCCGTGAGCGTTTCATTTTCGGTTGAAGTCAATCTTTCGTCTTTATCCATTCGGAACGCTCCTTTCAAAAACTGCAATACAAAATATCGACATATTTCAACTATATTTATTATTACATATAATTATACGTTTGTCAATTTTGATATTGCGTATAATAAGCATAAAAAAGGTATATTAAAAGCGTGTTAAAATCATACGTTTGTAAATAATTTGTTTTTGTGATAAATCACAAAAAAACACCGTTTCGACAATATGCGCAAAACGGTTGACTATTTATTTATAAAATCATAATATTTTAGGTATCTAGGAGAAGGGCTTTTCAAGCATATGGGAAAGATTGTACTCAACAAGGAAAAAACAACCTACACCGTCAAATACGTCACCGCGCTTATACTGTTTGCGCTTTTAAGATCCATAGGCACGTATATCTTCATCAACCCGAACGGTTTTGCTCCCGGCGGCGTTCCCGGCATTGCGTCCTTGGTGCACTATATGGTGGTAAAAAGCAGCAATCCCACCGTGCAAAAGCTCGCTTCGTCCCTGTTTGACCCCGGCGTTATCACGATAATAATCAACATTCCTTTGATGATTGTGGCGTTCAAGTTTTTGAACAAACGCTTTGCGTTCTACACAATGATAGGCGTGCTCGTATATTCTGCGTTTATGATTTTGCTCGGCGCAGTCAAATGTCCGCAATACGACGCCGAAAATCAAGACGGGCTTATGCTTATCGCGGCTCTCGCAGGCGGCGCGATTTCAGGCGTATCCGGCGGTCTTATGTTCAGAATAAATATGTCGTCGGGCGGCACGGATATTATCGGAAAGCTTATGCACAAGCATAATCCCTCCGCTCACGTTCAATATTGGATTCTCCTTTGCGACTGCGTGATAGCTTGCTTCTCCGGGCTTGTAGGCATCGTCAATCTCGACACGACGCTCGGTCCGACGGCGATTATGACAAGCATTCTCTCCCCTATACTCTACTCCTTCCTTTCGCTCATCGTACACTCGAGAGTGTCCGATATTATCGAATCGGGTATGCTCTCGTCCTTGGTGTTTACGATAATCACCGACCAAGCGGAAGCTATCGCGCACGAATTGTCCATAAAGCTGCATAGAGGCGTTACTATCACGAAATCTATCGGCTATTACACAGGCAAGGAGCATAAAATGATTGTCTGCGTCACAAGCAAAAGACAAATCAACAGCGTAAAGCAAATCGTATCTTCCTGCGATCCGCACGCGTTTATGTACATCACGCAAGCAGGCGAAGTGTCGGGCAAGGGCTTCGACCCCGACCTTATAAAGGAACACAAGGAAAAGATAGAATATTCCGACCATATTCCCTCGGAAATGCTTTCGCGCGAAGCGACCAACGCGCAAGATAATACCGTCTTCGGCGACGTGCAAGATAATAATTAAAATTAGCATTGTGCATACAAAAAAGAGCCTCGA
>CAZUZK010000026.1:0-16727 GCA_964624745.1 uncultured Bacteroides sp. | reverse complement strand
TCGGCGCAATTATTTTTGAAAGAGTTTGTCTTTCATCATATATTGATTCATTTCCTCAAGCTTTTCGCCGTCGAATCTGCGCATACGCTGAACCCTTGCAGGAATGCCGGATACAAGCGTAAAATCGTCTACGCTCTTTGTGACGATTGCGCCCGTCGCGACAACCGCGCCCGTGCCGAGAGTTACTCCCGGAAGTATTGTGGCGTTGGTGTATACCTTGGCGTACGCGCCTATTTCAACGGGCTTGTACTCCCTTTGCATATGGTCGCTTTCGCTGTGAGAGTGCGTGAAAATTTTGACGTACTCGGTGAGCATCGAAAAATCGCCAAGTTTCACTCCGCCCTTTGAATCGATATAGCACCCTGCGTTCCAGGATACGTTTTCGCCTATCTCGATTCTGTCGGCATAATTGAAGCGGCACCCCTCGTTGGCGACGAATCCGTCACCGCATTTTTTGAATAGCTTTTTTGCGATAAGCTGTCTAAACGGAACCGCAAACGCACAGTTTACGCCGAGCGGAACTCTGTCTATGCTGTCCCAAAGAATATGCAAATTGCGCCTTTCCTCACTGTACGGCGTTTGGTCGGATATAGGCATATAATCCCCCCAAAGCTTGAAGGAGCGCACAAGCTCCTCGTCATAGCCGTCTATGCCGATAAGTTCAAGGGCTTTAACGGTGTTTTTTGCATTCATACCCTCCTCGACGAGAAGAGAAATTTGCTTCAATTTTTCATCTAATATGCTCATTTGGACTTTTATCTCCGTGTTTCGATAGGATAAACTCCGTTTTTATTTGCAATCACATTCAAATTTGTACTGCGTGCGCGCGGTGTAGACGTCCCCTGCTTTAAGGAGCATACTCTCGAAGCTCGGCACGTTGCAGGCGTTGGGATAGCCTTGCGTTTCCATGCAGAACGCCGATTGATAGCCGTATACGCGCTTGCCCTTTAAGCCGTCCAAAAAGTTGCCCGTATAGAATTGCATACACGCTCTGTCCGTGTACACGCTCATTTTTACGCCGCTCTTTGGCGAGCGCACCTCGGCGACTTTTCTAAAGCCCTTGCCGTTAAGCACGTAGTTGAAATCATAGCCCCTTGCGATATTCAGCATTCTGTCGTCGGCGGTTATGTCTTTTCCTATCGGCTTAAAAGAGGTGAAATCGTACGCCGTTCCCTTTACGGACAAAAGCTCGCCGTGCGGAATAAGCTCGTCGTCTACGACGGTGAGATAATCCGCGTCGATAAACGCTTCGTGCCCCTTTACGTCCGCAAAATCTCCGTCTAGATTGAAGTAGGCGTGATTTGTCAAAGAGCAAGGCGTATCCTTGTCGCTTTGCGCCTCATAGTTTATTTCAAGCGCGTTGTCATCGGAAAGCGAATACGTGACGCTCACCGACAGATTGCCGGGATAGCCCTCCTCGCCGTCCTCTGAAAGCCTTGAAAGTTTCAAGCCGTTTTCTTCTATGCTCGCGCTCCATATTCTTGAATCGAAGCCGCATTTTCCGCCGTGCAGGTGATTGTTGCCGTCGTTTTTGTACAGGGGATATTCCTTGCCGTCGATAGAAAAACGCGCGCCGCCTATGCGATTGCCGACGCGTCCTATCACCGCGTTGAAATAGGGATTGTCCCCCGTAAAACCGTCAACGTCGTCAAAGCCTGCAACAAGGTCTAAAACACCGTGCTCGGTCGGGAAAAACACGTTGGCGATACGCGCGCCGTAGGTGATTATATTCACCTGCATTCCGTTTGAGTTGCGTAAGGAATATTCCTCTATGCCCTTGGGCGAACGAGAGATAAGCTTGATTTCCATAATTATCCTCTTTATTTTGTTTGTCGTTTTTGTAAAATAGTCAGCACTTCTACGTTGGCGGTCTGCGGAAACATATCGAAGGGCGTAACCTCGCAAACGTCGTAGCCCTCGCTTAAAAGCTGCAAATCCCTTGCAAGCGTTTGCGGATTGCACGAAACGTAGACGACGCGCTCGAAGCCTGCCTGCAAGGCGGCTTTAAGCACCTCCTGCTCGCACCCTTTTCTTGGCGGATCGAGAATCAATGCGCGAGCTTTTGCCCTATTCTCCCCTAAATAATAAGGGGAAGAAAGGATTTCGTCGGGCAAGTTCGGCTCGCTTTCGCACGGGAGCTTCTTCATATACTCCACGGCGTCCGCGCACACGTTTTCCACCCTGTCCGAAAGCCCGAGCGTCTTCATAAGCGCGTCGGCGTTTTTGGTCGCGCTAGGCACGATTTCAACTGCCGTTATCCGTGCGGACGGCATTCTCAACGCAAGCTGTGCGGTGAGCAAACCCACCCCCGAATACAGCTCCACCACGTTTCCGTCGAAGCCGTCGAGAGCCTTGCATACACGCGCGTATATCTCGTCGCGCACGTCGTTGTTGACCTGCAAAAAGCTTAACGGGGACACGATGGCGTCGTACGCCCCTAAATTCTGCTTGCGCTCCTTGCCGTAAACAAGCCTCGTTTCGTCGCCGAAAATAACGTTGGTATTTTTTCTGTTTTCGCTCAAAAACAGCGTTACGCCGGGGAAATCTCTTTCAAGTCTTTGCGTAAGCTCGGCAAGCTTCGGCACTCTGTCGCCGTTTATCACGAGAGTGACGGTAAGCGTATCAAGCATACGCGCGACAAGATGTCTTAAAAGCCCTTTCCGTTTTGTTTCGTCGTATACGTCCACCGAATACGCGTTTGCCCAGTCGGTGACGTCCGCAATAAGCGTGGACGCCCACTCGCCGTGCAGAGCGCACCATTTCATAGGCACTACGCTGTGCGTTCTCTTCTCGTAAAAGCCGAGCGTTACCCTGCCCGATTTGCTTTTATAGCCGAAGGGCAAGGAAATTTTGTTGCGGTACTCCCAGTCGTTTAGGCGCACGACGTCGTTGACATTTACGGTTATTCCGCTCTTTTTAAGCGCGTTTTCCACGCAATTTTTCTTGATGAGAAGCTGACAATCCCTATCCGCATGCTGAAGGTCGCAACCTCCGCAACGCCCGTAATAGGGGCATTTGGGCTTTATCCTATGCTCGGACGGCTCGACTACCTCGATAAGCTCGCCGAACGCATAGTCTTTTTTTGCATGGCGAATGCGGGCGCGTATTTTCTCGCCCTTTATCGCGAACGGCACGAACACGGCGTAGGAGCCTATTTTTACCACTCCCTCGCCGTCGCTCGCAAAGTCCGCAACCTCGCCCTCTATGACGTCGCCGTCAAATACGTTTAGCACTCGATTTTACCCTTTAATGCCTTCTTGTAATTCGTCATGAACGTTTCCACTCTCTTGAAGCCCGCGCTCAAATCGACGCCGCGCTCGGCTTGCTTGGCTCTGAACCAATCGTAAAGCTTGAGCGCGTCCTTTCTGGACGGACCGAACGGGAAACGCAGTACGTAGCAGTGGTCGCTTCTAAACGGATTTTTGCCTACGTGATAAGCGTTCTTTACGCCTGCCTTGTCAAGCGACTCGGACATACGCTTCGCCTCGCCGAGGCAGAGCAAATCCGTCATGCCGCCGTTGTTGTAGGTTTCGGGGAAATCGGGATTGAGATAGTTGTAGGGATTGCTTTCCTTGTAGAACTCCCATTCCCTGAAAGCCTTTCTCGACAGTTTGCCCGAAACGTAACGGACTATGAGCGTGTTGGTGAGCGGTATGCGATACATAACGTCGAAGCTGAACGCGCCGCTTATGCAAATAAGGTTTGCCGGCTTTGCGCAAAGTTCGGGTAAGCCGAGCTTTTGAGAATACTCCTTGCTGGAGCAGGCGCAGCCTATACACGCCGAAAGATGTCCGCCCGACGAATCGCCGGTGACGGTGATATTGTTCTTGTCGATGTTGTATTTGTCCGCATTTTCGCAAAGGAAGTTGAACGCGTCTATGCAGTCAATCAAATCCGCAGGGAAAAACACCTCGGGGCAAAGTCTGTGGTCGATAACCGCAACCACCGCGCCCATTGCGGCAAAGCATCTTGCATAGCCGTCTCTGCGCAAACGATTGTGAATCATCCAGCCGCCGCCCGGTATGTCCATAACGGCAGGGGCTTTCCCTTGAATCGGACGAGACGGAAAATACAAATCCATAACGAGATTTTTGCCGTCAACCGTCTTGTATACAACGTCCTTTTCCACCTTGATTTCATCGTTAAAGGGCGTTCTTCCGTTCGGCTCGGCGCGCATACCCTCAACCAAGTCGAAGATGTCTGCCATAAGCGGACAACGGAACATTCCGTATTCCTTTCTGAATCTCTTTTCAAGGCGTTTGTCTTGCTCCTTTGTGGATTGGAGCTTGTTTTTGTACTCCGCCTTAAGCTCGCGCGATTTTTGACGGTATTCGTTTGCGCTCAACGTATTGTCCTCGCCGAGAGCAACCATTTTGCCGACGTATTCTCTCTTGATTTCTTTCTTGTCCGTGCGATAAAACGTGGTGAAAAAATCCTTTTGTTCTGCCATAATATTCCCTCCTTATTCCGTCGCCCTCTTATAAAGAGGGCAATCGGCTTCAGTTCTTTTTCTTATTTGCCTGCATAGACCTTTTTGAGTCTTGCAAATCTCGGAAGTCCGTTTTCGAGCGGAGCTTTTGCGTCGCCCTGAATGAGCGGAAGCGCATACTCGATAAACTCGTCGCTGATGTTGGTGCCGTCGTTGATTATCCATTCAAGCGGAACCTTTTTCTCGGTGTTTGCGGCAAGTTCGAGAGGCATAAGCACGTTTTCGCACTTATAATTGCCGTTTTCGTCGGTGACTCTCTTGAAGATAACCATCTTGTCGCTTTCGCCCTCGCACGCGCTCTTCACCGCAAACGCGCCTGCCGAGAATGCCTCCTCGACGTCGTTCTTGGACGCAAGGTGTGCGCCGCATCTTTGCATAAGGCTAAGCTCAATGCCTCTTGTCTTGTAGCCCGTCTTTTCCTTGATAAGATTTGCAAGTATGGACGCTACGCCGCCGAGCTGCGCGTGTCCGAAGCTGTCTCTTGCGACGCTTCCGACGCTTTCGCAAATAAGCGTGCCGTTCTTGTCGTGTATGCCCTCCGAAACGACGGCGATACATTTGTTGTTGTTTCTTGCGCAAACCGCCTTAACGTCGTCGACGAACTTGTCTACGTCGAAATCGATTTCGGGCAAGTAGATAAGGTCTGCGCCCAAGCCGTTTACGCTTGCGAGCGCGGCGGACGCCGTGAGCCAGCCCGCGTGTCTACCCATTGCCTCGATAACGCATACCATCGGCGTGTCGTACACCTTTGCGTCGAGATTGACTTCCTCAACCGTGGTGGCGATATATTTTGCCGCGCTTGCGTAGCCCGGGCAGTGGTCGGTGCCGAAAAGGTCGTTGTCTATCGTCTTGGGTACGCCGATAACGTTGCACTCATAGCCGACGGATTGCAAATACTTGCTTATCTTGTTGCAGGTGTCCATGCTGTCGTTTCCGCCGTTGTAGAAGAAATAACGCACGTCGTATTTCTTGAAAACCTCCAAAATGCGCTTGTAATCCGCGTCGTCAACGGACGCGTCCTTGAGCTTGTAGCGTACGGAGCCCAATGCGGACGACGGCGTGTATTTGAGAAGCTCAAGCTCCTTTGCGTCTTCCTTTGACATATCGAAGAATTTTTCCTCGAGAAGTCCGACGATTCCGTGCTCGAGACCGTAAACCGCGGTGATATTGTCTTGCTTCAATGCCTCTGTGAATACGCCTGCCGCGCTACTGTTGATGACCGACGTCGGTCCTCCGCTTTGCCCGAACATACAGGCACCCTTCAAATTTTTCATATTATCTCCTTTTTTCACAATCGCACAAAGCGATTTCCGCTTGTGCGGCTACGTGTTTTTTTCTTGTTTTTTGTCGAATTTTTGCGACTTTCGTCGTGCTTTGTTTATTTTATCTGCTGATTACCTGCGCAAGCTGATAGAGCTTTTCGTCAAAGCCCTTCTTGCATTTGAGCGCTTCTATTACGGTGGTGTCGAATATCTCTCCGCCCTTGATGCCTATCACTCGTCCGCTTTGTCCGCATTCTATAAGCTCGACCGCACGGCACGCCATTCTGGCGGCAAGAACTCTGTCCTCGACGGTGGGGATTCCTCCTCTTTGCATCCATTTGAGCGCCATATGGTTTACCCTGCGCCCCGTTGCGTCGCTTATCTTTTGCGTAAGCTCGTCGGTAAGCTCCGTCTTGCCTTCGGCAAGCACGATTATCGTAGAGGATTTGCCCTTGTCGAAACCGAGCTTCACGCTGTTGGCGATTTCGTCTACGTCAACGGGCTTTTCGGGAACTATGACGTACTCCGCGCCGCCTGCGACCGCGCTGTTTAACGCGATGTTTCCGCACTCTCTGCCCATAACCTCGAGAATCATTATTCTGTCGTGCGACGTGATTGTGTCGCGCAATTTCAAAATCGCGTCCACAACCGTGTTGCACGCCGTATCGAAGCCTATCGTAGAATCGGTGTAGCCCATATCGTTGTCTATCGTGCCGGGTATGCCGATTACGTTCAAATCCGTGTTTTCGTGTATCGCTTCAACGCCCCTGAACGAGCCGTCTCCTCCGATAACGACAAGATTGTTTATGCCCTTGCTCAAAAGATTGTCAACCGCCGAACGCATAACCTCCGGATCCTTGAATTCGGGACATCTCGACGAGCGCAAAATCGTGCCGCCGGCATGAACGCAGTTGGATACGCTGCTGTAGCCCATTGGGAAAATCTCGTCGTTGACAAGCCCCTTGTAGCCGTGCTTGATACCGTATACCTCATAGCCTTGATTGAGCGCGTAACGCACCACCGCGCGCACGCACGCATTCATACCGCTTGCGTCTCCGCCGCTGGTTAGTACGGCAAGCTTCTTAATTTTGTTTTTGCTGTTTGCCATAAAGACACCTCTATGTAAAATTTTTGTTTTCTCATTTTTTGACGACGTATTTCACTCTGCTCACGTCCAAAACGTCTTGGAGCCGCATAAGCAAATCGTCGCACACTCTAACCCTTTGGCTAAATTCCATAAGCCGCGACGAGCCGTTCTGTCTAACCTGCGCCTGACAAGGCGTGCTTCCCGGATAAAGCGCGAGAACGTCGGATACCATATCCTTTTCGACGCCGTTTTGCAGCAACACGTACAATATGCCGTCGCTCTTTTTTGTCGGGACTTCGACAGGCGGAGCCTGTTGGTCGTTCTGCCAAAGTTCGAGCTTTTCTATGCTGACCTTCGGCTCGCTTTCATCGCGCAAATCTATCCTGCCCGTCACCTTCAACGGTGCGTCCGCATTCAATAATTCGCCGTATTTTTCATATGCGCGCGGATACATCGAGAAGGAAACGGAGCCCATTCTGTCCTCGACGCGTCCGACTGCGAATTTCTGTTGCTTTGCGGTGGCTTTCTTTTCAAACGAGGACACGACGCAACCGAATTTTACGCTCTTGCCGGCAAGGTTTTGATCGACCGCCATACCCGAATTGCCGTCCTCGTCCGCCTCCTCGACGTAGAGCATACTCGTGTCGAAATCAAACTCGTGGCGCACGTCGCTGTAATCGTCGAGAGGGTGTCCCGAAAGATACATTCCCAAAACTTCCTTTTCATAGCGCAAAATCTGCTCCTTGGGATATTCTTCGGTTTCGTTATACTTTATCTCTTCGTCCTCGATAAGTTCGTCGAAAAGGGACATTTGCCCCGTAAGCTTGTTCTTTTTGTCGCTCAGAACGGTGTCCATAAGTCGCTCGTACGTGCACATAAGCGTGGAGCGCGTTTTGCCGAAACTGTCGAACGCGCCGCCCTTGATAAGACTTTCCACCATTCTCTTGTTGACCTGCCCGGCGCATCTGTCAAGGAAATTGCGTATATCCTTAAACTCGCCGTTCTCGGCGCGCTCGCTCAACACGTATTCCATTGCCTGCTCGCCTACGTTCTTTATGCCCATAAGCCCGTAACGCACGTTGTCGCCCTCTATCGAGAAGTTCTTTTGCGAGCGGTTGATGTCGGGAGGAAGAGTCTTTACGCCCGTGCGCTTGAGGTAGTTCATATAGTGCTTAACCTCGTCGGCGTTGGTGATGCGGTTGTTGACCACCGCGACGATAAAGTGCGTCGGATAATAGCACTTCAAATACGCCGTCTGATAGGTGAGGAAGGTGTATGCCGCCGCGTGCGATTTGTTGAAGGCGTAGCTTGCAAATTTCAAAATCTGGTCGAAAAGGTGGTTTGCAATCTCCTCGCTTACGCCGTTTGCGACTGCGCCCGGGACGTATTTGCCCGTTTTGTCGCCGTCAAGCTGACCGCCGTATAAGAAAATGCTGCGTTGCTTTTCAAGCACCTCGAGCTTCTTTTTGGATATTGCGCGACGCATGATGTCCGCTCCGCCGAAGCTGAAGCCCGCTATCTTTTGCGCTATCTGCATAACCTGCTCTTGATATACGATACAGCCGTAGGTGTTTTCCAAAATATCTTTGAGCAACGGGTGCGCGTATACCACCTTGTCGGGATTGCGTTTGCCCTCCAAAAACAGGTCGATAAACTGCATGGGACCGGGACGATACATCGAAATACCTGCAACGACGTCCTCGAGGTTGTCCGGCTGAAGCTGTGCCATAAACTTTTTCATGCCTCCGCTTTCAAGCTGGAACACCGCCTCGCAGTCGCCCGACGCGATAAGTTCGTATACCTTGTGATCCTCGTAGCCGAGTTTATGGAAATCGAGGTCTATGCCCTTGTCCTGCTTGATAAGCTTGAGAGCCTCGTCGATGTCGGTGAGCGTTTTCAAGCCCAAAAAATCCATTTTGAGAAGCCCAAGCTCCTCGACGATAACCTTGTCGAATTGCGTCGTTACGACGTCGCCGTTTCTTGAAAGCGCGCAATGCTCCACTATCGGATCCGCGCAGATAACCACGCCCGCGGCGTGCATCGACGTCTGTCTCGGCATTCCTTCAAGCTGCATCGCGACGTCTATAACCGTTCTCGCGGCAGGGTTGCCGTCGTAAAGCTTCTTGAAATCCTCGCTGTAAAAATCGCTGCCCTCCGTCAATACCTGCGGCAACAGCACCTTGCCGACGGGAATTTCCTTAACCCAGTTGGCGGCGTCGTTGTAGGACACGTCGTATACGCGCGCAACGTCCTTTACGACGGCTTTTGCGCTCATCGTCGAATACGCGATGATTTGCGACACGTTGTCCTTGCCGTATTTTTTGATGCAGTAATCTATGATTTCTTGTCGTCTGACAAAGCAGAAATCAACGTCGAAGTCAGGCATCGAAACGCGCTCCTCGCTCAAAAATCTTTCAAAGAGCAGTTGATATTTGAGAGGATCGATGTCCGTTATGCCTATGCTGTAGGCGACTATGCTTCCGCAACCGCTTCCGCGCCCGGGTCCTACCGGTATGCCCATTTGCTGGGCGGCGTGAACGTAGTCCCACACGATAAGGAAATAGCCGTCGAAGCCGCATTTGTGTATGACTCCCAGCTCGTATTCCAATCTTTTGAGAATCTCGTCGTTAAGCTCGCCGTATTTTTTCTTTGCGCCCTCGAACGCCAAATCGCGCAGATATTGCGCCTCGTCGCGCCCTGCCATTTCCTCGTTGGTGTACTTGGGGATTATCGACGAGTGCTTTGTGACGAAATAATCGCCGTCCACCTTGTCCGCAATCTCGCGCGTGGTGGCTATGGCTTCGGGACACCACGAGAAAAGCTCCGCCATTTCGTCGCCCGATTTGAGATAAAACTCGTCGTTTTCAAAACGCGCGTTGTTTATCTCGCTCTTCTTGCAACCGAGCGTTATGCACATCATGGTGTCTTGCATATCCGCTTCTTCTTTTTCGATATAATGCACGTCGTTGGTCGCCACGACCTTGACGCCTATTTCGCGCGCTATGCGGCAAAGCGGATTAAGCACGATTTTGTCGTCGGCAAGATGATGGTCTTGAAGCTCTATGTAAAAATCGCCCGGCTCGAACGTATCGCGAAGCTCTATGGCATATTGCTTTGCCTCCTCGTACTTGCCTTGCATAATAAGACGCGGAATCTTGCCTGCAAGACACGCCGAAAGACAAATCAAGCCCTCGCTATGCTCCTTGATATGATTCAAATCTATACGCGGCTTCATGTAAAAGCCGTCTACGAACGCCATGGACGAAAGCTTCATAAGGTTCTTATAGCCCGTCGCGTTCTTGGCAAGCAAAACAAGGTGATAGCGTTGCTTAAGCACCTCCGCCGTCTTCTCGTACATATCCTCTGCAACGTAAAACTCTTGTCCGATAATGGGCTTGATTCCGTCTTTTCTCAAAACGGAAACGAACGTATGCACGCCGTACATATTGCCGTGGTCGGTGATTGCCACCGCGTCCATGCCTCTCGCCTTCAATGCGTCGCAAAGAGGGTGCGTTTTTATCGTCTTTTTGGGATCGTCCGGGTCGGGAACCACGTGCAAAAGTCGCACCGCGCCGTCAAGCAGGCTGTACTCGGTATGCAGATGTAAGTGTACGAAATCCGTCATTTTTCTTTCCTTTTGTCGTTATAAACGTGTTTATCAGTCTAATTTTGCAAGCTCGACAAGCTTTCTCAGTCTGTGATTAAGGCAACTTTTGCTTACGCCGATTATGTCGGCAAGCTCTTGCAACGTGGCTTCGGGATGCTCCGCTCTCGCGTCCGCGGTGGATTTCAGCGCGTCGGGCAAGGAATCAAATTCGTCACGGCTTCTCAACGCGCCTATCGCAAGAAGATGCTTGCTCGCCGCCGTAAAAGTTTTATCGAGATTTGCCGTCTCGCAAATTATGACGCGGTTAAGACTGTTGGACGTTTCTCTTTCGTCTATAATCGCTTGAAGTCGCAATACGCTGTCGGCAAGCTCGAGAGTTGCCAACGCCTTGACGATTTCGTCCTTGTCCTTGACGTAAACGAGCTTATGCTCTCCCCTGTCGCTCATGCGAGTGTTGATACGCAAATCGCTCAAAAGTTCCATAACGTCGTCCGCGAACAAATCGTCGTCGAGCTGAAGTTCGAAATGATAACCGTCTCGCTTTTCGCTTTGCTCCGCGGTCGAGGGAACGTATACGCTTCCGCAACCTGCGAACAGCCCCTTGAAATACGCTCTCTTGCAGGCGTCCGTGCGCACTACGTCGCGAGGTAAATCCTCAACGAAGCCGACGTATTCGTCGCAATCGACGCGCATAAGCCCCAAATCGGCGAGAATTTGCTTTGTGAAACCGCTCGGAGCTTGTAGCGTGCAGGCTTGCGCACCGTTCTTGCCCTTTTCCAAGGAAAGCTCGAAATCCGCAGGATACAAGCTTTTGAACAAATCGACGACCTTAACGCCCTCGTCGTAACCGTCGAGAGAAAGACAGAGATTGACGCGCCGTTTTGAAATGCTTATGCTTCCCGAAACCTTGGAAAGCGCGCTCAAAAACGCGGTGATTTCCTCCTTGCCGTCGGGTAAAACCGTAAATAATTCGTCATGCGTAAGCTCTTTGAAGCTCTTTTCAGTTTTCATTTGCTTTCCTCTTGTCCTTGAAGATAGGCATTCTGCCGTTTATGCCGTAAACCCGTTGCTCGGGTATGTCGTTTTCTTGTATAAAACGCTCGATTTTTTGCATTTTTCCGAGCTTTTTTTTGTCGTGCGCGTCGGTGCCTACCAAAAAATTTACTCCGCACGCCAACAGCTCCTTTATCCCTGCGGCAAGCGCGTCGAGATGCTTTTCGTTAAGCTCTATATACACGTTAGAGCGCACTGCCTCATCGCCTATTCTGCCAAAATCGACGGGCGTTCGGTGCCCTAAATGCGCTATGCAATCGATGGGATAACGCCTCATTGCCTCGATAAAAGCAAGCGTATTTTGCTCCTTTAGCGCAAGCTTTCGCTCTGTCGAGGCAAAGCCGTTTAAGAAAAGCCATTTGAAAGCCGCGCCGCTTTTCTTGCCCGAACGTATGCCTATAAATCTATGAAAGCCCACGTGCAATACGTCGCACTCGCTTATAACGTCGTCGGGCAGATCTATTCGTCCGTTCGGGGCGATAAGATTTGCTTCTACGCCGAGCAATATTCTAACGTCCGCGTCGATTGACGATATTTGCTTTTTCTGCATTGAAAGCTTTTTGCGAGTAAGGTGGCAAAGCAGGCTCGTGAAGCTGTGATCGGTGATTGCAAGCTCCTTTAAGCCGAGCGCTTGCGCCGTTTGGGCTTGCGAAAAAATCGAGCAACGTCCGTCGCTTGCCGTCGTGTGAACGTGATAATCTCCGCAAACCTTCACTTTTCTTTCCCTTGCGTCCGAAAAAGAACGCGAATCCTTCTCGCACGTGCGTATATGCGCACGAAATTTTCCGATATTATATTCTACATTAAAAGTAGCTTTTTTTCAACACCTTTAAGCAATATTGAAAGCATATTTTTGAAAGTCGGACAAATGTTGAGATTTCTCGCGTTTTTCAAACGTTCAACGCACGGTTACAAATTCTTCTTTTAAGCGTATTCCCTTCTTTTCGTAAACGACGCGCTTTGCCAAATTTACCAGCGCAAGATAATCGCTTGCCGTCGCGCCTCCGACGTTAACTATGAAATTGCCGTGCAACGGCGATATTTGCGCGCCGCCTATTCGCACCCCCTTAAGCGCGCATTCGTCAATAAGTTTGCCGCTGGGAATTTCGCCATTCAAAAACACGCTTCCCAAGGACGGCAGACAGGGCTGAGCGGCTCGCCTTACGGCAAGTCTGTCGCGCGCAAGCTCAAGGGATTTTTTCTTGTCTATTTTTGCAAGCCTCAACGTCGCGGAAAGCACTATTCCCCTTGCTCCGCGCCTATACGAAAAGTCTTTTGAGTCTATGGCTTTCACGCTTAATCGGCTTGCCTTTCGCTCTTTCTCGCAAGGCTCGGACAAGCAAGCGTTATCGTCACAATCAAGCGTTAAAGTGTCGATTGTATCTATATAATCCTTGATTTGTGCGCCGAATGCCCCTGCGTTCATTTTTATCGCACCGCCTATCGAGCAAGGCACTCCGCTCAAAAATTCAAGTCCGCCGAAGTTGTGTTCCCTTGCTGTTTTCGATATGGCAAACAGGCTTGCTCCGCACTCGCAAACAATGCCCTTGTCGGCTAGGGTAACGCCGCAAAGCTTGCTTGCGGATATGAGCGCGCTGTCGCAAATTCCGTCGCAAAGCAGCATATTCGAGCCGTTGCCGAGCATACGAAAATCGACGTTTTCTTCAAGCAAAACGCCTATCAGTTCCTTTGTTTTTTCAAGGCTTTCGGGATAAAAAACGTACGCGCTTCCACCACCCTTGAAGGTGGAAATTTCACGAGCGTTTTTCATAAAAAGGGCTACGTTTAATTCTTGCGAAATCGTCGACAACAGGCGCATATACGCATACTATGCGCAAGTCGTTGCCGACGTGAAAAATATAAAAGCTATTGATTGAGAGATGTCAAAATTCTTTCGGCAAGCGAGGACGACACGCCGTCAACCGCACTCAATTCCTCCACGCTCTTGCGCTTTATCTCCTCGACCGAGCCGAATTGCTTTATCAGCCTTGCGCACAGCACGTCGCCTACGCCAACAATGCTTTTCAACGCGCTTTCGCTCAAATGCTTGCTTCTCAAATTGCGGTGGAAGGTGATTGCAAAGCGGTGCGCCTCGTCGCGTATGCGTTGCAACAGTTGTAGGGCAACGCTGTCTTTGGGCAATATAATAGACGTCGTTGGCGCGCTTTTTGAAAAGACCTCTTCTTCCCTTTTGGCAAGCGAAATAATCTCTATATCCTCTCTGCCAGCGTCGCGCTGTGCCTCCATTGCATAGGCAAGTTGTCCCTTTCCTCCGTCTATGACAAGCAAATCGGGGACGGAAGAAAAGCTTGCGTCCTGCGACGTTGCAAGCTCGTTGAGTCGCCTTGTAAGAACTTCCTTCATACACGCGAAATCGTTGTTGCCCTCGACGGTTTTTATCTTGAATTTGCGATAATGAGATTTTTTCGGCTCGCCGTTTTCAAAAACCACCATGCTCGCCACCTTATCGGTGCCTGAAATGTGGGATATATCGTAGCACTCCATGCGCACGGGCAACGTTTTGAGATTGAGCAGCTCGCCCAGTTGCTTCACCGCTCCTTGAGTGCGCAGTAGTTTACGCTCCTCCTGCGTGCCGTGCTTCGTCATGGCGTCATAGGCGTTGGAATGCGCAAGCTCCAAAAGCTGCTTGCGTACGCCCTGCTTCGGTTCCACCACTCTGACGGTGTGAGAAGAAAGCTCGTTCACCGCGCTTTCGAGCGCAACGAAATCGCCCTCTCCGTCGGTTATTATTTCGTCGCAAAGAGGCGGATTTTGTTGATAATATTGATAAAGATAGCTGGTTATATCCTCGTCGGCACAATCCACTATGGTGTTGTCGCCGCCAACGAGTTTGCCGCCGCGCACAACAAGCATATTTATTGCCGAAATTATGCCGTTGGTTTCAAACGCGAAAACGTCGAGATTGAAATCCTTTGGCAACGAGCTGACCTGCTTGCGTACGAGCTTGTCGAGAACGCGAAGCTTGTTGCGATAGTTCAAGGCAACCTCATAATTCTCTTCTTCGGCAAATTTTTGCATTTTTTGAGTAAGCACGCGCTCAACCTCTCTGTCGTTTCCGCGCAAAAAGTCTATGACCTTTTGCATTTCCGCTTTATATTCCTCCTCACTGACCTTTTGAGTGCAGGGAGCAAGACATTTGCCTAGGTGCATATTCAAGCACGGACGAGAGGGCTTGCTCATATCGCGATTGCAATCCCGAACTCCGAAGGCGGTGTGAATAAGGTCGAACACGTCGCGCACGTTTACCGACTGCATATACGGTCCGAAATATCTCGCGCCGTCGTTTTTTAGGGTGCGCACAAGCTGTATCGTGGGGTATTTTTCCCTCATATCGATACGCAAAAACGGGTATGCCTTGTCGTCCTTGAGAAGTATGTTGTATCGCGGCGAATGTTTTTTTATAAGATTGTTTTCGGTCAAAAGCGCGTCTATCTCGCTTGCGCAAATTATATATCGAAAATCCGCGACGTGCTCAAGCATCGCCATAACCTTTGCGGTGCGATTGGACAAATTGAAAAAGTAGGAGCGAAGTCTGTTTTTGAGATTCTTCGCCTTGCCTACGTAAATGATCTCTCCGCTTTCGTCAAGCATCATATATACGCCCGGATTGTCGGGAACGTCTTTTATTTTTGCCTTGAAATCAACCATGCGCCTTTATCTATAGTTGCCGTTTTTTCAAAACATAGCCGCGCTATACGCGAAACAGTGGCAACTTTTAGTATATTTTAACAGCTATACAAATCAAAATCAACGCAAATCGAAAATATATTAGATATTGCGATTGCAGAAACAATCCGTCGATACGGTGTTATCCGAGGAGTCCGTGAGCGCAAGCGCGCCGAGAATCGCAAGCATAACGGTTGTCTCTCTTTGCGAAAGATTGCCGTCCGAAAGAAAGATTATCATAATTATCAACAAAAACAGATACCAGTTGTCCCCGAGCATCGCACACCTCTTTGACTTTTTACCACAATATGCGACAAGCTTCGGCAGGGTTACGAATTTTTCGCTTTGAAATGTCTGTTATAATGCGAGTATGTTGATAGATTACGATACTGAACAAACGGTTTTAGACTATATACCGCGCAACGCGACTCTGCATTCGCTTGCGGAATTTTTCTCTGCGTGCAGCGACGCGACGAGAACGAAAATCATTTGCGCGCTCTGCATAAGCGAAATGTGCGTAAGCGATTTGAGTAGAATTTTGGGCTTGAATCAAACCACCTGCTCGCATCAGCTCCGATTGCTTCGCGTCGCGGATATTGTCAAACAAAGACGAGAAGGAAAGGTGATTTACTATTCCTTGAAAAATCGCAAAATAGAAAACGTCCTGTCGGCAGGCGTCGAATTTTTGAATTTGTGAAAAGCTGTCCTTGTCCCCCTTCTCTAATTAAAAAGGTATAGCCGTTGTTGACTATACCTTGTTTTTTATAAATCAAATGCTCTTGAATTTCTTGTCAAGCCCTTGCGTGCGTTTCCGTGCGTGGAGCGCTTTGCGATTTTATCTTAACGGAAAGGCGCGATAAGGCGAACGCGTATTTCAATTCATATCCGAAAACTCGTCGAACGGAGTGTCGCCGTCGGGGGTATCGTCGTCATCGTCATCGTCATTTCGGACGTCTTTAACATCGTCGTTCTTTCGCAATGCCTTGCCCACTATTACGCCCAGCTTGATATAGATAAACTGAATGACGTAATCGATAACGACAAGCGCGATTGTGCCGATAAGCGCGATTAGCCAATAATCGATTTTGTCCATTATCGAATCGTCGAGAACTATTGTGTGGCACACAAAATACAAAAGAGCAAGCGCGCCGTTGATGTATACCACCTTGATAATGAGCGCGAGCCACCACTTTATTTTGTCCTTGTGATTGAGCAATACGCCCGTGATAATCGATATGGGACCGAAATAAACGACGTAGCCCATAACCGAAAATACGTCGCCGGCGATAAGCAAGGATAAGCCTGCCGATACGACGTAGGCAAATATCGAAGAGATATAATACCTTTGAGAAAGCGGAACCATAAGCGCAAGCCCCGCCGCAATGAAAAACGCTATGGTGCTGAAACGAACAACCACGCCTAGCCAGACCATAAGCAAAGCCACCGCCGCACAAATGCCGGCAAGCGCAACGCGATATATTGCCTGTTGTCGTGATAATTTTCTTTTCATATTGTTTACGCCTGCAAACAAAAACGATACTG
>CAZUZK010000025.1:3620-21280 GCA_964624745.1 uncultured Bacteroides sp. | reverse complement strand
ATCTAAACGTATAAACGCAAAATCATCTTTCTTTTATTTCGTGTCCTTTACGCACTTACGTGCGTACACGTCTGGACGACGTGCGAACCACCGAGGGCCGGTCTGCACGCTTCACTCCGGCAAGAAATTTTGCTCGTTTCGCTGATTGGCGAATTGTGCACAATATGGGATTTATGTATGTTAAAATCCGCCGTAAAACGGCGTTTGTGATTTTTTTGTGGAATTTCAAATCCGCTCAAGGCAACGGGAAAAGCGACGACTAGCGTCGCTTAACCCTGTCGGGTGAGAGAGAAAAGAGCTTTATGCGCACTCAAGCAAAAGCTTGTCTGCTATAAGCGCAATAAATTCTCCGTTGGTCGGTTTTTCGTTTGGGGAATATACCTTGATTCCGAAAATGCTATTGATATTTTCGATTTTACCTCTGCTCCAAGCAACCTCGATTGCGTGGCGAATCGCGCGTTCGACTTTAGACGCCGACGTTTGATAGCGTTCCGCAATGCCGGGATACAGGCGTTTTGTGATTGAATTGATAATTTCCGGCGTCTCTATCGTCATTTTGATAGCTTCGCGCAAGAATTGATAACCCTTTATATGCGCCGGAATACCCACCGAAATGAAAAGGTTTGCTATGCGCTCGTCGAGCGTGCGGTTTTTGCGCGTTTGCACGGGGCGCGTAGGCATTTGCGGTGCCGAAAGGTCGGAAATCACCTTGAAAAGCGTGTTGTAATCGAAGGGCTTTGCCACAAAATAACTTGCGCCGTACTGCATGGCTTTTTGCACGAAGCCGTCCGTTGCGAGCTGTGACATCATAATAACAACGGGCTTTTTATCCGTGAGAGCGTTCAGCACGCCGAAGCCGTCAAGCTCGGGCATAACGATGTCCAAAAGAAGAACGTCGGGGTTACACGAGTCGATAAGCTCGAGAGCTTTTGTGCCGTTCGGGGCGATACCGACCACCTCAAAGCCGTCTTTCGAGTTGATGAAGTCCTTAATGCCTTCACAAAGGACCGAATTGTCGTCAGCAATCAATATTTTTTTGTTCATAATTGGCTTCTCCTAGTGTCTTTGTATAAATATTATCAAAATCGGCGGAATCTGTTTGTGACAGAAAAAGTCCGATTTCACTATTTTTTGTCGAGGAAATAAAAATAATGTTTATTTTGGTGAATAAAACAAAATTATTGTTGTATTTGCGTCAACAATGTGGATTTTATTCCATTTATTGCGAGTTTTCAACTATTATTTTCACAAATTTTTCAAAACACAACATATAGAAATAATTTGGTGAAAACCTACTATATGGCGGTTTTTGAAAAAAATCTCAAAAAAAACGAAAATATAGTTTACATAATCACATCTTATCAATATAATATATGAAATCAATAGCCAGAGAGGTTGTTATGGGAAAATATAAAAAATGCCCGCGTTGCGAGCTGAACTGGATTGCCGTAGAAGAAGAGCTTTGCGAGGTATGCAAGGCGGAGCTTGGCAAGGCAAGCAAGATAAGTCTTTTGGAAGATGACGAGGATATGGACGAGGACGAGAGAATCTGCCCGATTTGCAAGGTGAATTATCTCGAGCCGGGCGAAGATATGTGCGCCGCGTGCAAGGAAGAGCAAGCCAATGCTGCGCGTGACAAATCCGAAGACGACGATTGGCAAGAGTTTGTTGACGATGACGAGCCTGTTGCCGACGATTCCGACGAAGAGCTTTCACTCAATCAGCTCCAAGAGGAAGAGGAGGAAGAGTTCGAGGACGACGAGGAAGAGCAATGCCCCGACGATTTTGACGAAACCGACATCGGCGACGTAAACGATTATGCCGAGGACGACGAAGACGACGAGGAAGAAGACGACGTAGAATAACGCAAGCAAATATAAGGCGCACCGAGCAAGGTGCGCTTTTTATATGCGAGCCTGCCGTCGCGCAATAAAAAAGCAAGAGCGGCGTATTGCGACAATCGAAGCGAATTGCGAAAATTTGCGACGGTTGTTTTTTATTTTGTTAAACTATGTTGAATTATTTATTATTTAATAGTATAATAAGCTTGCAAAAATAAAGCTTTGCAAAAGGAGAAAATTTATGGACAAACAATATGACGTTGTGGTTGTCGGAGCCGGCAACGGCGGACTTGCGGCGGCGACGATCACGGCACAAGCGGGATTGAAAACGTTGTTGCTTGAAAAGCACAATATTCCCGGTGGCAGTGCGTCTTCCTTCAGACGCGGCAGATTTGAGTTCGAGCCGTCCCTGCACGAGCTTTGCGCTATGGGTAGCGACGAAGATCCGAAGGACACCTACAAGATATTCAAGAGGGTGGGCGCAAACATCGATTTCCGTTCTGACGACAAGACGTTTAGGGCGATATGCACGGACAAAGACGGTTTTGACGTCGTAATGCGCGCAGGCGAAGACAATTTCTGCGACGATTTGGAGAAGGCGGTCCCCGGTTGTCGTGAATCCGTCAAGGCGTTTTTCGAGCTTGAAAAGAGCGACCAAAAGACGTTGGATTATATAACCGAAAAGAACAACAAGCCCAATCCGCTTGTTATGATATTGAAGCACGCCAACTTCTTGCGCGACGCGTCCCACTCTTTGGACGAGGTTGAAATTCAGTTGGGTATGCCCGAAAAGGCGAGAAACATTCTCAATATGTATTGGGGCTATCTCGGAGTTCCGTCCGACGAGCTTAACGCATTCCACTATATGACGATGGTGTCTTCTTACGTTCGCGACGGCGCAATGATGCCGTACAAGCGTTCGCACGAGATGAGCCTTGCGTTTGAAAAAGCACTCACGGACAACGGCGGAGAGGTTTGGTACAATTCCGAGGTCGTGCAATTCCTTTACAACAAGGACGGCTCGTGCGCAGGCGTACAGCTCAAGAGCGGAGAAAAGATTTACGCAAAGGAAATCATATCCAACATCATTCCGCACAGCGTTTATTCGATGTCCGACGTCAAGCACGTTCCTGAAAAGGAGCTTAAGCTTGCAAACAGCAGACGTTTCGGAATGTCCTTTATCACGATTTATCTCGGACTTGATTGCCCCAAGGAGGATTTGGGCATCAAGGACTACACGGTGTTCATTTCAAGCCACGCCAATTCGCGCAAGTGCTATGAGGATCGCACGAAAGAGGGCGCATACTATGTTGTCAACTGCCTCAACGAGGTTATTCCCGACGCGTCCCCCGAGGGTACGAGTATGTTGTTCTTCACGGCGTTTATGAGAGACGAGGATTTCCCCCAAGACCTTACGCCTGCGGAATACAAGAAGTGGAAGAACGATATAGCAAGACGTTATATCGAGCATTACGAAAAGACCATGGGCATTGACGTTATGTCGCACATCGAGGAAATCGAGATTGCCTCGCCCGTCACGTTTGCAAGGTATCTCGGCACGCCTGCAGGCGAGGTGTACGGCTATGAAACGTCCGATTGGGACAGCATTTTGGCGCGTATTCAATCGGTTGAAAAGGATTACACCGTAAAGCACCTCACCTACTGCGGAGGACACGGTATGCGCGGCGACGGATACAGCTGTGCGTATATGACGGGGCAGATTGCCGCCGATGAAGTTATCGCAAGACTCAAAGGAGGAAAAAAGAAATGAAAAAACCAAGTGTTTCAAAATTGAATCCGGCAGAATTTCTCAAGCTTGTTCCCAACAGAGATAAAGTCATCGAGAACGCTCCTGCGACTCCCGTTCCGCATTTGGATACGTATAAAGCAAACGCGCTTGCAAAGGCATTGCACCCCGAACGCCAGTTTTTGAAGATAGAAACAGTCGAGGCGTTTTCAAAGGACGTGAAAAGATTTACGCTTGTCGCAGACGAGTCGAAGGGGACGAAAGCCCTTGCGTACTTCAGCGCAGGACAATATTTGAGCGTATCGCTCAAGATCGGCGACGCCGTTATCACAAGACCGTATTCTATCAGTTCTTGTCCCGGGGACGCGTTGAACGGCAAATATCAGCTGACGATAAAGAGAGTCAACGGCGGTCTTGCCACCAACTATATTCTTGACACCTGGCAAGCAGGCGACGAGGTTGAGGTTTCCGCTCCGTTGGGCACGTTCAAATACGAGCCGCTCCGTGACGCCAAAACCGTTGTCGGACTTGCAGGCGGAAGCGGTATCACCCCCTTCTTGAGTATGGCAAGAACAATCGCGGCAGGCGATGAGGATTTCAACCTTACGCTTCTTTACGGCTCTCGCACCAAGGCGGACATTCTCTTCAAGGACGAGTTTGACCAAATCGCAAAAACGTGCGATAAGGTCAAGGTTGTGTATGTTTTAAGTGCCGAAACCGACAAGGATTGCGAAAATGGCTTCCTTACGGCAGAGCTTATCAAGAAATACGCTCCGCAAAACGAAAACTATTCCGTCTTTATGTGCGGACCGCAAGCGATGTACGATTTTGCGGATTCTCAAATCGCATTGCTGGGGCTTAAGCGCAAATACGTTCGTCACGAGCTTTTCGGCGAATATCACAATCCCGAGCGCAACGCGGATTACGTCGCGCCGGCAAGCGAAACCTGCAAGATTAAAGTTGTTGCACGCGACAAGAGATATGAAATCACCGCGTCCGTCAACGATACAATCCTTGCGTCGCTTGAAAAGAACGGTATTTACGTGCCTGCGCATTGCCGTTCGGGCGAGTGCGGCTGGTGCCACTCCAAGCTTGCAAGCGGCAACGTTTACGTTCCCAAATCCGTGGACGGCAGACGTCTTGCCGACTTCGATTACGGATATATTCACCCCTGTTGCACGTTCCCGCTTTCGGACGTCGAACTTGTGATTTATCCCGAAAAGTAATTTTAACGATTTTGAAAAAGGGCTATCCGTTTTGCGGATAGCCTTTTACTTTGTCGTCTTTATTTGCAAACGTTGATTGTTTTTGAAAAAAGCGGTTTATCGCTTGAACACAGCCATGAACCTATCAGCATTAAAACAAGAGCAACGACGTAGTTTAATCCCGGCGCGTCTTGAAAAATGACAAGAGAAAGGATTGCGCCGATAAACGGTGACGTCGCATAATATGCGCTTGTTCGTGCCGCGCCTAGCAGGCGTTGTGCGTACACGTAAAAATATATGCTTAAGCCGTATGCCACAAATCCGACCGCAAGCACGGCAAACACACTCCAGACTACGGTTATTCGCTCTCCGATGCACAAGCCGATTACAATCGAGCCAAGTCCCGAGAAAATACCTTTTAGCAAAACGATTTGCAGGGGGTCTTTCGACGATATTTTTTTCGTGCAGTTGTTTTCAAAGCCCCACAAAACGCACGCGAGCAGAATAAACAACGAGCCGTATGTCGGTTGCAGATTCGCCGTGTTGTTTGCAGAAAGCAATATGCAGGCAAGCGTAACAAACAAAATTCCTATCCAAAGCCTATGGCTTATCGTTTCCTTGAATATGACCAATGCGACGATTGCCGTCGCGACGATTTCAAAATTATTCAGCAACGACGCGTTTGCGGCGGTTGTATATTTCAATCCCAGCAAAAGACAAACGGGTGCGCCTATATCGAGCAATATCATGGCGACCGTATAGGGAAGCTCCGCTTTGGTTAGCTTCGATTCGTGAGTTTGTGAATGTCGAGCTTTTCTGACGAGAGCAACGATTCCCATTCCAAGCCCTGCGCCGACGTACAGAAAGCCTGCCATAAGCGTGGAGGGCATATATTCGAGCAGTATTTTAGACAACGGCGAATTGACGGCATACAAGCACGCCGCCGCTATTGCCAACAATATGCCTGTGTTCGCCGTTTTTTTCACATCAATTTGTCGATTGCTCCTTTAAGAGCCTCGATTGACTGTTCGTCGCCCGATTTCACCGCGTCGATAATACAGTGGTCGATATGGTCTTTGAGTATAACTTTGCTCAAATTTACGATTTCCGCCTTGATTGCGGACAGCTGAATAAGCACGTCACTGCAATCTCTGTCGCTTTCAATCATGGTTTTCACCGCATTCATATGTCCTATTGCGCGCGACATTCTGTTTATAACCGCTTTTGTATGCTCGTGCATTTTTCACCTCGCAACAACCCCCTATGGGGGATATGAAAATAATAACACAAATGTTTTTATCGGTCAATAAAAGTCATATAAAATCAACGCGCGTAGTAGGCAAGCGCGGTGCTTGCGTTTCGGTGGGGTGTAGAACTCCCGATTGAAAATTGACGATTATGATTATTATGCGCCAAAGCGCGGTGCATTGACATTTGCACTCAATCGGTGTACAATCAAAATGCTACGACTCCCAATATTATGGCAGAACGCTTATTACCTTTGGTAACAAGTGTATTATCTGTATAGCATAGTTCTGTCGTAATATATGTGTGATCGTAGCAAATCAAGCAGATATGCACTTGTTATATTTTTATATTTTTGTAAAGGTATCGGGTGCAGTCGGCACTCGATTTCTATTTTAGAGGTGGAAAAATGAAAAAGAAACTTCTTGCGATCATTATAGCTCTGTTGCTTGTTGCGACCTTAACCTGCGTGCTTGTTGCGTGCGGCGAAACGGAACCGTCGCCCGAACCTACGCCCGAACCTACGCCTACCCCTGCGCCTAGTGTGGAAGAGGTGAAAGTTGTTGATATTTTGCAAAACAACGCCGCTTTCCAAAATATGGACAATGCGGCTGCTGAAAAAATTGTTGACGGAATCAAAGAAAGAGTCGCTTCCGACTGCAACGTGGCAAAGAGCAAGGTTGAGCTTGTTGACGTAAATTACGACGACGTAAACGCCGAGCTTGTGACGGTTGTCGCAAAAATTGACGGCAAAAAAGTTGTCTTGAATCGATACGAAAGCGAACGGCTTGGCGAGTACGGCCGTAGCGATAAAGAAACGCTTGTGCTTAACAAAGCAAACTACACGGCAGAATCCAAGGTTGACGAAGACAAACAAAGCGAGGTTGACGCCGAATTTACCGTGGCGGTTAATGCAATCCTTGCAGAGCTTGCAAGCCTCAGTGAAGAAGCAACGCTTGTGAAAGCGAATGAAATATTTAGTGATTATTCTTCGGTTGAGTCTGTCCTCGGATTTGAAAATTGCGACGGAATAATCTTGAGCAACGTACGAGAAGACGGAACGGTTGTTGCGTTTACATATTCCCATTCAATTTCTGACAGCACAAATCCGTTTGTCGGTTATCAAGACCACGTTTTGAAAGTTGAAGGCAGAGAAAACATGACCGATGCCGATATCATGGCACACATCAAGCTCGGCAACTTTACAAAAGAGACTCGCACAATCGACCCAAGCAAAACCTACACCATTCCTGCACTTGAAGAAAAACCGGTGGTGGAATATGTAGATTTTGACGAAGTTTACAACCAAATTTTCGGGGAAAATTATACACTCACTTCTCCGGCAGAATTGTTGGAAGGGGTGTTGCCAACAATTCAAACATATGCCACATCAACAGAATTGATTATGTATGCCACGGGTGGCAATTTGACTATTCTTTCAGAAGTCGTAAGCAAAAAGGGGAGCACTTATCTAAATAAATTAACATATAGCGGTGAAAATTTTGAAGATATTAAGCAATATTGTGATTTATACAGTGAATCAGCTGGAAATTTGGAAGAATATCTTAAAACAACATTAGTTAAAAATGATATAGTTAAAGGAAGCTCAGAAGAGACTGTGCTCAGAACCGAACTTGAAGAATATGGAGTATATGTTTTAAACGGTCAGCAAAAAATTAAATCGTTGGCAGAGAATGAATTTATAGCTGAAAAACAAATAAATGCAACAACGGAAGACAATATTGATTTCAAAGCCTTTGGTGAAAAACTTTGCCCAGACAAAGAAGTCATTGCAACTTATGTGGGAGAGCAATCTGGAAGCATTAATGATAGTAGACCTGTGTTTAATACCGGTTATTTGAGTAAATTTGAAGTGGTCGTTGTATATTTAGAAAATGGAAATGCAGTTATTGAAAAATCTTTGATTTATGTTCCATATACAAAATGGACCTCAACAAACGAAAGTCTTTACAATTCGTTGCTTAATGGTGAAGAGAATAAAGACTATAAGATTGCAAAGAATGAGAAAGAAACAATCAAAAACGCAACCATTGTAAAGCAAAAAGAATCTGCAAGCGAGGCGGTATAATGTGAAAAGGGAAGCGATATGAGAAGTCTCGTTTGAGATATAATGCTTGGATATATAAGTTGCTTTATCCAAGCATTGCGCTTGATAGTATAATTCACATATCGACTAAGTTCTGCTTTATCCAAAACCAAAAGAAACGCGACGTCAATCGCGTTTCTTTATGCTTTAAGCTGTTTGCGACGCGTTGCGCTTTGTCAATCACGTCGTGGGTGTTGTGTTACAGCAGCAGGGTTTTGTCCTCGCCCATGCCCATCATGCCGTCCAGCACGTATTTCTTGCCGTCCTCGTCGCGCAGGTAGCCTTCAAGCTCGCCGAACGCGATATAGTAGTCTATCGCAAAGACCTTTGCGTGTACAATCATCGGGTTCATGTTGTACACCTTAAATTTGAGATTGACCATATCGTGCTCGTCCTTTACAAGCCATTCCGAATAGTCGCAGAAATCCTTGCACTCGGGGGATCTTGTAAACTTGACGGGGGGAAGAATGCTTGTTTTGCCTTCCAGCCAGAGTATATTTTCGTTGTATTTATCTTGGTCTATGGATTGATTGCGAGTAAGGTTGAAGCCCAGCCATTTTTCTTCGCCGTCCACGTTGCATTTGCCCATTGTGGTAACCCAGTCATAGTGCGCATGGCGCGGATAGTAACCGCGGTGGTCGTCAACAACCGCCGTGCTTTCGTCGTCGGTGAGCATTTCCTCGCCGTTGATAACCAATCTGCCTTCTGCCTTAAACAAGTCTTTTTGGCTGTACAGGGGGCGATTGTCGCCAAACGGAATGCTGACAACGCAGGGCTTTGAAAGGCGCGTGAGTTTGAAGTCGTATTCGATTGTCGCTTCGCCCTTGTTTTCTCTTATGGATTTGGAAATCGGCTTATTTTTGTTCGGCACCGTGATAAGGCATTTGCCCTTGTGTGTACCCGACAGTTCGCATACGCCGTCTTGGAAATTGTTGATGTATTTGACGTGCGACACCTTTGTTTTGCCTTCCGCGACCGCGCCGTTGATAAGATTCGGAGCGATTACGGTTTTGCTCGAGGGAAGATTCGTATCCCAGCAATAAACTTTCTTCGTGCGTTTGTCGTAAAACACGTTGAGAGTTTTTCCGAAGATACCCATGTCGCAAACCACCGCCAGCAATACGCCGTGCTTAAGATGCACTTCGGTAGCTTCCCAAAGCGTGAGCTTAACTCTGTTCATAAATTGCGGCGCTTTCGTCGGCTTTTTAAGGTTGACAAGCTCCATCAATTCAAATTCTTTGTCGAACGTGCCGAACACGCATTTGCCGTTTTCGTCCACCATGCTTTTAGGGGTGGGGACGGCGCGTCTTTTTTCGTCGATAAATTTGCTATAATCGCCCATAATTTTTCTCCTTATATAAATCCTGCCTAGGCAAGACCGTTTACCGTAAAGCTCTCAATATATCGCAAATTGCTTGCCGCCTAATTTCGCTCGGCGCCGCGCGTATGGATATATCGCCACACCGCATATCGCCCGATACCGCGTATTACTCGATACCACGTATTACCCGATGCTGTATATCGCCCGATACCGCGTATTACTCGATACCGCGTATTGCCCGATACCACGTATTACCCGATGCCACGTATTACCCGATGCTGTATATCGCCTGATACCGCGCATTGCCGAGGTCCGCGTATCATTGGCGTATCGCAATGCGACGTGCTTATATATATTATACAAGTGTTATATATCTTCGTCAATACTCAAATTCGCATAATCGCCATATTTTTTTGGCGGACGTATTGTTTGATAATGGCGGCGCGATACGTCTTTCTTTGATATTATCATGCGACAAATGCTTCAAAATAAAACTAAAAAACTCTGCAAAAAGCAGAGTTTAACCGTATGTTTTGACAGGATAAACGGCGCATTGTGTTATTTTGGCGAGCGAAGCTTTCCGTCTATACCTTTTATCAAAAAGCATTTTCCCACAACGCAATCAAGGCTTATTTGTCCGTGCGACGGTTGACGGCAATCGTTGGAGCAGTTTCTATTATCGCCCATACAAAACACGTAGCCGTTGTCGATAACCACGTCCAAATCCGCCGTGTACATATCGCCGTTGATGTACGGCTCGTCGAGCTTTTCGCCGTTGATATACACCTCGTTATCGATTATTTGCAGATGGTCGCCGCCCACCGCAATTACGCGCTTGACAAGAGTCTTGTCCTTCAAATCTTGCCAGGGCGACACGAAAACCACAATATCTCCGCGCTCGATGTCGGCGATTTTGTTGAGAAACAAAACCTCGCCGTTGCGCGTATCGTCATCGTCGTGTTCGCCGTTTCCGCCGTCGAGCGTCGGGTACATTGATATGCCGTTGACGATAAACGTCGTAAGGACGTACGTCTTCAGAAGTATGGCGGTGATCACCGCAAGCACGACAACCAAAAGGATACACGCGACGGTGATTGCCGTCCGCGTCGTTTTACGTTTCGGATTCTCGTTTTGCGTTACGTCTATCGACTGATAATCTTGTTGCATATCAAATTATATTGTTATAGCGCGGATAATTTTCAAATCCACAAAAAATTGTTGAGAACAACCGAATCGACGTCTATAAGCTCGATGGTTTTCACGTTTGCGAACGACGCAAGCGCGCGCCCCTCGTCGCTCTTGAAATCCGTGTTTTCAAAAAGCAATTTTTGCCAAAATTCTCCGCCTTTAAGCTCCGTTCGAGCAGTGTACCGTTTAAGGTCGGGATACGTGTATAACGCCACCTGCAAAGTTCTTGCGCTCTTGCTGTATGCGTCTATATGAAGCACCGCCGAGCGAGAGGTGGACAGCATTTCTTGCATACTTCTTCCAAGTCGCAAATTGCCCTTTCCCATAGACACGCCGATTATGCCGAACGGCCCCTCCGTTCGGGTGACGGATTCCTCGTCCACAAGCGTGCCGTCCGTTATGGGGATAAACACGCCGATGTTTTTGTTGCCGTCGTAAATGATATTCGAGTTTCTCGGCGAGGTTTCGGCGTCCGTTATGTCGTGCTTCGACGGGATTATGCTTATTGTTTTGGTGGATATGATGTTGCCGTCCGGATAGACGAACGTCGCGTATGCCACAAGCAACTCTTCGGTGTCGTAAACGGGAACGTTGCAGACGTATTCGTGTTCGCCGACCTTTTGCCTAATCTCGATTTCCTGCCAATATCTTTGCTTTGACGACGGCTCTCCGTAGCTTATGTACAGCTTTCGCGACGAGGCTTTAATGCCCGTGCAGATTCTGACGTACAACTTTCCGTCCGTGGTCTCGAAGTGTATGGAGGGACGAACGGGGCTGAGGTCGGAGTGCGCAAGATTGTCGCGCAGCCAGAGAATCATCGCCTCGTACGTGCTTTTCGTAAGCTGTTTTCCGCACGAAACCGAAACGATAATCTGTTTTGCTTGCGCCTTGACGGGTTCAAGCATATCCCCGATTCTGTCAATGTCGCAATACGTCGAATCGCGCGTGACTATGGCAAGCGTAGGGCAGGTGATAAAACGCGCATACGTTTCTGCGCCTATGCCGGTCGAATAGGCAAGCTGCTTGTCCGACGTGGGAATATCGCTTCCCAAAAATTTGGCGTTGTTGTCCGCCCAGCGATAACCGCCTCCGTTTATGGCTACCATTGCGCGTACGCGGCTATCAGTTCCGGCGACGAGCCAGCAAAGCTGTGCGCCTATGCCGAAGCCCACAATTCCTATGCGGTCTTTTTGAATGATGCTCTGTTCTTCAAGAAGGCTTATAGCGCGTCTTGCGATTTTTGTCCATACAAACCAGGGCGTATTTCGAGCGGTTGATTCTATATCGTCGAGATGCGATTCGCATTCGGGATAAGCCGCAAAACTCAAATCGGACGGGAATGACGTGCGCGTTTCGGGCGCGACTCCGCAATAATCGGGCGCGCAGACGACAAAGCCCTCTTCGACGAGCGCGCGCATATCTCTTGACGAAAGCGAACTGTCGAAAGACGACAACGCCAAAACCGCGGGACGAGGGTCTTGCCAACGTGCGTCGTAGCAAATTCTGCAATCTATGCGCACGCGATTTTCCCTAGTCGTCTCCGAAGTGAAGACGTGGTGAACGCAAACGAGATTATCCGTCGTTTGAGAAGAGATTATTGAGGCTTCCAAAGGCGCATTGTGTGCGTCGAAGCCCTCCCATACCTCGGTGGGTGTCATGAATTTGAGTTCCATAACGATTATTATAGCTTAAAATTGCGATAATGTAAAGAAATAAAACGTTTGCCCTCTGCGTCTGTTGCGGAGAGCGCAAGGCGTCTATGTAGGACAGCGCGTCGCAATGCGCACACCGTCTTATTTTTGAATATTCTTCGCACATAATTTTTATAGTGCTTTCGTCGGGTAAGGGATAATCCATAAGCATTCCTCTACGGCAGTATATGAGAATTTTCAAATTCTCGTCCGTCGTCAGCCTGCCTCTTCCACCGACAGCTTGACGTGCGGAGAAAAATCAAGCTCGTCAAGACAGTTTTCTTTCAGCTTTCTTCCGACCGACTGATAGGCTTTGGATTGAAGATTGAGAAAATCTATTCCGCTTTGCTTGGATATGTCGTAAAGCTCCATAAGTAGCCCTTGAAGCTGATAGGCAAGCATGCTCGCATATTCCTTTACAATATCGTCCGCGCCCGTCAAAACCTTGTCCGTTTCTATGTGCTGAACGTCGCTAAGGTCGGCGGCAATTCGGATATTAACGGTTATTTTTTTGTCGCTGGCGCTTAAATCGACTTCTTTTTTAAGCACCTTAAATTCGATAGAGCCTCCGTCGTCCGAGGTGTAATTGAGTGTGCCGACAACGTTTTGACTTTGATATAGTGCAAGCGCTTCTGCAAGCTCTCCTTCGACAACAAGGCATTTTTCGTGATTGAACACCAATGCGCGCGAAATTTCAAACTCATAGCTGTCGTCGCCGTCGGTTGCCGCTCCGATGGGCGGTGTTTCAAGCTTTTTAGCGACAAGATATGGTATTGCGTTCGCTTCGCTTCTCGATAAAGAGCGTGCCAAAAAATCCTTTGCGGTCGTGCGAATCATGCCGTCTGAACCTTCCTCGTTGGTTAGCGCAAGCTGTAAAAAGAACGGCGCGCTCATGGTTGTGCCTATCCGCAGCGACAGCATTTCCTTTGGGGATTTGTTTCCCGTGACGATTATGGCTTGCTCGGGCAGCGCGTACATTCCCGTCAGCGGATATATCAGCTGCATATGGTCGAGCTTAAGCGTGCTTTGGGACATGACGATTACGTTGCAGTGCGCAAGCGACACAATCAACCCCATTTTGCGAGAAATTCTGTCCATCGCTTCGGCTATGGTTTTGCCCTTTGCGGAATAGGTGTCGTACGTCGTCGAAGTGTTTTCTCCGCTTGACGAGCCGACAAGCACCGATTGCGTGCTTACCTCAAATTCTTCCTCCTCTTCAAAATAATCTACGCCTATTCCAAGTACTATCGCAGATTTGTTGAGAGAAGGGGTTTCCACTGTTCTTGCAAACAGAATCATTATGATTGCTATAATGGCAAACACTATCCATTTCGAGCGCATGATATATGCGGAAACGTTGGTTTTTTTCATATTGCCTCTCCTTTTGCGCCGTCTGTCTCAAACGCGAGCACAACGCCGTCGTTCGCGCTGTCGGGTTGAGATACTTTCTCGTGAGCGCAAACGTATTCGCAATCCAGACTTGCATATAGCTTCGGCGATTTTTTCTTTTCCGCAAGCGCGACAAGACAGAGGAGTATCGGCAACAAAAGCGCGACCGTCGTAAAAATATAACCGAGATAATTCATTGCAAAATTCGTTACCGTTTGCGCGGACGGCACGAAAATCGAAACAAGCAATATCGCGAGCGGACATAAAAGCTTTGAGGGAATACCCGAGCCGAGCGCGCGTTCGCAAGCGTTGTTTGCGCCGTCAAACAAAAACGAAACGGAAAACAAAGACATCATCAAAATTGTAAACAGGTTCGTCCATTCCATTCGTCCGATTTCCAGAGAAAGCTGATTGAAGCTAGCGATATGAATCAATAGGTCGGACACTATTTTCAGCGCGTTTCCGTACATTGCCACGCCAAGCATCACGATTACGTTTGCAAGCGTCCAGGTGGCGGTAAGTCCGCACGTGAGATAGGGGAATCGCTTGTTGCGAATCCTCGTGAAAACAAACGGGAACAGGTCGCCCAGCCACATTCCATAGCTTGGCATATGAAGGAAAAAGTCTTTCGGCTCAACCGCAAATGCGGGTAGATTTCTGCCGACGTCAACGTTGCCGTCCAAAAACACTAGGTTGAGCATTATTATCGCAAAAAACGCCAACGAAAACAATTCGCAGGTTCTTGCGATTGTTCTTGTGCCTTTTATTCCGAGATAAACCACGGGCAGAAGAAACAGAACGTATATCAAATACGGTTGCGTACCGGTGAACAATTCGTGAGTTAGATAGGACACGCTGTAACAGAAATAGAAGATACATTTCATTGTCAGCCAAACAGAGCAAACCAAGCACGCAAACTTATACAATTTATTGTTGGTCGCACGCAAAAGCGAGTCGCCTCGCATACGCACAAACGAGAATATCAAAATCGCGCTCAACGCCTCGACAATCGTAAACGTGACGAAAACCCACAGCGTAGACGAGCCGTAATAAGTGCTTATTATGCCGGGCGCGGAAGAGAGCTTAAATGCTATTCCCACCGAAAAAGCGATGGCTGCCGCTTGCGAGTTATACATCGTACCCACGGGGAGATTTTTACGCAATCCGTGTTTTAGTGTGTTGTTTTGCATTGTTAAACCTCTTTATTTGCTATTTATCCATTCGTCTTCTGTTTTCTGTCGGAATAGAATACGGGCGCATTTTCATGGACGCGGTGTTGGCTTTTATCATGCCGTCCTGAAGGTCGGGATTTATTCTCGGCGCATACGGCGCAAGATACGGCGTTCCGTAATTGTCAAGCCCTGCAAGGTAGCCTACTATTATCAGGGTGAGAATTATCATTCCCACAAAGCCCATAACCGCGCTTATGCAAAGATACAAAAATCGTAAAATCGACATCGTGCCTACTTGGTCGGGAACACAGAAAATTCCTATTGCCGACAGCGCGATAATAAGTACGGACGGGGAAGAAATAAGCCCTGCCTTGACGGCGGTATCGCCCAATACGATTGCTCCGACAACGGACAGAGATATTCCGAAATACCGTGGCATACGTATGGAGGCTTGATTAAGCACTTCAAACAGCATAAGCACAAGGAGCATTTCTATTGCCGGCGGAAAGGGTATGTTCGTCGTTGCCGACATCAGCGTCATAAGAAACTTTATGGGTAGAAGCTGATAGTGATATGTTTGAAGAGATACGTATGCGCCGGGCAGTAGCACCGTCATCATAGCTCCCAAAAGTCTAAAAAGACGTATCATGGTTGCGCGCCAGTCCCCCGAATAGTAATCGTAGCCGTCCTGCACGTCTTCAAAGACGAGATAGGGAAGCGTTATGACAATAGGGGAGCCGTCAACAATAATCGCAATGCGCCCCTCGAGCAACTTTGCGCACGCCACGTCTGGCTTTTCCGTCGTGCCGGTTTGGATAAAAAACGAGTTTCTGCGCGTTTGTATAAAGGCGGCGACGTACGCGCTGTCTATTATTCCGTCAATATCTATTTTGTTTATCTTGTCGCAGATTTCTTTTACCACCCTATCGTCGGCAATACCGCGAATATACATCACGGCTATAGACGTTGCCGAGTATCTTCCGACGTTAAACGTTTTTGCCACGAGGTCGGGAGATTTGATTCTTTTTCGCACAAGCGACATATTCGTTTTAATTTCCTCGATAAAGCCCTCTCGAGGACCTTTCATTACGCTTGAGGTAGGCGGCTCGCCCACCGCGCGCGAAACGGGCTTGCGCAAGGAAAAGACGTAGGCTTTTTCCGCATTCTCGATGAAAAACGCAATGTCGCAGGAGGCAATGCTTTCGGGGGTATCCTTCAAATCGATTTCTTCAATTTCGTCCGAATAGGACGTGTTGTTTTGCAGCTCGTCCAGATACGGCGCGCCTATGGAATTTAGATTTTTCAGAGGGCGCACCACGTCTTGTTCAAACAAGGTCTTGTCGATATTTCCGTCTAAATACGCAAACAAGCATCGTTTATCTCCGATGTCCAATCGACGCAGTTTCAAATCGTCGCTGTTTGAAAATTTTGCTTTTAATATTTCTTCGATTATTTCAATAGTCACGCTTGGGATTGTTGCCGCAAAATGATGTTTATAAGCACAAATCGCAAAATGAAGCGCATTTTCACGCAAAAACGACAAATATTTTCACAAAAAGAAAAGTGGAAAGCGTAGACGAAAGGCGGGAAAATAATTGCCGAATATAAGCTGTGGTTTTCTTGGGTTCGCGTGCAAATTCCGAGAAAATTGAATTGAAACGAGAAATTTTCCTTGTCGAAAAACACAACGCAAAAAGCTGATATTGACAAAAAGACAATGTGTGTTAAACTTGTTATAGACGTGTGCGCGCATAACTGCGCATACGGCGTATTTAGGAGAAGCTTATGGACAACGAACAAAACGTCGCTATAGACAATGTTGAGCAAAACGACGCCGCCGACAACGTGCAGGGCGTTGCGGAGGAAGACGTGCAATCGACGATTGACGAGGAGGCTCCGCGCGGAATTTTGTATGAATACAGCCTCAAATATGCCGAGAAGCTTGCGAAAAAAGAAAAGCGCAAGGGCATAATGCAGTTTATTAAATACGCATTGTGCGCGGCAAGTGCCGGTATTATTCAAATCGTTCTGTTCACCATTTTGCAAGCCGTCATTCCGCAAAGCAACAAGACAATACACTTTATAACCGACGATATGGACGTCGTTACGTTTGTTTCGACAACGGTTGCGCTTTGCGCGTCGATATTGTGGAATTTCACCTTCAATCGCAAATTCACATTTAAGGACGCAAGCAACGTGCCAAAGGCAATGGCGCTGGCATTTTTGTTTTACGTTCCGTTTTATCCCTTCCAAACGTGGTACGTCCACACGATAAAGCAAGCCCTGCTCGGCTCAATAGGCGATGACGGAGCCGGAATAATTGCGGAAGGCACGGTTATGATAATCAACTTTGCGCTTGAGTTTTTGTGGCAAAAATTCGTTGTTTTCCGCGAGAAAAAAGAGGTCGTTCAAGCCACTGAGGGGGAGGGAACGGCTATCGACGAAACGACCCTTGAACAATCTGCCGACGAGGAAACAGCCCTCGAACAATCTTCCGACGGCGAGGAAGCCTCGCTCGAACAATCCGAAATCGCACCTGATTCCGATGTGGAATTAACAGAAAACAACATCGATTCTAACGCCGATTAATAGGAAAAGTGCAAAATTCCGTTGCAGAAACAGCAGAAAACACGCAAAATGCAGGGACGGGTTTAACTGAACGGAGCCTGATTTCGGGGTGGAACAACCTGTTGAAGATGCTGAAATTTGAGCGAAAAAACGGAATTTTCGAGGCTGAAAAAGCGGAAAATTTTA
>CAZUZK010000025.1:0-3520 GCA_964624745.1 uncultured Bacteroides sp. | reverse complement strand
CTGAAATTTGAGCGAAAAAACGGAATTTTCGAGGCTGAAAAAGCGGAAAATTTTAGGCTTAAAAAGTGTGGTAAAAACGGTAAAATTCGCGTGAAACATCTGTGAAACATGCCCGAAAAACGTCAAAAAAACGCTAAAAAACGTGCAAAAAAGCACGTTTTTTTGCATAAAATTACGCAAAAAAATGCCCGAAAACGCATTAAAAATCACCTCAAAACACATTAAAAATCGCAAAATTTTTTCTTAAAAACACACAAAAAATATAGAAATAAACGAGAAGTAAAACAGGTTAAAAATCAAAAAACAGCTCATAAGCACATCAAAAAATAACCTATAATCGAATTGCAATAAACAATAATTGAATCGCAAATGGACAATAAACGAATCACCAATGAACAGTAAAACGCATCGCAAATGAACAGTAAAACGCATCGCAAATGAACAATAAAAGGTTTACAAATAAATCATCAACTAATCAAAAATAAATGGCGTTTATCATTGTTTGCGCGACGTCTTTTGCAGGGGTTGCGCAGTCCTCATCGAGCCATTTCATCGACACGTTGAACAGCATTCCCGAATATATCAACGGGGAATATTCGTTGGCATCGGGAACGGTGTTTTCAAACAAAGTCTTAAAGTTTTTGTTGAGATAATCGAGATAAAGGTATTCGAGATGTGCGCGCTTTAGCAATTTGAAAATATCGACGTTTTCCTTAAACAGGGCGAAAATGCTTGTTGATATATCTACATAATCTTCCTTGCAGCGAGGAAAATATTTCATTGCGGAATTGTATTCCGTTTTTATGTGATTAAAGTAATAAACGATGACGTCTTCTTTGGTTTTGAAATGACGATAAAACGTGGCTCTGCCCACGCCCGCTTTGTTGGCGATGTCCGTGACGGATATTTTTTCGTATTCGTATTGCCCCATAAGCTTGAACAATGCCTGTACGATATAGTGTTCGACGTAATCCTCTTGTGAGTATTGCATGATACAAAACCTCCGAATTTGTCTCGTTGCCGACAACAGAAAGTGCAAATCGTCTCATTTTTGACAACAGAAACGCAGATGTGTTTCTTTTGCGAAAAAGCGAGTTGATTTCTGCTTTTTATATGGTTACGATACACTTGTCTCGCGCAAAAGTCAACATTATTTTTTTGCGGACGAGATAAATAAAAAGACGAAATAGGAGTGTTTTTATGGAAAACAAAGACTTTGTGACGTATGAATATATGTCAAAAATGGTAAAAATGAATGAGCAAGCAAAGGTGTGCGATATGTACGAGGCGTTCGGCTGGGAGATTTCCTCGGTGCGTACAAACGGAATAGACAGCGTGATTGTTTCCTTTAAGCGCGATAGAAAAATTCCGCACAAGACGGAGCTTGTCAAAATCGAAAGACAAGCAGAAGAGACGTACGCCACGCTCAAGGGACTCGAGACAAGCAAAACGAAGGGCGCAAGCATTTTCGGATATGTTTTCGGTACGATTTCCGCGCTCGTATTCGGCGGCGGAATGAGTTTGTGTCTTACCAAAACGTCGGATACGCCGTCGCTGGTCGGCGGAATCGTTCTCGGCGTCGTAGGCTTTGCGATGTGCGGTCTTAACTATCTCGCGTATAAGAAAATTGCGGAGAAGAAGACGAAGCAGGCACTTCCGGCAATAGATGAAACGGAGGAAAAGCTCGCAAATTTGCTTGAAAAGGGCAATGAGCTTTTGTCGGCAGAATTGATTTAACAAGGTATGGCAGGCGAAAAAAATTCCGATTATACAGAAAACGACAATCGCACGAGGCGGATAAAAACGACGGATATAGTCGTTTCCGTCCTCGCGACGACTGCATTTGCGATTTTTAACGTTACAATCGGGGCTTTAAGACGTAACGTCTGGAATTTCGGCATAGGGATATACTATGCCGTTTTGCTTTTTATCAGGCTTGCGGTCGTGCTATCGAAAATCAAGCAAACCGACGATATAAAGACGCAAAAGAAAAGAGGTATGATTGTTTGTCTTTTGATTTTGGTTGCGGATATAGCCCTAGTTGCGCCGCTTGCCGCAATGGCAACCGAAAAAAGACAGGTCAATTATAGCGTTGTCATAGCCATTACAATGGCGACGTATACCGTATATAAAATCGCGCACGCCTCCGTCAATTTCAAAAACAGGCGCAAATACGATAGGGTGGAAAGACTGCTGCTGACGGTGAATTTCAACGACGCGGTGGTGTCCGTGCTTGCGCTGCAATACGTGCTTATCGTAACGTTTGGCGGTTTTGTCGGCGAAATGCGTATGCTTGCAATGATAACGGGCTTTTTGCTGTGGTCGGTTATTTGCACGCTGTCCTTATTGGAGCTTGTGTCTGTAATAAGGAACGGAAGGAGAGTAAAATCGGAGAATAACTCCGATGATTGCATAGGTAATAGCAACGAATAAATATATTCGCAAAACGACGGGTAATTCGATATTGCGAGCCGTGCGATTGTTTGCGATAAAACCCTGCGACAAGAGGGTGTAAAATAAAAATCAGCGACATTGTTAATAAAACAAAAAGCTAAAAAAGAGCGTTTAGAATCACGGTTTTGCGTGTTATTCTTAATTTAAGCGAGATAAAAAGACGGCGCAGATTTTCTGCGCCGTCCGTAACGTTTTGCAAGATTTATCAGTTGATTCCTTGTGCGAGCATTGCTTCGGAAACCTTCTTGAAGCCTGCAAGGTTTGCGCCCTTGACAAGGTTGTAATCGAGGCCGTACGCGTTCAGCGCGTCGCAAATCTGATTGTGAATGCCCTTCATGATTTGTTTGAGCTTTGCGTCTACTTCTTCTGCCGTCCAGGAGAGGCGCTCGCTGTTTTGCGACATTTCAAGACCGCTTGTCGCTACGCCGCCTGCGTTGACCGCCTTGGACGGAGTGACCAAAACGCCGTGAGATTGCAAATATGCGATTGCTTCGTTTGTAGTAGGCATATTCGAGACCTCGTTGAGTACGGGTACGCCGAGCTTAACCATAGCTTCCGCGTCTTCGAGAAGAACCTCGTTTTGTCTTGCGCACGGCATATAAACGTCTGCCTTGACGTTGCCCCAAGGCTTTTTGCCTGCGACGAATTGGCAGCCGTATTTGTCTGCGTAATCTTGAACCTTGTTGCGGTTTGAAGAACGCATTTCGAGCATGAAATCAATCTTTTCGCCGGTTACGCCGTCCGGATCGTAAATGTATCCGTCAGGTCCGGAGAGAGTGACGACCTTGCCGCCCAGCTCGGTGATTTTTGCGGTTGCGCCCCATGCCACGTTGCCGAAGCCGCTAAGGCAGAAGGTCTTGCCCTTGAGCTGTTCGCCCTCGTGCTTAAGAACCTCGTCAAGGAAATAGGTTGCGCCGTAGCCCGTCGCTTCGGGACGAATGAGAGAGCCGCCGTAGCTCAAGCCTTTGCCGGTGAGAACGCCGTTTTCATAGCTACCGACGATTTTTTTGTATTGACCGAAGAGGAAACCGATTTCTCTTCCGCCGACGCCCATATCGCCTGCCGG